>NZ_BAABBE010000009.1:0-283573 GCF_039537795.1 Lentzea roselyniae
GCGCGGCGTGCGCGCAGGACGATCTCGTGGTGCAGTGCGTGGTGCTGCCAGCGGTCGTCGTCGCCGATGAGGATGGTCAGGCGGGTCGTGGTTCCGGCGAGGTGCATCTCAGCTCGCCTCCTGTCGCGTGACGACGGTGCGGGTGGCCCACACACCGAGCAGCACCGCGAGCATCGCCGCGAGTGGAGTGGCGACAAGGTAGACGAGCGCCATCCCTGCGGAGCTGGGTCGCAGCAGGTCACCGACTTCGGCGGCGTAGGTGGAGAAGGTGGTGAAGCCGCCGAGCACGCCGACCCCGAGGAACGGGCGCACCAGGCGGTGTGCGGACCACGCCTCGGTGATCAGCACCATCAGCACGCCGATGAGCAGGCAGCCCAGCGCGTTGATGAGGAACGTGTTCCACGGGAAGCCGCCGGGTGAGGTGGGCAGCAGCTGGGAGATCCCGTAGCGGGCCAGCGCGCCGAGGCCGCCGCCGAGCGCGATCGCGGCGAGCACCGGGCCGTGATGGCGCACGAGTTCGGCGCGTTGCGCGGGCACGCGCAGATCAACATCCGAATCGATGGGTTCGACCTCGTTGTGCACAGTCGTGGTCCTACTCTGCCCGCGGACGTACCGCACCTGGGGGAGTAGGGACTGTTGGCAGCTGCCGCTGCGGTTCTCCGAGGTCCGGAGCGGCGAGCCCCACCGCCGCTGCCGGTGACGATACCGAGTCCGCCGGCCGGGAGACGGCGGGTGTGGCTGCCATCACCGCCGGTCGGCCGTGTACTTGACGACGTGGACCTCGTCGAGCATCACGAGGCCGCCGATGTTCAGGTCGTCGAGCTGCGGAAGGAACCCGCGGATGCGGTCCTCGGCGTCGATGATGACGATCAGGACTGGGAGGTCGTTGCTCAACCGGAACAAGTGCTTGGTGTGGATGCGTGAGCTCGCGCCGAAGCCTTCGATGCCGCGGATCGCGGTTGCCCGGCCAGTCCGGCCTTGTGCGCGCGGCGCACGATCTCGGTGTAGAGCGACCGGTGCCGCCACCTGTCGCTCTCCCCGACGAAGATCGACAAACGCAACGCCCGCCCGGCAAGCCTCACCGCTCGAGTACACCGCCGCCAGAACGTCGGGGCAAGCCGACGTCAGCCGCGCGAAACCCGGCGGCGACCGGCGTCCAGCCGCACTGCCACTTCGCCTGGAGCGAGAGCAACCCGCTGGGCCACCTCTTCCGCTACCTGCTTCTCGGTCGCGGCGACACCGCACCGGTCGTGCGGGAGATCATCCGCGCCAGCGAACCCGATCTGGACCGGCGGCCCGGCATCCACGTTGGTGGCTGAAAGCCTGACCTCCATGACGTTCGCGGTGTCACGACGTGAAGGGATGTCGACATGAGCACGAAGCTCACCAAAGACGGTCTCCGCGAAGTGTGGGTGTCAGCCATCGGCGGATCTCGCCGTCGCGAAAGGTCAGAGCATCAGCGGTGCGACAGGGCCGGCTGGGATTCGCGTTGATCAGTGGCTACCGGCCAGTTCGCCGCTGAGCGTGCCGTGCATGGTCGCGCTCGGCGGGTTGAGGCCGATGATCTCGACGGTCTTGCCGCGGGCGGCGTACTTCGTGGTGATCGCGTCAAGTGCGGCGACCGAGGACGCTTCCCAGATGTGCGCCGCGCCCAGTCGATCACTACCCGGTCTGGGTCGTTCGCGTAGTCGAACTGGTAGACGAGATCGTTGCTGGAGGCGAAGAACAGCTCGCCGGTGACGGTGTAGGTGACCTGCTCGCCGTCCGGGTCGAGCAGCGGGCTGACCGTGACGAGATGGGCGACGCGGCGGGCGACGATGACCATCGCGGTGATGGTGTCGGCGATGACGCCGATCGCGAGGTTGTCGGTGGCGACGACGACCACGACGGTGATGACCATGACGCTGATCTCGCCGGTGGGCATGCGCTTGAGCGTGGCCGGTGCGACGGAGTGCCAGTCGAAGGTGGCGAAGGAGACCAGCACCATCACGGCGACGAGTGCGGCCATCGGGATGTCGGACACGACAGGGCCGAACACGATGCACAGGATCATCAGGAACGTGCCGGCGAGGAACGTCGACAGCCGCGTGCGGGCACCGGAGGTCTTCACGTTGATCATCGTCTGGCCGATCATGGCGCACCCGCCCATGCCGCCGAAGAAACCGGTGACGACGTTGGCGATGCCCTGCCCGATCGACTCGCGGGTCTTGTTCGAGTGCGTGTCGGTGATGTCGTCGACCAGTTTGGCCGTCATCAGCGATTCCATCAGCCCCACGAGCGCGAAGGCGATCGCGTAGGGCGTGATCAAGGTGATCAAGGTGAGGGTGGCCCAGGTGAACGGCACGTCCGGGATCCCCGGTACCGGCAGCGAGGAGGGGAGTTTGCCCTCGTCGCCGACGGTGGGCACGGCGATGCCGGCGCCGATGGTGAGCGCGGTCAGCGCGATGATCGACACCAGGGGAGCGGGAACCACCTTGGTGAGCTTCGGGAACAGCACCATGATCAGCAGCCCGCCGGCGAACAGCGGGTAGACCGCCCACGGCACGTCGATCAGCTGCGGCACCTGCGCGAGGAAGATCAGGATCGCCAGCGCGTTGACGAACCCGACCATGACGCTGCGGGGCACGAACCGCATCAGCTTCGCCACGCCAAGCGAACCGAGCACGATCTGGATCAGCCCGCCGAGTATCACCGTGGCGATCAGGTAGCCGAACCCGTGCTCACGGGCCAGCGGCGCCACCACCAGTGCGATGGCCCCGGTCGCGGCCGAGATCATCGCGGGACGGCCGCCGACGATCGAGATCACCACCGCCATCGTGAACGAGGCGAACAGCCCGACGCTGGGATCGACGCCGGCGATGATCGAGAACGAGATCGCCTCGGGGATCAGCGCAAGGGCGACCACCAGTCCGGCGAGGACCTCGGTGCGCAGGACCTTCGGTGATAGCCAGGTGGGACGCGTGAGTCGGGGCAGGGTGAACGTGGAGGTCGAAGGCATGGTCAGCGATCAGCCTGTCGTGCTCAGGCCCGGCTCTGCTGGCGGAGCGGGCGGATGGATCAAGAACGAGGAAGAACGGCGGGCACACGCGCGTCGCGCACAGCGGCAGTGGGTCGCCGTAGCGCTGGTCGGTGCGGCTCGTTTGGCCTACGGCGGAGGTGAGGGAAGCCGGTGACGCGGGGATGAAGGCACGCGGCGGCTCCTGGCTGAGAGGATGGTGGTGTCGTGGTGCTGGTTCACGGTTTGCCTGGACCGGCGGTTGACGTTGACCAGTCAGCTCAGCACCGGTCCGGACTCTACCCTTACGTTAGGGTAGAGATCCTGGGGCCGCCTGAGTGTGAGTGGTGACACCGCAGCAATGACAGAAATGGACACCGCATGACGGGCGAGCACATGCAGGTCGGCGAGGTCGTAGCCCGGACCCAGCTGTCCCAGCGCACCATCCGGCATTACGACGAAGTCGGTCTGGTGGTGCCCTCTGCCCGCAGCCAGGGCGGGTTCCGGCTCTACACCGAGTCGGACGTCGCGCGTCTCATGGTCATCCGCAGGATGAAGCCGCTCGGATTCACCCTGGAACAGATGCAGGAGCTCCTGGCCGCCACCGATCGCCTCGACAGCGACGAGCCCGTCGACGACAGCGAACGCCAAGCGCTCACCGCGACGCTGCGCGAGTTCGAGCACGCCGCACAGCAACGCTGCGACGAACTCCGCACCCAACTCGGACGCGCCGAGGAATTCGCTGACACCCTGCGTCGAAGGCTGAACACCGCCGATCGCACGCGGCCGGATTCTGCATATCGCAGTTGACGTAAGCCTGAAAGTGGGCTCACTTGCGGGCCTTGTGCCGGTTGCGCACCAGGAGCGCGGCTCCCAACAGCAGCGCCACCAGGACGAGCAACGCCGGCACCGAACCGCTGGCGGTGGGCCAGTCGACCAGAGTGCTCTGCAGCGCACTTTTATCCGTCATGCACTGTCGCGGCACCACAGTAGGCACAGCGATGCGCGTGTATGGAGGTGCTGGTTCAGCAGATACCGCAGGAGACTTCAGCCCAGACGGTCTTGCCGACGACGTTGGGGATGACGCCCCACTCTTTGGACAGCCGGTCCACGATGACCAGCCCGCGACCACGGTGTCGGTCGATCCTCGAGCGATCCAGGACCGGTTGTTCAGGGGAGCTGTCGTCCACCTCGATCCGGACCGAGCACGGTTCGGAGATGCGGAGCAGTCGAACCTCACGCGCGAACAGCCCGTGGTCGTAGGCGTTGGTCACCAGCTCCGTCACGACCAGCAGCACGTCACCGAGTACCTCGTCGGACAGATCGGCCAGCGCGTCCGCCGCCCAACGGCGAACCGTGACCATCGCAGGGACGCGCTCGTCGAGGTCCAGCACGAGGTCGCCCGAATTGTCTGGTGGATTGTCGTCTCGACTGTCCATGACCAGAGCGCGCCCTCTCCGCTGAAGACGGTCGAAACCAGTCCATACCCTGCGAAGCGACGCCGTCAAACTGGCCCGCCGCCTCGATTCAAGCCTTTACCTCCGCAGACAGCACCTTCGTCAAGCCGTCGCCGTTTGCGGTCATGCGGCAGGTCGTTGCCGCACGGCGGCTAACCCGCACCTAAAGACCGTGCCTCGACCACCCAGAGGCGTTGGCCGGCGTGGCTCTGCCCCCAGATGGATGTTGACCCGCCGCCCATGTCGGGCCAGCCGTGTCGGAGCATTCCAAGACCGCAGGTCAACAGCCTGCTGCGCCGGAACGAGTAAATCTGTAGTGGCAGGAGTAGACATTCACCTCCGACTGTGTGTAGTGTTCTCCATGTTGCGAGAGAGAACGTCATATCGGCACGGGAGATGACGAACTACCCGTGAGTCAGTGCAGGACGGCCGGACGTGCTGGGGCCGATCAGTGGTAAGGGGTTCCAGCCAGCGGCCAAGGACAGTCGGCAAAGCAGGACCGGAAGCACGACCGCAGTACGCACCATCCCGGAGCCGGCAGTCGCGTGAAGTAGCAAGTGCTAGATGCAATGCGACCAGTCGGCGAGTTGTTATCAGCAGTGCAAGAAGTCCGGTGCCGACGGTCATGCAAGGAACAGAAGTCAGGTAGCAGAGGAGAAGGGAAGGGTTGCACGCCATCGGATCGCCTGTCTCCGGCTGAGGTTCGCCGGGCGGGTACCGCGGTTCCATCGAGATTGGCGGGTGGTCTTCGGTTAAGCACACGCAACGATCCCCGCAGTTCCCCACCTCTGGTGCGGGTCACGCGGAAAGGTAAGACGGCCTCACGGTCGATTGATGGAAGTGAAACCCATACACCCTTGGGGCCCCGGTGCTACTGCGCATCGGGGCCCCTCGTGATGTGGAGGCGCGATGACCCCAGAGACATCCCGACCGGAACTCGCCGAACCGCAGACCGCGGCCGAGAACCTTGACGACGACCACTACCCCGCCTACACCATGGGCCGGGCCGCCGAGATGCTCGGTACCACCGCGGCTTTTCTGCGCAGCCTCGACGAGCGGAAACTGATCGAGCCCCAGCGCTCCACCGGCGGGCATCGCCGCTACTCCCGCTACCAACTACGCCTGGCCGCCCGCGTCCGCACCCTGCTCGACGAGGGCATCGGCCTGGACGCCGCCTGCCGCATCGTCACCCTGGAAGACCAACTCCACGAAGCCAGAAGTCACACCACCCAGGCAGCGCCTGCGCACCCGCCAGGCGAGCCGTACCCACCGTTGCGAGGCGTGTGAGCGCCAAGACCATCGCCCAAGCGCTCGGTAGCTCCGGATGCGCGAGCAGCCGAAGCTACCGGCTCGCGCATCCTCGTCCGGTCGTCAGCGCCTTCCCTGATGATCCTGGACAGGATGTTCGCCCGGTTGGGCAGATGGACCGGTCGGGCGCGAGGGCGAGGCGGAGTCCGTGTCGGCGCCGTTGTCTGCGTGGCGTTCGGTGCGGCCGACTCCATGCCAGTCCAGGCAGAGCACGGTGGCGTCGTCCTGGAGGTGATCACGGTAAGCCCGCTTCACAGCCCTGGTCGCCGCCCGTACCACCTCCCTGGGGTGCAGTGCTTCGGTGCTGCGGAGCAGCAGAGGCAGGTCGACGGCTTCGGCGTCGCGTTCGAACATGCCGTCGGTGAGCAGCACCAGCCGATCTCCGGGGCGCAGGTCGAGCCGTTGCACCCGGTAGGAGTACGGCTTGACTCCGAAGAGCAGATCGATCTTCAGCTCGAGCGGCTCCACCACGCCGTTGCGCAGCAGCAGCGGTACGGGGTGACCGGCGTTGACCAGCTCGACCGCTCCGGTGTGCAGGTCCACGCGCATCAGTAGTCCGGTCGCCAGTGATCCCAGGCGGTGGTCCAGCAGGGCGTGGTTGGCCTGCTGTGCCTGCTCCGCCAGGTCGTCGCCGGCCCGGCGGGCTCTGCGCAGCGCACCGACCAGCAGGGTCGCGGTCAACGCCGAGGCCACGTCATGACCGACGGCATCGGTGATCGACAGGTGCAGGGCGTCGCGGTCCAGGGCGTAGTCATAGGTGTCGCCGCCGATGTCGTGAGCAGGCACCAGGGCTCCGGCGACGGTGAACTGGGCAGCCTCGCAGCAAGACGCCGTGGGCAACAGCTGGTGCTGGATCTCCGCCGCCAGGCTCATCGTCGTGGTGCGCCTGCCGGAGTGGTAGAGGTCGGTGAAGCGCCGGTCGGTGACGATGACATAGGCCAGTGCGTGCGCCGCCTCGCCCAGCTGCGCCAGTACCTCCTCGTCGAGCGAGGGCACGGTCACCTCCAGCACGCCCACGCAGTCGCCGCGGTTGGTCACCGGCAGCACCACCCGCATGCCGTCGCCGTGCTGCTCGTGCCACGGCCGCTGGGTGCGCAGCACCTCCTCGTAGACACTGTCCCGCAGATCAACGCACTCCGCGCCACCCCCGCCGAGATCCCACCTGGTCGAAGCCAGCCGCACCAGCCGCTCATCACCGACGTCGATCAACAGGAACGACACGTCGACGGCCTCGAACCGCTTCGCCAGGTCCCGCGCAACGACCTCGACCGACTGCACCGGCGGTGCGCTCTCGGCCGCCGCCAGGACATCACCCGGTCGCAACACATCGCCATCCACGGCAACCTCCGAGCAGTTGGGGCCACCGTAACCACATCACCCGCATCGGTTGAACACAACGAGGCCACCGGCGACTCGCGGACCCGCGAATCGCCGGCCCGATCGCCTGTACCACCGACGGCGCCGATCACTTTTGCGGCTGGCCGCCAGAACACCCAATCCCGACCGCGCCGACCTGTCCGAGAAGCTCTACCTCGATCTGGTCCTCCACCACGCGCAGGGAGCCTCGTCTTCGGTAGGGGTCAAGGTGCTTAACAGTCCGTTCACTGTCTGGGAGGGGCGACGACTTATGCTCCACGCCAGGTCGAAGCGCAACTCGACCTGGCCGCCGAGGAAGTCACCCGGCGATGCAAAACCACAGCGGACCACAGTCCGTCCGCCGAGCCGTGTCCGACGCGTACGGGCGGCTGTCCCGCGAAGCCAAGTTCCAGAGCTTCCTGCCCATCCTCGCCGCCAGGGCAGCACACCAGGACCTCTGCGGAGGCCGAGCCCGCACGTGAGCAGAAGTCGCCGCATGCCGATCTTCACTCCCGAAGCCTGAACGCCAGCAGCGGGTCGCTCCGAGACTGGACTCAGCACATCACCTCGCTGCTGAGGCCGCCCGCCTTTCGTTGAAAACGCCGGGCCTAGATCCATGCTCGATCGGACTTGGCCTGATAGAGGCCCTACTTTCCGGAGACTGCCGTGCGTAGTCCTCCCACGTCACCGCCATCGTGGACCACCAGGCAGCCCACGCCTGGAACGAGTAGTTGTCCATGGATGCGACCGACATCGCGCCCAGTCGGCTCGACGCGGTGAAGACGGCCGCCCAGGAATCCGTCACCGGGCTGTCCGCTCACGTCGACCCCGCCCCAGGTCGCCTTCGCGGGACGTGACGACCGTCCTGGTCACGCCGACCACGCCGTGTTAGGGCGTGTCCGCCGGAACGCTGATCGTGGGGTTTGATCAAATTGCGTTGTGGCGCGTGGTGATCTGACGGATGCGGAGTGGGCGATCCTGGAGCCGTTGCTGCCGGCTCCGAAGCCGGGTCGTGGCGGCCGGTGGGGTGATCGTCGTCGGGTGATCAACGGAATCCTGTGGCGCATGCGGACAGGCGCTCCGTGGCGGGATGTGCCGGAACGGTACGGGCCGTGGAAAACCTGTTATGAGCGTTATCGCCGGTGGGCGGCGGACGGGACGTGGGCGCGGCTCAAGCGGCAGGTCCAGGGCCGGGCCGAGGCCGAAGGGGACATCGACTGGAACGCCCAGGTCGATTCCACGATCGTGCGCGCCCACCAGCATGCGGCGGGTGCTCGTAAAGGGGGCTGAGCCCGGAGGAATCGCGGGCAGCCCGGGGCCTTGGCGGTCACGGGGTGGTTTGACGTCCAAGATCCACACTATCGGCGAAGGACGCGGAAGATCGCTGGCGACCCGGGTCACTCCTGGTCAGGCCGCTGATACCAAGCAGCTGGAGTCGTTGCTGGAGGACATCGCCGTGCCCCGGCCCGGCAAGGCCGGTCGTCCGCGCAAGCGTCCGGACTCGCTGACCGGGGACAAGGCCTACGGCAGCAAGGCCAATCGCGCCCTGCTGCGGAGCAAGAAGATCAAGGCGGTGATCCCCGAACGCCGGGATCAGGTCAGCAACCGGCTACGCAAGGGATCCAACGGTGGACGGCCGCCATCGTTCGACAGCACCCGGTACAGGCAGCGCAACCAGGTCGAGCGAGGGTTCAACCGCCGCAAGCAGTTCCGCGCAGTGGCCACCCGCTACGACAAGCTGGGCAGCCACTGGCAAGCCACCAACGACCTGATCGAGATCATCGACTGGATCCGCGCTACACCAGACAAAACCCGGTCATGACCCGGCGGACACGCCCTAGGCGGCGCACACCCGCGGTCAGCGCCCGGCTCGCCTCGTCGAACAGCACGACCTCCCGGTCCGCCCGCCACCCGACGACGGTGTCCTCCCACGCGGCCGCCACGCAGGCGACCCGTGAGGCGACGGATTCCGGAGTCACCAGAGCCAGGAAGAAGCTCTCGCGCTGCCGATGGGCGTCGGCGTCCAGTGTGTGCACCGCGCCGTGACCGAACAGCGTGCTCAGCACGGGGCTGGGGATCGCGTTGTGCCGTTGCACGTGTTTCTCGTCGTAGAAGAACTGCGCGGCTTCCGGTCCGCACAACCCGAGGGTGGGCTGGCCCATGACCCGTGTCCGCACCACGTCGCTGCCGGTGCTGCGCCGGAGGCCCGGCAGCCAGGCGTAGCCCTCGAGCAGGAGCCGCAGCGACTGGTCCCCATGGCGATCTCGCATCCCCATACGAAGCCTGTGCCCGCTTCATGGGGCTTCAAACGTCGTTTCAGCGCCGGCAGGTCGTGTGCAGGCACGCACCAGCCATGAGCACCAGCACACCGACGAAGATGAACGTGAGCACGCAGGTGAACACGCCCATCACCAGGCACACCGTCCCCCAGGAGATCGACGGTGAGCCGGATCGATCGGCGGTTCGCCTGTCGCGGCCCCGCGCCTGGTGCGCTGAGTGCCGCGGCCAGGCCAGGGTCGTTGACGGCGAGCCAGCGCTCGATCCGGCGAAGCTCCTGGGGTTCGTGCGCGGAGTCCACGGCTCAGTGCTTCGTTTCGCGGTCGGTCGGCGCGAGCACCTTGTCGGTGGTCTCGTCGATGCCGGCGGGTCCGCGTTTGGTGACCGAGACGTGCGACTCGGTGCGCATGCGTTCGACCATGTGCGGGTAGTGCAATTCGAACGCCGGCCGCTCCGACCGGATCCGCGGCAGCTCGTGGAAGTTGTGCCGCGGCGAGGGCGAGGTCGTTGCCCACTCCAGCGAGTTGCCGAAGCCCCAGGGATCGTCTCCTCCGGCAGGTTCGCCGTAGAGGTAGCTGCGGGCGATGTTGTAGAGGAACGGCAGTACCGACAGGCCGAGCACGAAGGACCCGATGGTGGAGAACGTGTTGAGGAACGTGAAGTTGTCGGAGGCCAGGTAATCGGCGTAGCGGCGGGGCATGCCCTGGTTGCCGAGCCAGTGGTGGACCAGGAAGGTGCCGTGGAAGCCGAGGAACGTCGTCCAGAAGTGCAGCTTGCCCAGCGGTTCGTTCATCATCCGGCCGGTGATCTTGGGGAACCAGAAGTAGATGCCCGCGTAGGTGGCGAAGACGATGGTGCCGAAGAGGACGTAGTGGAAGTGCGCGACGACGAAGTACGTGTCGGTCACGTGGAAGTCGAGCGGCGGTGAGGCGAGCACAGCACCAGGATGCTGGTGATCAGGATGTTCCAGGTGAAGATCGGCATCCGGAACGCGGTCATGCCGGGCGCGCGCAGGCAACGATGGTGGTGATCATGTTGACCGCGCCCAGGATCGTGCCGAGACCGCCGACGACGAGCCCGGAGATCCACAGATCGCCGCCGATGCCAGGGGAGTGCGTCGCGCTTGACAACGGCGTGTAGGCGGTCCAGCCGAAGTCGGCGGCACCCGCCGGCGTCATGAACGAACTGACCACGATCAGCCCGCCGAACAGGAACAGCCAGTAAGAGAAGGCGTTCAGTCGCGGGAACGCCACGTCAGGCGACCCGATCTGCAACGGCACCACGAAGTTCGCGAACCCGAACACGATCGGTGTTGCGTACAGCAGCAGCATCACCGTGCCGTGCATGGTGAACAGCTGGTTGTACTGCTCGTTCGACAGGAACTGCAGACCTGGCCGAACGCCCGGCCGGGCGTCGCCGGGTCGAGGCCCTGCCCGGAGCGGAGCATCGCGAAGAAGTCACCGTGAACCATGCGGCACCTGGGGTCGGCTGTCAGGGTGGTCCCGGCGGGGATGAGCCCCTGCTGGTGCCATTCGATCACCTCGCCGAGCGCGTCGACGACCACCAGCGAACCGACGTCCGGGTTCTCCAGCACGGTCTGTGCCGTGTAGCCGAGCCCCAGACCGCCCACGACCACGTCCAGGGGTGCCCGCGGGATCTCCGCGAGCGCGAGGCGGGCCAGTTCGACCTCGGCGACGGTGAACATGCTGGACATCAGGAACTCGTCGTTGAGCTTGATCTCGTGGATCTCTTTGCCCGTCACGGGATCGCGTCATCGGCGCAGGGTGAGTTCACCCAGGGGCGTCTGGCGCCAGTCGAGTTCCTGGAAACGAGCACTCATGTGGTCGTCAGCCCCGTGGCGGCGGGTCCGGCGAGTTGGTCGGCGAGCCGGCACAGTTTGCCTGTGGTGTGGAACCGCCGCAGCCAGGACCGGGGCAGCGCGCCGATGCCGGTGCGGGCGCCGGCGAGTGCGCCGGCCATGCCGGCGATGGTGTCGGTGGCACCGCCGGCGCGCACGGCGTAGCGGATGGCGTCGGCGGGGTCGTCGGGGTTGCGCAGGAATGCCAGCAGTGCGAGCGGAACCGAGCTGAGAGCGGAGCTGTCGTTGCCCAGGGCGTGGGCGGCGTGCGTGGGGTCGGCGCTGTCGGCGAGGTGGCTGACGTGGTCGAGCTTGTCGCGCCACAGCCGTGACGGCAGGACTTCGGCGATGTCGCGGAGGAACCGGTATCCGTCCAGGGGCTGGGCGGGGTCGCTGTGCAGCGCGAGGTGGGCGGCGACGGCCTGGCACTCGGCCCCGTGCCTGCCGTGGGCGTGGGCATGCGTGACGGCGGCGCTGCGCAGCGCGAGTTGCTTGGTGTGCGACACATTCGTGCTCACCAGCGCGACCGGTGCGACGCGGCCGGCGGCGCCGTTGCCCTGGGAACTCTGTGCTTGCAGGAACGCCTTGGCGGCGGCGCTCCACGCCACGCCCGCGTGAAGCAGGCCGAACACCGGCGGGGTGCCCGACTCGAAACCTCGCCACGGTTCACGTTTCCGCGCCGCGGCGAACTCGCGGGCCAGCGCGTCCTCGTCGAGAACGTCGGTGTCGCGCCGCGCGGCCAGGTGTTCGGCCAGCACGATGGCGAGGGCGGTGTCGTCGGTGTGCACCAGCAGACTCGGTGCGCGTTCCTCGGCGGTCAGCGTGTCGGCGTCCACGGTGGCACGGCCTTGGAACGGTGCGCCGAGTGCATCGCCGAGCCCTGCGCCGAGCAGGAGTCCACGGCATTTGTCCGTGCGGGTGACGCCGGTGGTGGGAGCGGTCATCGAAGATCACCAGATTTCGGTGCGGTGGTGTGGAGCACGATCCGATAGAGGGCGCGCGCGAGGTCGATCCGGTGTGTTCCCGCCGGGAAGACGTCGGTGATGCCGTCCACGGTCGCCAGGACCGGGGCGGGCAGGTGCAGCTTCAGCGGCTCGCGGAGCGGGCGGACCGGACTCGCGTCCTCGCTCACCACGCAGGTCAGCATGCCGCCGGGGATCGGGCTGATCGCCAGCTCGCAAGCTTCGCAGGTGAAGGCGCCGGAGGTGGTCGCGCAGTGCACGCTGCCGGTGAAGTACGCCGCCTGCACCACCGTGCATGTCCTGCCGTCGCCGAACTCGACGGTCAGCGCGGGTTCCGGCCGCAGCAGGAGCCGGAGCGACTCGTCCGGGTTGATCCTGCCGGGCAGGATGACCGGGGCGTTCCAGGCGGCGGCACACCGCTGGGCCGCGAACGAGGCGGCCGGGGTCGCGGCGACGACCAGCTTCACCCGCCGGGCGGGCGGTGTTCGCCCGAACTCGGGCGCGGGGACGACGTCGAGCAGATCGATCCCGGCGCCCTCGGCCAGGGTCCGCAGGCCGCACTCGACCTCCTGGCTGATGGGGTCGGTGCCCCGGACAAGCGCGACGACTCCACCTCGAGCGATGGCGAGCGGTGCGGGGTGAGGGCATCGGTTCGGAGGGCCTGCGAGCAGCATCCGGACTGCGGTGACCTGCGCTGGTTCGGTGGTGGGGTGGACCAAGGGTCTCCGTTCGCGGGAAGCCTGCTCGGATGAGACGAGCGAGCGGCTCAGTCCGCGGTGAACGGCAGATCGGGCAGGCTGGACAGGACGTCCATGACGGAGATGTAGGAGCGCTCGGGCAGCTGGATCAGTGTGGCGAACACGGCGGGCCGGGCCTGGCAGCGCAGGGCGGCGTCCAGCAGTCCGGTCACGGTGGCGGAGCCGGAGAGGAAGGCGTCCTCGACGCAGTCGATGATCTCGGTCTGCGTGAGAACGGGTTCACTCCTGGCCGGCACGACTTCCATGACCACAACACTACTCTAACGTGAGGGTTGTATAGAGTGGATGGTGCCCGAGATGGGCAAAACGCGAAAGGGGCGGCACCTGCAGATGCCACCCCTTTCGCCTCATCAATGTGATCCGGCGAGCTGTCCTGACAGCTTGGTGTGCAGTTGTTCGCTGTGCGGGTTGAGACCGATGATCTCGGCTTCGATGCCGCGGGAGGTGAACTTCGCAGTGACCGCGTCGAGGGTGGCGACCGCGGAGCTGTCCCACACATGGGCATCGGACAGGTCGATGACTACCTTCGACACCGTGTCGGTGTAGTCGAAGGAGTGCATCAGCTCGTTGCTGGAGGCGAAGAACAGCTCACCGGTGACGGCGTAGACGCGGATGGTGCCGTCGGGGTCGAGCACGCTGGAGACGTCGACCAGGTGCGCCACGCGGCGGGCGAAGAAGATCGCCGAGAGCAGCGCGCCCGCGATGACGCCGAGTGCGAGGTTGTGGGTGGCGACGACGGTGCCGACGGTCACGACCATCACGGCGGTCTCGCTCTTGGGCGCGCGGCGGAGCGCGGCCGGCTTGATGCTGGACCAGTCGAAGGTGCTGACCGACACGAAGATCATCACCGCGACCAGCGCGGCCATCGGGATCAGGGAGACGACCGGGCCGAGGGTGAAGACCAGGATCAGCAGGAAGACGCCCGCGGACAAGGTGGACAGGCGGGTGCGGCCGCCGGACTTGATGTTGATGATGGACTGGCCGATCATCGCGCACCCGGCCATGCCGCCGAGGAAGCCGGTGGCGATGTTGGCGATGCCCTGCCCGCGGACCTCCATCCCCTTCTTCGACGGGGTGTCGGTGAGGTCGTCGAGCAGCTGGGCGGTGAGCAGCGACTCGATCAGGCCGACGACCGCCAGCGTCAGCGCGAAGGGCGCGACGATCGTGAGGGTTTCGAGCGTGAACGGCACCATCGGCAGGCCGAAACCGGGCAGCGCGGTGGGCAGCTCACCCATCCCGCCGACCGTGGGCACGGCGACGTGCAGGAACACCGTCAGCGCGGTGATCACCACGATGGCCACCAGCGGCGCCGGGATCGCCTTGGTGAGCCTGGGCAGCAGGTAGATGATGCCGAGACCGAGCACCACCAGGGCGATGACCGGCCAGCCGCCCTTGGTGATGTGCGGAATCTGCGCGGTGAACAGCAGGATCGCGAGCGCGTTGACGAAGCCGACCATCACGGTGCGCGGCACGAACCGCATCAGCTTGTGCACGCCCACCAGGCCGAACAGGATCTGGAACGCGCCGGTGAGGATGGTGGCGGCGAACAGGTACTCCACGCCGTGGTCACGCACCAGCGGCACCAGTACCAGGGCCATCGCGCCGGTCGCGGCGGAGATCATGCCGGGACGGCCGCCGGAGAACGCGATGATGATCGCGATGGTGAACGAGGCGTAGAGGCCGACCTTCGGGTCGACGCCGGCGATGATCGAGAACGACAGCGCCTCGGGGATCAGCGCGAGTGCGACCACCAGGCCGGACAGCAGATCCGCGCGCGGGTTGGCGAACCAGGTCGTGCGGACCCTCGACAGCAGTGATGGGCGCGGCGCAGCCACGTGTGAGGACAATCGACACCTCAGGATTTGTGCGCGCGAGCAGGCAGGACGCTCGCGTGGTGAACAGGTTTCGGGATCCGCGCGCCCCAGTGCACGCGGGAGAGCACCGGCGCCGACGCCGGTGTGACGTGTGATGTGGTTGGTGCCGCGAACGGTTACGGGTTCGCAGAGCGTGGTGCTAGGCCCTGCGGTCCTCCTCGGCGGTACTCATGCGTCAGGTGCCTCTCGCAGTCCGGTCGAACCCCGCTACGCCTTGCGTCTGAAGGGATCGGGGTTACATGACGGGCCGCGGCATCTCCGGCGCAACCACAGTGGACTCTACCCTGACGTGATGGTTGATCCCAGGCTGGACAGGCTGATCGTGAGCAAGCTCTCCGGTTGACCGTGACCATTATCCGGTATCCGGGTGATGGTCACCTCGTGGATCGGTCGAGAACGGCGCGGACCTCGGACACGCGTGCCGGCCACCGCTGGACGATCGACTCCCACGCCGCGCGCAACGAGACTCGTTCGGCGAGTACGAGAACGGGGCCTTGCCCCCAGCGGGTCGCCACCACCATCCCCAGACGGTCCGGTTGCCCAGGGCCAGGTGCCCCGCCGGGCAGGAACTCCACCGTCATCGAGTCCGCCGCACCGGTCACGTCGTCCACGACGCCTTGCAGCGCGGCGCGATAGCCGCGCAGCCTCAGTGGCTCGGCAGGCAGGGCACAGCGGGGGTAGGCGGCGTTGTACTGGCTCGGTGACTCGAATCTGCGCGGACTGCTTCTCATGATCATCGCCGCCGGGAGGTCAGGCCTCGATGATGACCGGGATGACCACCGGCCGGCGGCGGTAGGTGCGTTGTGCCCAGGTCTGCACCTGTCGTGCGATGAGCCGTTCGAGCTCCGCCACGTCGGTGACGTTCCTCTCTGCGGCGCCCGCGAGGGCCTTCTCGATGGCCGGAACCACCGGCTGGAACGTCGAGGCGTCGTGTTCGAAGCCGTGGGCGATGAAGTCGGGTGCCTCGTCGAGCCGCCCGGTGTCGGTGTCGATGATGGCGACGACGGTGATCACGCCTTCTTCGCCCAGCGTGCGGCGCTGTGCCAGGGAGTCCTCGGTGACGCCGCCGACGGTCTGGCCGTCGACGTAGATGTTGTGCACCCCGACCCGGCCGGTGACCGAGGCCCTGCCGTCGCGCAGATCGACGACGTGGCCGTTGGCGGCGACGAGCACCCGGTCACGGTCGACGCCGGTGCTGACGGCCAGCTCCGCGTTGGCCCGCAGGTGTCGCGCCTCGCCGTGCACCGGCAGGACGTTGGCGGGTTGCACGAGGTTGTAGCAGTAGACCAGTTCACCGGCGCTGGCGTGCCCGGAGACGTGGACCTTGGCGTTGCCCTTGTGCACCACGTTGGCGCCCCGGTCGGTCAGGCCGTTGATCACCCGGTAGATCGCGTTCTCGTTGCCGGGGATCAGCGAGCTGGCCAGCAGGACGGTGTCGCCTTCGTCGATGACGATCTCGTGCTCGCCGGCCGCCATGCGGGACAGGGCGGCCATCGGCTCTCCCTGCGACCCGGTGCACACCAGCGTCACCTGGTGGGCGGGCAGCCGGTTGGCGTCCTTGATGTCGATGACCAGGCCGTCGGGCACCCGCAGGTACTCCAGCTCGGAGGCAAGGCCCATGTTGCGGACCATGGAACGGCCGACGAAGGCGACCTTGCGGCCGTGCGCGGCCGCCGCGTCGAGCACCTGCTGGATGCGGTGCACGTGGCTGGCGAAGCTGGAGACGATCACCCGGCGCGGCGTGGTGCGGAACACCTCGTCGATCGCGGGGGCGAGATCGCGTTCGGAGGTGGTGAAGCCGGGCACGTCGGCGTTGGTGGAGTCGACGAGGAACAGGTCGACGCCCTCCTCGCCGAGGCGGGCGAAGCCGCGCAGGTCCGTGATCCGCTTGTCCAGCGGGAACTGGTCCATCTTGAAGTCGCCGGTGTGCAGCACGAGCCCGGCGCGGGTGCGGATGGCGATGGCCAGGCCGTCGGGGATGGAGTGGTTGACGGCGAGGAACTCGAGGTCGAACGGGCCCTGGGTGAGTCGTTCGCCTTCCGCGACCTCGACCAGCACCGGCTTGATCCGGTGTTCGGCCAGCTTGGCGGCCAGGAACTTCAGCGTGAGACGGGAGCCGACGACCGGGATGCCGGGCCGTTCGCGCAGCAGGTACGGCACGCCCCCGATGTGGTCCTCGTGGCCATGGGTCAGCACGATCGCGACCACGTCGGCCAGCCGGTCGGAGATGCAGCTCCAGTCCGGGAGGATCACGTCGACGCCGGGCTGGTGCTCCTCGGGGAACAGCACTCCGCAGTCGACTACGAGCAGCTTGCCCTCGTGCTCGAACACGGTCATGTTCCGGCCGATCTCACCGAGGCCACCGAGGGCGATGACCCGCAGGGCATCCGGGGCGAGTGCGGGCGGAGGAGTGGAGATTCGAGCCATGGTCACACTCTCACGTTACGTGAGAGTTGCCGGTGAGGGAAATTCGGTGCCGCACGCCACACGCGATGACGGTCGTCAGTCCGCGGGCAGGTGGGAGCGCAAGGTCGTGGCGAAGTCCTCGGCGATGCGCAGCTGCGCGCGCAGTTGCTGGCAGCGTTCGTCAGCGGCCGTCCAGAACTCGGACAGCCGATCGAGGTGCTTGTCGCGGTCGGGGTCGTCGCCGGCGGACAGCGCGTCGAGGATGCCGAGCAGCTCGCGCATCTCCTCGAGCTGGAAGCCCAGCGGCTTCATCCGCTTGATCACGTCGAGGCGCTGTACGTCAGGCTCGGTGTAAAGACGGAACCCGCCCTGGCTGCGTGCGCTCGGCACCACCAGGTCGACCTCCTCGTAGTACCGGATGGTGCGCAACGACAGACCGGTCCGCTCCGCCACCTCACCGATCTGCATGTGCTCGCCCACAACATCCCTTCCCGAACCGCGCCACGATCCCGTCATTCTGGCATCACGCGCTGCGTCCGTGCCTCATGCGCACTGCCGGGCCGGCATCAGATTACCGTGACGTGAGGGTAGAGTTTGGCGCAAGTTGCCTACCCGAAGGATCGCGAATGACCACCGCCACCCCGGCGACCGCCTCGTCCGCAGCCGTGCTCGCGGAAACGGAACGCAGGCGCACCTTCGCGGTGATCAGCCACCCCGACGCGGGCAAGTCGACCATGACCGAGGCGTTGGCGTTGCACGCGAAGGTGATCTCCGAGGCTGGCGCGGTGCACGGCAAGGCCGGGCGGCGCGGTGTGGTGTCGGACTGGATGGAGATGGAGAAGGCGCGTGGGATCTCCATCACCTCGGCGGCGTTGCAGTTCTCCTACCGCGACTGCGTGATCAACCTGCTGGACACTCCTGGGCACGCGGACTTCTCCGAGGACACCTACCGGGTGCTGTCGGCGGTGGACTGCGCGGTCATGCTGCTCGACGCGGCCAAGGGCCTGGAACCGCAGACTCTCAAGCTGTTCGACGTCTGCCGGTACCGCGGCATCCCGGTGATCACGTTCATCAACAAGTGGGACCGCCCCGGCCGGGACGCGCTGGACCTGTGCGACGAACTCGTGGAGCGGATCGGCCTGCAACCAATGCCGCTGACCTGGCCGGTCGGCGACGCGGGGCACTTCCGCGGCGTGCTCGACCGGCGCGGTGGGCACTTCGTGCGCTACCAGCGCACGGCCGGTGGCGCCACGGCCGCCGCGGAGGACCACCTACCGCCGGGGCAGGCCGAGGCAGAGGAAGGCGCACAGTGGGCACGAGCCTGTGAGGAGGCCGAGCTGCTCGCCGCGTCCGGTGGAGAGTTCGAGCCGGCGCGGTTCCTCGACGCCACGGCGACACCGGTGCTGTTCGGTTCCGCGGTGCTCAACTTCGGTGTGCGGCACCTGCTCGACCTGCTCGTCGAGCTCGCGCCACGCCCCACCGCGCGGCCCGACGCCGACGGCACGCCGCGAGAGCTGGACGCGCCGTTCTCGGCGTTCGTGTTCAAGGTGCAGACCGGCATGGATCCCGCGCACCGCGACCAGGTCGCGTTCGCACGCGTGTGCTCAGGGGTGTTCGAACGCGGCATGATCGTCACCAACGCGGCCACGGGCAGGCCGTTCGCGACCAAGTACGCGCAACAGGTCTTCGGCCAGCAACGCTCCACATTGGACACTGCCTTTCCTGGCGATGTGATCGGACTGGTCAATGCCACCGCCCTGCGGGTCGGTGACACGTTGTACGCGGGCAAACCCGCCGTGCGGTTCCCCGGCCTGCCCAGCTTCGCCCCGGCGCACTTCGCCGTCGCGCGGCCCGCGGATCTCAGTCGCTCCAAGCAGTTCCGCAAGGGCATCGAACAGCTGGAGTCCGAAGGCGTGGTGCAGGTGCTGCGTTCGCTGCGCCGCGGCGACGGCGCGCCGGTGTTCGCCGCGGTCGGCCCGATGCAGTTCGAGGTCGCCGCACACCGCCTCGACGCCGAGTTCAAGTCCCCGGTGCGACTCGAACCGTTGCCCTACACCGTTGTGCGCCGCCTGGCCGACCCGCAACAACGGTCCCTCGTGGACGGCGGCCGCAGCGAGGTCCTCACCCGTACCGACGGCGCCGACCTCGCGCTGTTCGTGGACTCGACCGCGCTGGGAGTGATGCGGCGCCTGCATCCCGACGTGCGGCTGGACCCTCTCGTCGCGGGGGCAGACGACTGACCGCTCGCCGCTGGGAGAAGTCCTGATCTCGTTCCGCTCGCTCACGCAGTCCGGTTTCTACGGCTGGCACGTCGTCGGCTGGTCGACGCTGCTCGTCGCACTCACCGCACTCGGACAGACCGCCGCCGTGTCGATGTTCGTCGACCCGATGATCACCGAACTCGGCTGAGCCGCAACGGCTGGTCAGCGGTAGGCAAAGTGCACGCCTCCGCAGGCACCCATCCGGAGTTCGCGTCGGCCACACGCTGAGTGCTGGTGCCGGATTCGCAGGACGGTCCACACCCACAGCCAGCACCCGCCGCACTGTCGAACAGTGCCCGCAAGATCGGGACCGGCTGGGCGCCAACGGCCGTCGCGACCTGACTGTTGTCAACGATTGCGAACAGCGTCGGCGTCGAGGACACCCCGAACCTCGCCACCAGTGTGGGGTTCTCGTCAGCGTTGACCTTCACCAACCGCACGCGCGACGCGAACTCGGCCTCGAGGTCGTCCAGGAGTGGCGCGATTCTGCGGCAGTCGCCGCACCGGGTCGCGTAAAACTCCACGACCGCCGGATCCGGTGACGACCCGACCAGCTGCTCCAACGTCGCGTCGGTGACCTTCCACCGCCATGTCGCACACCTCTGGAGAACTCATGCAGAACCGACACTGACAACGCTAAGCCGGTACCCAAGTACTGCCTTCAACGAGACCTGCGTCACATCGGTAGTGGACCAGGCTTATGAACGCGTGTTGAGGAGCCGTTTGACCACGTGGGTGGCGTCGCGGCCGACACCGCGCAGAGTCGCCGATGAGAGGCTGCGCTGCCATTCCAAGCCGACGAGGCCCAGGTCGGCATGGTGGCGAGCGACGCCTCGGTCGTGTGCGGTGTCAAGGCCGTGCAGGTAAGGCAAGTCCGGGCGGTAGCCGGTCGCCAGAATGATCGTGTCGACGTGCTCGCGCTGGTCGTCCGGCCAGATGACCTTGGAGCCCTCTATTGCGGCGAACATCGGGCGGCGGTCTGGACGACAGGTTTCGAGCGCGGTGCGGTAGCGGCCGGTGTCGAGCACAGGAGTGGTGAACCCGTCCGGCAGCCAGGGACCGATCGGCAGGGTGTCGAGGCCGGTGCGGTCGAGCCAGAAGTGCAGGTCCCGGCCGAACGGGCGTTGTGCGGAGAACTTCACCGGCTTGCGGGTGGCGAGGGTGACATGGGCGTGCTCGGCGAGCTCTGCGGCGATCTGGACTGCGGAGTTGCCCGCGCCGACCACGACGACGCGTTGCCCCTGAAAAGGCTCGGGGGTGCGGTACTGCGCGGTGTGCAGGACGGTGCCGGGGAAGTCGTCGAGGCCGGGTAACGCAGGTCGGTGCGGGTTGCCGAAGCCGCCGGTGGCGGCGATGACGATCGGAGCGCTGAACGTCGTGCCGTCCGCTGTTGCGACGCGGAAGTCGTTGTCGCGCACCACCTTGGCAACTCGTTGTCCGGTGCGAATGTCAGTGTCGAGGTGTGCGGCGTAGGTGCGGAGGTAGTCCACGACCTCGTCGCGGTGCGGGTAGTGCTCGGGATCGCCGGGGAACGGCAGGCCCGGCAACGCGCTGTATCGCGCTGGGGAGAACAGGGTCAGGCTGTCGTAGTAGTGCGGCCAGGAGCCGACCGGTTCGGCACCTGCTTCGAGCACGAGCGGGCGCAAACCTTGGATGATCAGTGCGTGGGCAGCGGCGAGTCCGGACTGGCCGGCGCCGATGACGATGGCGTCGTGGCAGTTCATTTGGGCACCTCGAAGTAGCCGTCACCGCGTGCGGCGACGGTTCTGATGGCGGGGAGCTAGTTGGTGGTGCGGCGTTCGAGGAACACGGTGTCGCGCCACACGCCGTGGTGTTGCGCGATGCGTTCGCGGACGCCGAGGGTGCGGAAGCCCGCGGAGTGGTGCAGGGCGAGGCTTGCGCGGTTCTCCGGGAAGATCGACGTCTGCAACGTCCACAGACCGGCCTCGTCGGCGGCCATGACCTGTTGGCGTAGCAGGGCTTTGCCGACACCGCGGCCACGGGAGTCCGTGCCGACGTAGACGGAGGTTTCGGCGACTCCCGCGTAGCAGTCCCGTGCCGACACCGGTGTCGCTGCTGCCCAGCCTGCGACGGATCCGTCGACTTCGGCGATCCAGCGGTGGTCCGGCAGCCACTTGGCGTCCAAGGACTTCCGGCTCGGTACCTCGGTCTCGAACGTTGCGTCGCCGGTGGCGATGCCCTCGCCGTAGATGCGCCGCACCGCGGCCCAGTCGCCCGGTTCGAGCTGTCGCACCAAGACGTCGGCGGGCACGTCGGTGGGGCAGCAGGGGCGGGCTTCAAGTACGCCCATCACGACGTCGGCCGCGTGCGGGAGTCCGGTGCAGCAGTTCGGGTTCACGGTCACGCGGGTGGCCGTGCCTTCCTTGTGCAGCAACAGGAACCCGACGTCGGCGAGCTTGCGCACGTGGTGCGAGCAGGTCGACTGGCTGATGCCGAGCAGTTCCGTCAGTTCTCCGACCGTCATGGACCGGCCGGCGGTGGCCACGGCGTGCAGAAGGCGTACGCGGGTGGGTTCGGCAAGGCTTGCGAACCACTCCGAGTAGGTGGCGGCGTCCTGTGTCTCGAGCAGGCGAGGACCGGGCACGGTGACCGTCATGCCGCAAGTATCGACACAAATCGATGGTTGTGTCAATCGATTTGCGTCGATAGAGTCGGCTAAGTTGATTCGAAGACCTTCGATGCAAGGGGTGTGCGGTGAACGAGTTGCCAGTCGTCGTGGTGGGTGCCGGACCAGCGGGTTTGTCTGCCGTGGCGCGCCTGGTCGAACGTGGTGAGCGCCCGATCGTGCTGGAGGCGGGCGACCGTGCCGGCGCCGCGGTGTCGCAGTGGAACTACGTCCGGCTGTTCTCCAAGTGGAGCGAGCTGGTGGATCCGGCGGCCGCCCGTCTGCTGGAACCAACGGGTTGGGTGCGGCCTGACGGTGACACGTATCCGACCGGGGCCGAGTGGGCGGAGCTCTACCTGCGGCCGCTGGCTGAAGCGCTGGGTGACCGCGTGCGGTTCGGTGCGCGCGTTGTGGGTGTCGCGCGGCGCGGCCGGGACCGGGTCGTCGACGCCGGTCGTGAGGACGAGCCGCTGACGGTGCACGTGCAGACGTCCGATGGGGAGGAGCGGATCACGGCGCGGGCGGTGATCGACGCGTCCGGTACCTGGGGTTCGCCGAATCCGCTGGGCGGTGACGGGCTTCCCGCGGTGGGCGAGAAGGCGGCTGCTGCGCGCATCAACTACAGGGTTCCGGATCTGGCCGTGGAACGGGAGCGGTACGCGGGCAAGCGGATCGCGGTCGCGGGCAGTGGGCACTCGGCGCTGACCGCGCTGGTCGCCTTCGCCGATCTGGCTGAGCAGGAGCCGGGTACGAAGATCGTGTGGCTGCTGCGGCGCGGTGCGGTCGGCAACGCGTTCGGCGGCGGCGAGTCGGACCAGCTGCCTGCTCGCGGTGCGTTGGGATTGCGGGCGAAGAAGGCCGCGGAAGCCGGCCACATCGAGACCGTCACCGGTTTCCGGACCGAGGTTGTCGAGCAGATGGGCGACGGCACGCTGACGCTGGAGTCCTTCGACGGCCACAAGATCGACGGGATCGACGAGGTCGTTGTGCTGACCGGGTTCCGGCCGGATCTGTCGTGGTTGTCGGAGATCCGGCTCGAACTGGACCCGGTGCTGCAGGCGCCGACGAAGCTCGCGCCGTTGATCGACCCGAACGTCCACTCGTGCGGCACCGTCTACCCGCACGGTGAAGCGGAACTGCGCCACCCCGAGCCCGGTGTGTACCTGGTGGGCATGAAGAGCTACGGGCGTGCACCGACGTTCCTGTCGCTGACCGGCTACGAACAGGCGCGTTCGGTGGTGGCTGCGATCGCGGGCGATCACGAGTCGGCGGGACGGGTGGAGTTGGTGCTGCCCGAGACCGGGGTCTGTGGTGGTGCCGGAGTGTTCGACGCACCTCAAGAAGCCAAGAGCGAGGGCGGTTGCTGCGGTGCGCCTGAGTCGGTTGACGTGACGATCGGTCTCGCGCCAAGTGCACGTTGAGACGGTTGCGGCGCAGCCTGGTGTTGACGCCGGGCTGCGCAGCGTGCTGATCGTGTTGTGCACGACCGAGATCATCAGTTGGGGCGTGTTGTTCTACGCGTTCTCCGTGCTGTTGCCGACGATCAGCGCGCAGACGGGCTGGTCGCTTGCTGCGATCACTGCGGGCTTCTCCGCCAGTCAGGTCGTGGCGGCGCTCGTGGGCGTGCCGGTGGGCAGGCTGTTCGATCGGCGCGGGCCTCGTGCCATCATGACGACAGGCTCGATCATCGCTGTTCCGGCGTTGGTCGCGCTCGCGACAGCGGAATCGCTCGCGTGGTTCACGGCTGCGTGGTTGGTGGCCGGCGTCGCGATGGCCGGGGTGTTCTACGCGCCCGCGTTCGCCGCGCTCACCCGGTGGTGCGGGCCGCGGCGGGTGACGGCACTGACGCGGCCACGTTGGTCGCGGGGCTTGCCAGCACGGTGTTCGCACCGCTGACCGCCGTGCTCAACACCTATCTGGACTGGCGCGGTACGTACCTCCTGCTGGCCGGATTCCTCGCTGTCACAACGATTCCCCTGCACCTGTGGGGTCTGCGGCTGCCTTGGCCGCAGATAGAGCACGAGACCGAACACCATCCGTCCGCAGTGGCGCGCAGCAGGCCGTTCCTCGTGTTGACGATCGCGATGAGCCTGGCGGCGTTCAGCGTCTACGCGGTCGTGGTCAATCTCGTGCCGCTGCTGATCGAACGTGGCATGTCGACATCCACGGCCGCAGTAGCCCTGGGCCCCGGTGGGGTGGGTCAGGTCCTCGGGCGGCTCGGGTACGGCAGATTGACCGCGAAGACGTCGGTGCGGACGCGGACCGCGCTCGTATTGTTCGCGAGTGCGGTGATCACGACGTTGCTGGGTGTGGTGCCTGGACCGGCTTTGCTGCTGATCGCCGGTGCGGTGCTTGCCGGTGTCGCACGCGGGATCTTCACGCTGGTGCAGGCGACCGCGATCACCGATCGTTGGGGAGCGGTCCACTATGGACGGCTGAGCGGCTTGCTCGCGGTGCCGGTGACGTTGACCGCTGCGATCGCGCCGTGGGCGGGCAGTGCCATGGCTTCGTGGTTCGGCGGCTACCCGGCGGTGTTCATCGTGCTGGGGGCGATCGGGGTGCTGGCGGCCGGGTTGTCGGCCGCCAGCGTGCCGCGTCAGTCGAGCAGTTCGGCGACCAGGCCGCGGACGCGGCGGTCGATCTCGTCGCGGATCGGGCGGACCGCGTCGATGCCCTGGCCCGCCGGGTCCTCGAGCTGCCAGTCGAGGTAGCGCTTGCCGGGGAAGACCGGGCAGGTGTCGCCGCAGCCCATCGTGATTACCACGTCGGACGCCTCGACGTCCTCGGTCGTGAGCTTGGACGGCACCTCGGCGGTGATGTCCAGGCCCCACTCGGCGAGGGCGTCGGCGGCGGCCGGGTTCACCTTCTCCGCGGGCGCCGAGCCGGCGGAGCGGACCGCGATCCTGCCCATGCCGTAGTGCTGCAGCAGCGCCGCGGCCATCTGCGAGCGGCCGGCGTTGTGCACGCAGACGAACAGCACTTCAGGGGTCTTGGTCACGACGATCTCCTCGTGGCGGCATTGGCGTTGGTTCGATAATGCCCGATCCAGGTGAACGGTTGGTGACACGCTTCGTCACGTCACGTAGAGCTACAGGCCACTCACTACCAGTGCGCCACAGGCGGTGAACCAGATGCAGGCGAAGGTCTTGCGGGTCAGCTGGCGGGCACTGCCGCGTGCGGCGTCGTGAGCCTGGGACAGGCTGGCAACGCCGAGGGCGAAGGTCATCACGACGCCGACGGTGCCCAGGAGGGTGACCAGCAAGACCTGCAGCATCAGTCGCCCAGCAGTTCCGCGAGCAGTCCGCGGATCCGGCGGTCGATGTCGTCGCGCACCTCGCGCACGCGGTGCAGCGGGGCGCCGACCGGGTCGGCCACCTCCCAGTCGAGGTAGCGCTTGCCGGGGTACACGGGACAGGAGTCGCCGCAGCCCATCGTGACCACGACATCGGCGGCGCGCACGACCTCGTCGGTGAGCGGCTTCGGAAACGCCTGCGTCAAAGAGACGTTCAGCTCGGCAAGCGCCTCGGTGATCTCCTTCGGGATGGAACCGCTCGGCTGGCTGCCGGCGGAGCGCACCGCGACCTTGCCGAACGCGTGGTGCTCCAGCAGCGCGGACGCCATCTGCGAGCGGCCGACGTTGTGGACGCAGATGAACAACACCTGCGGCACCTCGACCTTGGTCAGCCCCTGCGCGCGGCCGTAGTCCGTCAGGCGCTGCTTGGCGAAGCGCGCGGTGAGCGTCGCGAGGTGCGTCTTGATCGTCGCGTTCGCGTCGAGCAGGCGGTAGGTCTCGTCGACGAAGCGCTCGATGGTCTCGCGGCCGAACACGCCGTGGAACTTGTCGGCGAGCTCATCGGTGATCCGGAGCAGTTGGGCGGTGAGCTCGTGCTGGGGCAGGCCGCCTGCGCGCGTCATGTGAGGTCTCCTTGGACCGAAGATTGTCGATATAGAGCACATCGGTTGCATCGACTTTTGTCAATCTAGGTCATACCCTCGGGCCATGGTGGAGCGTCGCGGTGAACTCCAGGTGGACAACGGCGGCCACGAGCGCTGCGTGTCACTCGGCCAGGGCGTGGATGCCGCCGAGGCAACGAGCATCGCCGAGTTCTTCAAGGCGCTGTCCAGTCCCGTCCGCCTTGAACTGCTCCGCCTCCTGCAGGCCGCTCCCAGCGGTGAATCGTGCGTGTGCGACCTCGTCGACAGTGTTGGCCTGAGCCAGGGGACCGTCAGCCATCACCTGCGTGTCCTCGCGGAGGTCGGCCTCGTTCGCGGCGAGCGCCGCGGTACCTGGGGTTGGTATGTCGCGATCCCGGAGCGCCTGGAAGAGGTTCGCAGTCTGCTCGCTGCGCCGATCGGCGCAAAGTGAACGCGCGTTGGATCGAGATTTTTCAACCATAGTTCTCCCTGTCACTCGGTGTTCACCTTCTGTTTAGAACGAGATTCTTCGATGCAGGGGCCCTCGAACGGGGGTTCTCGTCGAAGATCCCGGCCCCGATCCGGGTCCCGAGCAGGAGGCACGTCAGTGACCATCCGCCAGGTGAAGCGTGCGCACGTGTTGTCCGTCGTGGCTGTTGCCGCGCTGACCCTGTCCGCCTGTGGTGGGCAGAACAACGGCAGTGGCTCCGAGAGCGGGGGTGAGCAGCTGTCCGGCCCGGTCGTGATCGACGGTTCGAGCACCGTTGAACCGCTGTCGATCGCCGCGTCCGAGCTGTTCATGGAGAAGAACAGCGGCGTCCAGGTGTCGGTGAGCGCCTCGGGTACCGGCGGCGGCTTCAAGAAGTTCTGCGTCGGCGAGACCGACATCTCCGGTGCCTCTCGCCCGATCAAGGACGCCGAGGGCAAGGTCTGCACGGAGAAGGGTGTCAGCTACACCGAGCTGCAGGTCGCCAACGACGCGCTGACCGTGGTGGCGCACAAGGAGAACACCTGGGCCGACTGCCTCACGGTCACCCAGCTGAAGAAGATCTGGGAGCCCGATTCCAAGGTCACCAACTGGAACCAGGTCGACCCGTCCTTCCCGGACCAGAAGCTCGATCTCTACGGTGCGGGCGCCGACTCCGGGACGTTCGACTACTTCACCGATGTGATCAACGGCAAGGAAGGCGCCAGCCGCAAGGACTACAACCCGACCGAGAACGACAACATCACGGTTCAGGGTGTCAGCGGCTCGAAGGGTGGTCTCGGGTACTTCGGCTTCTCCTACTTCGAGGAGAACGCCGACAAGCTCAAGGCTGTGAAGATCGACGGTGGCAAGGGCTGCGTCGAGCCGTCGGTGAAGGCCGCGCAGGACGGCAGCTACACCCCGCTCGCCCGCCCGCTGTTCATCTACCCTTCCGACGCCGGCCTGAAGAAGCCGCAGGTCGAGAAGTTCGTCGAGTTCTACCTCGAGAAGAACGACGACATCGTCAAGGCCGCCCGGTTCGTTCCGCTGACCGATGATCAGAAGAAGAAGGCCAAGGACGCACTCGCCGCGCTGCAGGCGAAGGCCGCAGGCAAGTGAGCATCAAGACTCGTGACGGTGGCCGCCCGGACTCGGGCGGCCACCCGGTCGCGTGGGAGGGCCCGCCGGTCGACCTGACCGCGCAGAGCCCGCGCATCGGCGAGAAGATCATCAAGGCCGTGCTGGTGAGCGCGGCCGCGTTGTCGGTTCTCGTCACGGTCGGCATCGTCGCGTCTCTGTTCGCGCCGGTCGCCGAGTTCTTCACCCACGTCAGCGTGGGGGAGTTCCTTTTCGGCACTGAGTGGACGGCGCTGTTCGGCGACAAGTTCAACTGGGACGACAAGTCGTGGGGCGTCCTGCCGCTGGTCACCGCGACCTTGATGATCACGCTGATCTCCTTGGTGGTCGCCGTCCCGTTCGGCCTCGGTGCCGCGATCTACCTCAGTGAGTACGCCTCGCAGCGCGTGCGGAAGATCTTCAAGCCGATCCTCGAAATCCTCGCCGGCGTGCCGACCGTGGTCTACGGCTTCCTCGCCCTGACCGTGATCACGCCGATCCTCAAGCCCCTGCTGGGAATCGAGGGCATCTACAGCATGATCTCGCCCGGCATCGTGATGGGCTTCATGATCGTGCCCACGGTCGCCTCGCTGAGCGAGGACGCGATGTCGGCCGTTCCGCTGGCGTTGCGGCAGGGCTCGTACGCGTTGGGCGCCAACAGGATGCAGACCACCATTCGGGTCGTGTTCCCGGCGGCGTTGTCGGGCATCGTGGCCGCGATCGTGCTGGGCATCTCGCGTGCGATCGGCGAGACGATGATCGTCGCGATCGCGGCGGGCAACATGCCGCTGTTCACCGCGGACCCGCTCAAGGGCGCGCAGACGATGACCGGGTTCATCGCGCAGGCCGCGAGCGGTGACACCCCGCACGGAAGTCCGTCGTACTACGCGTTGTTCGCGATCGGCGCTCTCTTGTTCGTGATGACCCTCCTGATCAACGTGATCAGCATCCGGCTGGTCCGCAAGTACAGGCAGGCCTACTGATGACCGCGACGACGCTCGTGCTCGACCAGAGCCTGAAGTCCGGCCGCCGCAAGGGCGTGGGGCCGACCGCGTTCGCCTTTGCGCTGTGGGCGTGCCTGGCGATCATCTGCGTGTTCCTGTTCTTCGTGCTCGCCGTGATCGTCCAGAAAGGACTGGCTCGGTTCGACCTGAACCTCGTCACCGAGCACCCGTCGCGGCTGCGGCCGGACACGTCGGGTGTGAAGTCCGCCCTGTTCGGGACGATCTGGATCATGGTGCTCACGGCGCTGATCGCCTTGCCGTTGGGCATCGCGGCTGCGGTGTACCTGGAGGAGTACGCGGACAACAGCCGCTGGTGGAACCGGCTGATCGAGCTCAACATCCAGAACCTCGCCGCGGTGCCGTCGGTGATCTACGGCATCCTGACGCTCGGGTTCGTGGTGCGCGGTCCGCTGTCCATCGGTGCGGTGCTGCTCGCGGGTGCGATCTCGTTGGCGTTGCTGATCCTGCCGGTGGTGATCATCACCGGCCGCGAGGCACTGCGCGCCGTGCCTTCGGAGATCCGCTCCGGCTCGCTCGCGCTCGGTGCGACGCAGTGGCAGACCACGTGGCGGCAGGTGCTGCCCGCGGCGGTACCCGGCATCGCCACCGGCTCGATCCTCGCGTTGTCGCGTGCGATCGGTGAAGCGGCGCCGCTGCTGCTTGTGGGCGCGACGACGTTCCTCACGTTCAACCCGGACGGCGTGTTTTCCCGCTACACCGTTCTGCCCACCCAGATCTTCAGCCTGGTGCCGCTGGACCGTGTCGAGTTCCGCGACCTGGCCTATTCCACGATCCTGCTGCTGATCATCGTGCTGCTCGTGATGAACGCGCTCGCGATCTGGTTGCGCAACCGCTACCAGCGCCGGTGGTGACACCCCGATGAAGGAGCCAGAAATGACCAGAACGGAGCGGCCAGCGGTGTCCACCGACCAGCGCACGACCCAGGACGACTCCACGCCGGAGAACCAGGTCACCATCGAGCGGTCGAACACCCTCGCGCCAGTGGAGGGAGCACCGGACGGCGTGATCACGCTGAAGGACCTGGAAGTCCTCTACGGCGACTTCCGCGCGGTGACCGACGTGAACATGTCGTTCGGCAGCAGGGAGATCACCGCGTTGATCGGGCCGTCGGGCTGCGGCAAGTCCACGGTGCTGCGATGCCTGAACCGGATGAACGATCTGGTGCCCGGCGCGCGAGTCGAAGGTGCGGTCGCCTACCACGGTGTGGACATCTACGGCGAGGATGTCGACGTCATCGAGGTGCGCCGGCGCATCGGGATGGTGTTCCAGAAGCCCAACCCGTTCCCGAAGTCCATCTACGACAACGTCGCCTACGGCCCTCGGGTCACCGGCATGAAGGTGTCCGACATGGACACCGTCGTGGAACGAGCGCTGCGCGGCGCCGCCTTGTGGGACGAGGTCAAGGACAAGCTCAAGCAGAACGCCTTCGGCCTGTCCGGCGGTCAGCAACAGCGGCTGTGCATCGCCCGCGCTATCGCCACCTCGCCCGAGGTGATCCTGATGGACGAGCCGTGCTCGGCGCTCGACCCGATCGCCACCGCCAAGATCGAGGATCTGATGGCCGACCTCGCCTCGACCTACACGATCATCATCGTCACCCACAACATGCAGCAGGCCGCCCGCGTCTCGCAGCGCACCGGCTTCTTCACCGCCGAGGCCGACGAGAAGGGACACCGCACGGGCAGGCTGGTGGAGTTCGACACCACCGAGCACATCTTCGGCAACCCCTCCGACGCCCGGACCGAGGCGTACATCACCGGACGATTCGGGTAAGCCGTGACGGGCTCTGCGTTGGGGGCTTGGGAGTCCGACAGCTCACAGTTCCACACGCGGCGGCGAGCCTGTCTGGCGAACAAGGGCCGGGTCCAGAACCGGCTCGCCGTCCTCGTGGTGGACCATGACGCCGACGTCGTGCACCAGCTCCTCGACGGGTTCACCGGCCAGCCGGTGGAGCCGCGGGTCTGCCCGGACCCGGCGGAGGCCTTGCTGGTGCTCGGCCGGACGTGTCCGGATGCCGTGCTGCTCGGTCCCGCGGTGGGCAAGCTCGATCCGATCGACTTCCTCACGATCGTGCGCGCGGACGATCCGGACGTACCGGTCGTGGTCGGTGCCGGACCGGGCTCAGGCGACTTCGCGGCGCGGGCCGCGGAAGTGGGCGTGACAGCGGTGGTGCCGCGCCCCTACCGCACCCGTGAACTGCTCGCATTCCTCGGGTCGCTCGCACCGAAGACCGACACGGTGGAGATCCGGCCGATGGTCATCGACCTCGGCCGGCTGCGGGTCGACGGCGCGGTGCCACAGTTCTGGCTCGACGGCGTACTCGTCCAGCTGCCGCCGATGGAGTTCCTCATGCTGCGCTACTTCGCCGAGAGACCCGGCGCCGTGGTCAGTCGCAACGAGCTCGTCGCCACGCTGTGGGCGGACCGGCCCTCGGCGAAGAGCAACACGCTGAACGTCCACATCATGCGGCTGCGCAAGCGGCTGGGTGACGACGACCACAATCCGACGTGGATTCGTGTCGTCCGCGGCCTCGGCTACCAGTTCAGCGTGCCCCCGGTAGGGTCGCGTTCACCGGACGTTCATCCTGTTTGATGAACATGTCACCATGTCGACGACGGACCTGGATGCGCGAAGGGAGGCGCTGGTGGCGGTGCCTGACGACCCGGCTTCCGCCGCACGTCTCTTCAAGGCCCTCGCGGATCCCATCCGGGTGCAGCTGGTCGTGCTCGTGAGGCAGGCGGCGAGCGGAGAGGCCTGCTTCTGCGACCTCGCCGACGAGTTCGACATGCCGCAGTCCTCGCTGAGTCACCACCTGAAAATCCTGGTCAACGCAGGTGTGCTGCAGCGCGAGCGACGGGGCACGTGGAGCTGGTACCGGCTGGACCACGAGGTCTTCGACACCATGGAACAGCTGTTGCGGCCCGGCGGCCCGCTGCGTGATGAGCCCGCCTCTCGCTGCGACTGACCTGCTACTCAGCCCTGCGTCTCATCAGGCCGGGCTGATGTATCATTCCTGACTGATGTCACTCGATGCTGATGTGTTGAAGGTTCTCGCCGATCCGCTGCGTGCCCAGATCGTGGAGCTGCTCGCCGGTGAGGCCTTGTGCACCTGTCACCTTGTCGAGGAAACCGGCGCCAAGCAGACCAACGTGTCCAACCACCTCAAGGTGCTGCGCGAGGCCGGGTTCGTCGACACCGAGCCGTGCGGGCGCTTCACGTACTACCGGCTGCGGCCCGACGCCCTGCGGCGGGTCGCGGACAGTCTGAACGAGCTGGCCGACCGCGCCAACTCCGACGCCAGGAGGCCTTGTTGAGCACCACCAACCCGACGGCGGAGCAGGACGTCCTGCACCGGTTGTCCTTCCTGGACCGCTGGCTGCCGGCGTGGATCGGCCTCGCCATGGTGGCGGGACTCGGCCTCGGTAGCTTCGTGCCCGGCCTGCAGGGCGTGCTCGAGGCGGTGAAGATCGACGGGGTGTCGCTGCCCATCGCTCTGGGCCTGCTGCTGATGATGTACCCGGTGCTGGCCAAGGTCCGCTACGACAAGCTCGACACCGTCACCCGTGACAAGCGCACGATGGTGCTGTCGCTGGTGCTGAACTGGGTTTTCGGCCCGGCACTGATGTTCGCGCTGGCGTGGATCTTCCTCGCCGACCTGCCCGAGTACCGCACCGGCCTGATCATCGTCGGTCTCGCCCGCTGCATCGCGATGGTCATCATCTGGAACGACCTCGCCTGCGGTGACCGCGAGGCAGCCGCCGTGCTGGTGGCATTGAACTCGGTGTTCCAGGTGGTCATGTTCGGTGTGCTCGGCTGGTTCTACCTCGACCTGCTGCCCGGCTGGCTCGGTCTCGGCACCGCCTCGGTCGACTTCTCGGCGTGGGAGATCGCCAAGTCCGTGCTGATCTTCCTCGGCATCCCGCTGCTGGCCGGCTACCTCAGCCGCAAGCTGGGCGAGCGGTCACGTGGACGCGAGTGGTACGAGTCGGCGTTCCTGCCGCGAGTCGGCCCGATCGCCTTGTACGGCCTGCTGTTCACGATCGTCATCCTGTTCGCGCTGCAGGGCGAGACCATCACGAACCGGCCGCTCGACGTCGCTCGCATCGCGCTGCCGCTGCTGGTCTACTTCGCCATCATGTGGGCCGGTTCCTACGCGCTGGGCAAGGCCTCGGGACTGTCGTACGAGCGGACCACCACGCTGGCGTTCACCGCGGCGGGCAACAACTTCGAGCTCGCCATCGCTGTTGCGATCGGTGTGTTCGGCGTGACCTCGGGCCAGGCGCTGGCCGGTGTGGTCGGTCCGCTGATCGAAGTGCCCGTGCTCGTGGCGCTCGTCTACGTGAGCCTGTGGCTGCGGCGTCGATGGGCGGCCCGCGCTGAAGTCTGATGTCGTGGTGATCGGCGGCGGCCAGGCAGGACTGGCCGCCGCCTACTACCTGCGCCGTGCGGGCATCGACTACGTGGTGCTGGACGCACAATCGTCGCCGGGCGGGGCATGGCCGCACGGGTGGGACTCGCTGCGGTTGTTCTCCATCGCGCGGCACAGCTCGCTGCCGGGGTGGCCGATGCCGTCCTTTTCGGACGGTTATCCGACCGCGCAGCACGTTGTGGACTACCTGACGGCGTATGAGAAGCGTTACGACGTTCCAATGCATCGCTCGGTCCAGGTGACCTCGGTCGGTCGGGCTCGCGACGGGTTGTTGGTGCACACCGATGCCGGTACGTGGTCTGCGCGGCACGTGATCAGCGCGACCGGCACCTGGTGGCGTCCGTTCCGGCCACTCATGGGGCTTCCGGGCCGTCAGCTGCACACCGTCGACTACCGCAACCCGCTCGAGTTCTCCGGGCAGAAGGTCGTTGTGGTCGGCGGTGGGAACTCCGGAGCTCAGGTCGCGGCGGACCTGGTGCCCCATGCTCAGTTGACCTGGATGACCCGCCGGCCACCGCGCTACCTGCCGGACGAGATCGACGGCAAGGCGTTGTTCGACATCGCCAGCCGTGGAGTCGGAGAGCTCGGCGACATCGTCGCGGTGCCACCGGTCCGGGAGGCGCGCGACAACGGGCTGCTCGTGGCCACGCCGATGGACACCGAGGCGCTCGCCGAAGCTGACGTGGTGATCTGGTGCACCGGCTTCCGCGCCGCGCTCGGGCACCTTGCGCCACTGCAGCTGCGGGACGCCCGCGGTCACGTGCCCACCGAGGGCACGACGGCAGTTGGTGAGCCGCGCTTGCACCTGCTCGGATACGGCAGCTGGACTGGCCCCGCGTCCGCGACGCTGATCGGCGTCGGGCCTACCGCGAAGGCGACAGTAGCCAGGATCGCCAGCTCGTTGGCCTGATCACTTCAGCTTCGGGCGGTCGATCGAGACGCCAAGGCGCTCCTGTGCTTCAGCGGTCGCGGCGGCCAGTGTCTCGTTGCCGAGAAGGCTGTTGATCGTGAGAGCCGCCTGGAGCAGGCAGGCCGCAGCGACGGCGATGAAGCTCTTGAACATGTTGATCACGGGATGGTCTGCGATGCGTCCGTCATCGGCGATGTAGGCCTCGGCACCCGCACACCAGCTACGACCAGTTCGCGTCGCGTAGCACCATCCCGAACTTCCTGCCGTTGCTGGCTGAGCGGTTCGCCCGCCAGAGGCTGTACGCCCTGGCCAAGATCGAGGGGCAAGCGACCGACGGCAAGCCGATCGTGCTGTTCCTGTGCGTGCACAACGCGGGTCGCAGCCAGATGGCGCTGGGCTTCTTCGAGCATCTCGCCGAGGATCGCGCCGTGGCCTGGTCCGGCGGCTCCGAACCGGGCTACCAGATCAACCCGTCGGCCGTCGAGGCGATGAGTGAGCGCGGTATCGACATCTCTCGTGAGTTCCCGAAGCCGTGGACCGACGAGATCGTCCGTGCTGCGGATGTGGTCGTCACGATGGGCTGCGGCGACGCGTGCCCGGTGTTCCCCGGCAAGCGGTACCTGAACTGGACGCTCGACGACCCGGCGGGCAAGGATGTCTCCGATGTACGGCCCGTGCGTGACGAGATCGAACGCCAGGTTCGCGGCCTGCTCGACGAACTCGGCGTCGCAGCTCGTGCCTGAACGGGAGTGGGGACCGTCCGAACCGGACGGTCCCCACCGTGGTTAGTCGTTCCCACTAACCGATCCCGGCCATAGGTAGCCGAGTCTCAGTCACCGATCCGGCCGCAGTCAGATCGGCGCACCGTCACCACAGATGGACGCGCGATCCTGCCAGGACCGTCCGGCCACGTGGATCCGGGCTTCTCGACGGTTGCGCCGTCGATTTCACCGGGGTGTTGAACGGCGACCACGACTCGCCGTTCCTCGATGATCGGCCCGCAGGTCTCCGCCCCGATCGGCACGGTGAGGAACTGCTTGACCTGACCGCGATACCGGCCGTCCACGGCGACGCCGAACAGGCCGTCGTTGGAGCCGAGCGCGCTGCCGTCGGTCGCGATCCAAAGGTTGCCGTGACGGTCGAACGCCAGGTTGTCCGGACAGGACACCGCCGACACCTGGTCCTTCGGGAAACCCGCGAAGTACGTGCTGGGATCCGCGGGGTCACCGCACACCAGGAACAACCGCCACCGGAAGCTCGTCGCCGCCGCGTTGTTGCGCGACTCCATGACCTCCATGACCTGACCGTGCCGGTTGCGGGTGCGCGGGTTCGCCTCGTCCGGCGCCGCCTTGCCCGCCGCACCGCGGTCGGAGTTGTTCGTCAGTGCGATGTAGACAGTCCCGTTGTCCGGGTGCGGCTCGACGTCCTCGGGCCGGTCCACCTTCGTCGCACCGACCTTGTCCGCGGCCAGGCGCGTGAAGACGTAGACCTCCGCGGCCGTCATGCCGGGAACGAACGAGGTGTTCCCGCTCGCCAGCGCGATCCACTCGCCGGTGCCGTCGAACGCGCCGTCGGCGGGCAGCTTGCCCGAACCGTCGATCTCCGTGGCAGGGCTGTCGCCGGTGAACTTCGCGACGTAGAGCGTGCCTTCGTCGAGCAGCGTCAGGTTGTGCCGGCGAGCCGACTGGCTCTCGCCGCGGCGAACGCGGTTCTTCGAGACGAACTTGTAGAAGTAGTCGAATCGCTCGTCGTCGCCCATGTAGAGCACGACCCGGCCGTCGCTGGTCAGCCGCGGCTCGGCGGCCTCGTGCTTGAACCGGCCCAGCGCCGTGCGCTTGCGCGGCACGAAGTCCGGGTCGAACGGGTCGATCTCGACGACCCAGCCGTGCCGGTTGACCTCGTTGGGCTCCTGCGAGACGTCGAAGCGCTTGTCGAACCGCTCCCACTTGCGCTCGCTCGCGGTGCCGCGCAGGCCGTAGCGGGCCAGCCGGGTCTTCGTCGTCGGATCGGTGACCAGGTCGGCGTTGCCGAAGTACTGGTTGAAGTTCTCCTCGCCGGAGAGCACCGTGCCCCACGGCGTGACGCCACCGCCGCAGTTGTTGAGCGTGCCCAGCACCGTGCGCCCAGTCGGGTCCGCCGAGGTCTTCAACAGCGCGCTTCCGGCAGCAGGGCCGGCGAACTCCAGCTTGCTGGTGGCGGTGATGCGGCGGTTGAGGCGGTGCTTCACCGGCGAGAGCTTGCCGGTGCGGCGCTGTTCCTCGAGCACGACAACGCTCAGACCGTGCGCGGCCCAGGCGATCTCGACCTGCTCGCGCGTCGGGTTGGCCGCGTTGTACCCGGCGAACATCACCTGCTCACTGGTGTACTCGTGGTTCGCGACGAGCACGAGCCGGTCGTGGTCCAGATCCAGCAACGCGAGGTAGTCGACGTTGAAACCGAACTGCTTCGCCTGCGCGGCCGCCGTCTGCTTGGCCGGGTCGAAGGCCGGAGCGCCGGGCAGAACCGGGTCGCCCCACCGGATCACGACGTCCTGCTCGTAACCGGGCGGTACAACCACGGCGTCGAGCTTGTTGTGCGCCACCGGTTCGAAGCGGAGCCCGCGAGCACCCCGGTTGCCGCCGAGGCGGAGTTCGGCGTCGATGTCCGCAGATGCGGGCACGGCAACGGCTGCCGTTCCCGCTGCTGCCACAGACAGCACAGCCGTCGACTTCAGGAGTGAGCGTCGTGACAGCGCGCTCGTGATGACGTCGCCGAGGTAGGCGTTGGTCGAGGTGTTGGGCGCCTCGTGGAAGCAGGCGTCGCCGCAGCGGTAGCGGCAGGTCAGGGCGGAACGCCCGGCGTGGTTGGTCGACGCCAAGGGCAGCGGGATGATCCGCTGGTCCGTGGTGGGACGCGGCGGCACGGCACCTCCATGCAAGTCCGTTCGGGAACGACACGAGCCGAACGCGTATATCGACTTATGTCGATCCAGGACAGTAGGTGCTCGTATCGGGCACATGGCGACGCGAACATGAACAGCAGGCGAAGCCTCGGTTCGAACTACCTCGCGACCGCGCTCTGTGAACTGCCGACCTCGGCCAGCACCTCGGCCAGCCGGTCTGTGGTTTCAGGTCGAATGCGGTAGTACACCCAGGTTCCCCGACGTTCTGAGTCGACCAGGCCGGCCTGACGCCGCCGAGGCGGTCGCGGCGTCCCTCGGCTGCGGCAACCCCATCGCCGTCGCCGAACTCCGCGAAGGCGAACGGGTGCTCGACCTCGGGTCCGGCGGTGGCATCGACGTCCTGCTCTCCGCGCGCCGGGTCGGACCGACCGGCAAGGCGTACGGGCTGGACATGACCGACGAAATGCTCGCTCTCGCCCTGACCAACGCGGCGAAGGCCGGCACGACGAACGTGGAGTTCCTCAAGGGCACGATCGAGGCCATCCCGTTGCCCAGCAACGCGATCGACGTCGTCATCTCCAACTGCGTCATCAACCTGTCGGTCGACAAGCCGGCCGTGTTCGCCGAGACCTTCCGCGTTCTCCGGCCAGGTGGCCGCATCGGAGTGTCGACGTCGTGGCCGACGATCACCTCACCTCCGCCGGACGGGCTGAGCGCGGGTCATACGTCAGCTGCATCGCGGGGGCGCTGACGTTCCACGAGTACCGTGAAGGCCTGGCAGCAGCCGGGTTCACCGACATCGAGATCACCCCGACCCAGCAGGTGGCCGACGGCATGCACTCCGCGATCATCCGCGCCACCAAATCCGCTGAAGCGCCGTCGGTGAGCTTATCTGTTGCGGCACAGAGCGAAGGCCCTTGCTGCGGTGTCAGCGCCTGCTGCACGCCCGACGAGCGGTCGGTCGATCCTGGTATCACCGTGGCGGACGCGAAGACCGCAGCGGGCTGCGGCTGTCAGGAGCGTTGACGGTCAGCCGACCATGGCCGCGACGTACGTGTGGGAGAGCAGGGCCGCGCCCACGCCGGCCACGACGCTGACGATGAGGTTCATTGCTGCGTAGAAGTACGCCTCCTGCTCGGCCAGTCGCAGCGTCTCGTAGCTGAAGGTGCCCCATGGAGAGGGGCTGTCGTGCCGTGCCTGCACGAAGCGGTCGGTGAGATAGCGCAGTGGGGCGCCGGCCGCAGCGCCGAGAAAGATCAGGGCAGCGGCCGTGAGGGCTGCGTGAGTCCGCCTGGCCTGTTCCACAGGTCGAGCACACCGTCGGGGGCAAGCCGACGTCAGCCGGGCGAACCGACGCGGAGGACACCCCGGAACGCGGCACCTGGGAGCCGAACGTGACCGTCTCCTTCGGATCCCAGGCGTGGTGTGGGACTCGGGCAGCGAGGCGTTCGTCCAGCGAGCCTGGGGTAACCAGTCCTGCGGTGTCGAATACGAGGGTGCCGTTGGCGGCCCATAAACTCCAGGCACCAACTGCCATGAGGAGGCGCCGGTGACCGAGCAGGGCGACCTGGTCGCGGGGCGCTACCGGCTGCAACGACGGATCGGCGCCGGCGGCATGGGTGTGGTGTGGCAGGCGTTCGACGAACGCCTCGACCGGGTCGTGGCACTCAAGCATCTCGTGCTGCCGCCGGGACTGTCCACTGAGGAAGCTGAGCGGGCTCGGCAGCGCGCGGTGCGGGAAGCCCGGATCGCGGCCCGGTTGCAGCATCCTGGCGCGGTCACCGTGCACGACGTCGTCGAGGACGGCGGCCGGCCGGTCCTGGTCATGGAGTACGTGCCGGCGCGCAGTCTCGCCGAGCTCATCGCAGCCCGCGGATCTCTGCCCGCCGTGCAGGTTGCTCAGATCGGCGGCCAGGTCTCTGCGGCGCTGGCGGCGGCACACGAGGCGGGCATCGTGCACCGCGATGTCAAGCCCGCCAACATCCTGATCACCGACTCCGGGACCGCGAAGATCACCGACTTCGGCATCGCCCGCGCCCACGGCGACACCACTGTGACCGCCACCGGCATGATGGTCGGGACACCGGCGTTCCTGGCACCGGAGGTCGCGCAGGGACATGAGCCCAACGCCGCCAGTGACGTGTTCTCCCTCGGTGCCACTCTCTACACGGCGGTTGAAGGGCGTGAGCCGTTCGGAGACGGTGACAACGCGATCGCGTTGCTGCACGCTGTGGCAGCCGGACAGATGGTCCCGCCCGCACACCGCGGCCCGATCACCGACGTAGTGCTGCACATGATGCGAATGGATCCCGCGGCGCGTCCGACAATGGCTCAGGCAGCAGAGAGTCTGACCGCCGTGGCGGCTGGTCGCCCTGCACCAGCCCCGACGCGCGTGGACTTGCGGCCGTTCGCGGGTCCATCGGCCCCGGCGTCTCGCCGCCTGCGTTCCGCACTGCCGATCGCGGCCGCCGTGGTCGCGGCCGTCGTGCTCATCGCGCTGCTGTACCCGGTGTTGACGTCCTCCGATCAGGTCGCCGGCCCACCACCGACGCCAACGACCAGCACTGTCGCCGCGGCTCAGCTGCAGCAGTCCGTGGCGGACTACTACGCCTTGCTGCCCGACCGCACCGAAGAGGCGTGGACACGGCTGAGTCCGGCCATGCAGGCACAGGGGAAAGAGCAGTACGAGAAGGCGTGGAAGGACGTCAAGGACCTCGTCGTCACCACCGCACCACAAGCCATCGACGCCGACACTGTGACCATCGGAGTGGAGTACACCGGCGAGAGTCGCGGCCGGCTTCGGGAGACACGTCAACTGCACCTGATCGTCGACGGCAGCAGGGTGCTCATCGACTCCGATCAGGTTGTGACGTCCGAACGTGTCAACGGCAAGGCAGAGGACGGCGACCGGAAAGTCGGCGGTGACAAGAAGAACGACAAGAAGCGCGGAGAGGAAGGAAAGGGCGGCAACTGAAGGCCTCCGCGGCCAGACCGCTCGCAGGCGCGGCGATCCCACGACAGAACGCGGGCCGAGCATCCCGCCCTCGGCGGCACTTGTGTCCGTCGCGTACCTCTGTCAGGGCCGCCGCATTGGCCGGTCAGGCGGCGCGGTTGGGTTTGGCTGCTCGCTCGTTACCGCGTCAACTCGATCCACCAGGCGGCGACGGTCCCGCTCATTCGGTACAGCATCTCGGCTTTGCCTCCTGACCGCGGAGTGCTGCCCTGCCAGTTCTCGATGGGCCAGCGCTTCTCGCCGAACAGCTCGGCCGCCACCCGGCTCAAGCGGGAATGCTCGTTGCGTTGCTGCTGCTCAGAAAGGCCGGAGCGAGCGAGCACATCGGTGAACGTGACCGGCGTGTTCGGGTTCTCGGCCGTCACCTCGAACAGGGCGCGCACGCCGTTGAGATGCTGCACGTTCTCCCACAGCGTCGCCACCATCTCGCGCGTCCAGCGGCCTTGTCTCGGTACTTGGATGGAATCGGCCGACCGGTCCATGTCCGCCAGTAGGTCGACAAGGCGACTCCGCACGGAGCCCAAGTCTTCCAGTGCGGCGGTGACCGACGACCTCAAGATCGCGATGTCCATGTGCATCCTTCTCGTGTACGACTGATGTACACGAGAACTGTACATCAGTCGTACACGACAAGCATAGGAGTGGTGATCTGTCGCAGTCTCGGACCGGCATCATGTCGCCGATCAACGAGGCTGGCCGACCTCGTACTCCCCGTCGGCGGACTTCACGACGACCTTCACCGACTTGTCTGCACCTCCGACCGACACGATGCAGACGGACGAGTTGCCGGGCCGGCATGGTCGTCGATCACCGCGAGGGCAAGGTGCTGTTCCTGGTCGGCGACGCCACGCATGGCGATGGCGATCCGTCCGCGCGTGTACATGTTCAGCGCCTGCACAAGCTCTGGGGCGAAGTTGTCACCTCGGATCAACCCGCGTGCGATGAGATCATCCTGCGCGGCCTGCCCCAACCTCAGCCGCTCCTCTGCTTCGACGGCGAAGTGCGGAATCGAGAACGGAAACTGCCGTACGTCGAGCCGCAGCGCCACGCCCAGCACGTCGAGTTCGACGAACGAGCAGACGATCTCCCCTGACACGTGGATCTTCCCTCCCCGAACACCGCTCCCCACGGTGCGTGACCGCAGCCATACTGCCAGTCAACCTGTGGTCTACGGAGCGTTACAGAATGAGTTGCCCTATTTGAGGGGTTGATCACTACGGTCCGTGAGTAGATCTCGTTCTGCGCCGGCGCAGCGGATAGGTAGAAGCACGCAATTCCGGGTGAAGGGCGTGCACGTCCACCACCTGTCATGATTCGCTCGCTGTGAGTGAGGGGTGGGTGCATGTACGGGAACCCGGACGAGCTGGACCGGATCGCGGGCGAGATCGAGAAGCGTGCTGATGGTGTGCGGGATCGTGCCAAGAAGCTCGTCGACGACGCGCAGAAGATGGAGTGGCACTCGGTCGCGGCTGAGCGGTGCCGGGAGACGGTCGGTGGTGACAGGCGACAGCTGGAGAAGGCCGCGGACGGGCTGACCGAAGCGGCCGCGCTGCTGCGTCGGCACGCGCAGGAAGTCCGTGAGCTGATCGCGATGATCAAGAAGATCTCCGAGGCCGTGGTGGGCTGGTTCACCGGCGCGATCGACCGGTTCAACCGTGCGGTCGACGCCTTCAACCAGGCGGCGAGGGACTTCGCGAACGGTGTCGCGGACGCGCTTGGTTTCGGTGGTGGTCAGCCGCCTCAGCCGCCTCAGCCGCCGTGGACGGGCTGGAAGTGGGGGCCGGGCAACCTGCCGCCCGCTGGCGACAAAGCATGGCTCGAGGCGGGCGAGTACTTGCGTGGGCAGGGGGTGCCCGCGTGACCCCGGCACCGCACCGGCTGGTGCTCACCGCGGGCGAGTTGGCGTATCTGGTCGAGCGCACGAGTGTCGAGCTGCCGCCGACGTGGATGCCGTCCGCCGACATCGGGCCTGCTGAGTCGGGGCTGATCAAGAAGCGAGTGGTCGACGGGGTGGGTGGCGAGGTCCACCGGTCGGTGGTGAAGAACCTGGAGATCCTGGCGTTGCCGATGGCCATGCTGGACACGGTCGCCGCGATCGGCGACAAGGGGTTGCACAGCATGCACGCGATCTCCGGCCCGTTGGGCGCGTCGCTGTTCGAACTGGGCGACGGCGCGGTGGAGATGTCGATGTTCGCGTCGGCTGATCTGGGCAAGGAGCTGATCCGGGCCGTTCCGCCCGAGAGCCAGGACATCAACGCCGGGATCGAGTCACGCCTGGGCGGAGCAGGACCGGAGCAGACACCATTGCATGGTCGGTTGCCGCTGGCGGCGTTGCAGGAGATGGGCGCTGCCCGGTTGTTTCGGGATGGCGACCCCGGCGGTCCGGCCGCCGTGGTGGCGAGGTTGAGCCTGTCCGGCGGCGAGGCGGCACTCGCTCAGCGGGTGGCGGCCGAGACGGATGGGGCGTTGCGGTGTCTTGTCGTCGGCCGTAACGGGATGACGTCTCAGGTCAGCTGGGTGCACACCGACGGTGGCTGGAGCGGCCTCGACCCGGAGCCGGACGGCTCCGAGCGTCGGATGGTGCGGCTGGAGCCAGCCGAGCGTGAGGATCTGGGCACGTGGGTTGCCCCGGCAGTGGCAGGAGCGCTGTAATGCCCGACAACCCTGTAGCGCCCGACAAGTCCGTGGACCGCAACGTTGCGGTCGCCCCTGTCACCGACATCCAAGTCAGTGGCGGCGCCGGCGGGTTCCGCGCCAAGGGCGAAGATCTCGTGGCGATGAGCGCCCTCACCGATGAGGTTGCCGGTGACACTCTCAAGACAGCGTTGGCCGGGCACAAGTTCCTCGCTGAGCCGGACGTGCTTGCCTCGGCTCTGCTGAATCCGTCCGGGGTGGCGAAGTTCGAGGCGGCCATGGCCCTGGCGCTCGATGGGCCGACCGGTCTCACCGCCACGTCCGCGGCCATCGGCCTGCGCGGCGATGCCCTTCGCGCCACGAAACTGGCCTATGAGGCCGCGGACGAGCTCGCCGCCAGAGGACTGGACGCCTCGCGATGGATGGCAGGTCTGGCGGTCGCTTCGGCGCCAGGTGGTGTTGTCGCCGCTGGACTCGCAACGGGTACCGCGATTGCCGCGGATGTGTACGCCAATTACGACGGCGATTGGCAGAAGTGGCTGGTCGACCACCCCGGCATGATCGACACCCTGATCGGCATGTCACCCGGCATGCTCTCGTCGCTCGGCGTACCGGTTGATCTGGCGTCCACATTGGATCTGCTCGCCGCGACTTATGCGGACGGCACGGCGGACGTCAAGTACCTCCAGACCTATGACGACGGCTCGGGACCGCACAACCTGCGTGACATCCTGCTTGGCCTCGACGAGCGCAACAGCCCCACCAACAAGGAACCGAGCAACATCGATGTACGAATCATCAAGGACGCCAACGGAAACGTGACCGGTTACGTCGTGGATGTCCCTGGTACCAAGGACTGGAATGCGCCGTGGGATCCCAAGAGCGCGAACGACTCGGGCGTCAACGTCGACGCGATGGCGGGCAACAGAACCGTTTTGCAGCAGGGCATCGAGCAGGCGCTGCGTGATGCTGGTGCGCAGGGGTCCGGTGTACCGGTGATGCTGGTCGGTCACAGTCAGGGCGGTATCGTCGCCGCCCAGTCGACCAGCGACCTCGTCGCGAGCGGGTACAATGTGACACACGTGGTCACCGCCGGCTCGCCGGTCGGCCGCATCGACATTCCCGGCAACGTGCAGATGTTGTCGCTGGAGAACAAGGGTGACATCGTTCCGCATCTCGATGCCAGCGACAACCCGAACACCCCGAACCGCACCACGGTCACCTTTGAGAACCAGACCGGCACCATCGGCGAGAACCACAGCATTGGCGGCTATCGGGAGAACCCTGGCCAACCGCAAGACCAGCGCGTCGACCGCAATTATGTCGCGGTCGCGGGACAACTCGACCAGAGTTCGGATCCTTCGGTCCGAAGGTTCCTCGACAGCACGGACGCCTTCACTCAGGGCGGGCCGGCGTCGCAGATGAGGACCTATCAGGTGACGCGTGAGGGAGTGAAGTGAGCACCGCGCTGCGTTCGGTCCTGCTGGGCAGTCTGCTCGCCATGGTTGGCTTGCTGGCCGGGTGCAATGTCACCGACCAGTACTACGAAGGCGTGGACAGCTTCGGCAAGCAGACGGTCGCTGACTGGAAGGCGATGCCGGAGGTCGTCGATGCGACCTATGAGTACCGCCATGGGCTGGACCAGGGGCAGGTCATGTATCTCGACGTCACGATCCGCGGGGACGTCGACAAGGACACGGTGATCGGCCAGTTGCAGGAAGTGGCCCGAAAGAACTTCTGGCAGAAGACCTCGTCGAACGACGTCAAGGTCAACCTGTCGGTCCATTCCGAGGGCAGCGCGCTCGGCGGCGGGTCGGCGACGCCCGGTCCGGTGATCTACCAGGGCGGGCTCGGCCAGGGTTCCGGATCTCCTGAAGAAAAGTACGGGCCGAGAGCGACGACGAGGTGAGTGGACGATGACTCCGGACGAATGGCTGACCGACTTCGAGGCCAAGACCGCGGAACTGCAGCGCAACGCGGTCGCGTTCCGCCGCAACCTGGAGGCTGCGGGGCAGACCGTCACCTCCGAGGACAAGACGCTGACCGTGACGGTGGCGCCGAACGGTGCACTGCTCGACCTCAAGATCGCGCAGAACCCGGACCTCGCCGCGAGGCTCATGGCGTTGGTGCGGCAGGCGAGGGAAGGTGCTGCGGCCAACGTGCTGGGCGAGTTCCGCAATGCGGTCGGCGGACAGGCAGGACAGCTCGACACCGATGTGTCGGTGCCGGCGTTCGGTACTCCTGAACCGCGGAAGCCTATGCCGAGGCCAGTCGAGGACGACGACTTCAGTGACAACTCGATCTACCGGCGACCGTAGCGGTTGCGCAGCGGACGTCCCAGTACTACCACACCACCGCGGACCGCACGACGGTCACTTCGGAACCACGATCGATCAGAGTTCTGATCCACCCGCTCGGAGGTTTCGCGGCCGCGAAACCCCTTACTCGAGGCGAACCGGGTTGACGTCGACCCGTCACGTGAAACGGGAGGGAGTGGGTGAGCACGGCAAGGTGTGTGGCCGGTGTAGTGGGCCTGGTTGTGCTGCTGGTCGGGCTGCTGTCCGGGTGCAATCTCTTCGTGCAGTACTACGAGGACGTGGACGAGCTCTGCAAGAAGATCGTGGCGGACTGGAAGGCGCAGGCAGAGGTCGTCGACGCGAGTTATGTCTACGTGCACGGCATCGACTCGGGACAGCAGATCGATCTCGATGTCATCGTCCGCGCGGAGTCGTTCACGGCCGAGGTCTGGGAGAGGCTGGAGGACATCGCGAACCGTGACTACTGGCTGAGCACGGCGTACGACCGGGAGGACCGTATGTCATTTCAGTACGTCGTCTACTCCTCGGACAATCCGCCGGCAAAGGGTGAAGTGGGTTTGTCCAAGTCGATCGGCCATGGCGATATTGGCGTGTCGCCGAAAGCCGGTCTGGAGAAGTACGGGCCGAGACCGACGACGAAGTAGGCGGACGAATGGCTTGTCGATTGCAAGAGACGAGTGTGGAACTACAGCGTAAGGCCGTCACTTCTTGAAACGCGGTCGGCCGACAGGCACGGGACTTGGGCGTGATAGGACGCTTTGCCCACGTCCGGCACGCCTGAGCCAGGAAGTCAAAGCATCTGCCGAGAGGTTGAGGTATCACCGCGCGGGTGTCAGTGCAAGTGAGCGGTACGACAATTAATGTATTGCTGCCGTTCCGGTGTCACACTTTTGACCAGTTTTGCTCCTACTTCCGTGCTGCTTCAATGCGATTCACCGAGTAGGGCGTGCCTCTCGCAGCGAGAGCGCGTGCGGTAACACGTGGATACGAGAGGGCGACCGGTAGGCCATGAGTGATATGCCCGCGCTGATCGGCCGCTACGTGGTGGAGCGCGAGCTTGGGTCCGGAGGCATGGGCGAGGTGTACCTCGCCTACTCGCCCGCTGGCGATCCTGTCGCGGTGAAGCTGATCCGTAGCGATCGGCTGGATCCGGTCACCCGCGCACGGTTCGAAAAGGAAGCCTTGATCGCCCGGACCGTTGTCGGGACGAACCGGGTCGCAAGGTTCCTCGACGCGGATCCCTACGCTGGTCGTCCCTGGCTGGCGATGGAGTACGTGCCAGGAAGCACTTGTTCGTCCACATCGAAGCGCATGGCCCGCTGCCCGCGCCGCTCGTCGCAAGCCTTGGTGCGCTACTGGCCGAAGGCTTGGCAGCAGTACATGCCACAGGACTCTTGCACGTCTTCATCGCAGCGGTGTAGTGCTTCTCCGGCATGCGTCCGAGCTTTCTGGCTCGCATCAGCAACGCGGCGAGCGAGACTTGCCACTTCTGCTTGAGGGTGAACAGGGTCGGCCAGTCCGCGAAGGATGGCAGCTCCGCCGCGATGTCCGAAAAGGACGGCATCGGCCAACCGGACAGTGAGCTGTGTCGCGCGATCGCGAACAACCGCAGCGAGTTCCACCCGTGCGTGGCGAGGAACGCCCCGAATCCGGCGTTCGTCAGCCCCAGCCTCTGCTGCGCGAACAGCACCAGCGTCGCCATGGTCATCGCGATGCACAGGTTCGTGGTCGCGGACACGACTGTGACCGTCCTCAGGGCCCTCACAGCAAAGATTGCCGTGTGCGTCAAGAACAGCGCCGACGATCTGAAGCCAGGACAGGAACTCTGACGTTCCTCGCGGGCGTGTGGCTGATCGCGGCTCCTCTGCTATTCGATTTCCAAGCCGCAGAGCATCACTTCCGACCCTACTGGGTTCCGTTGGTGCTCGCCGTGGTGATCATGCTGGCGCGCACGGTCAACATTGGTCTAGCGGTAGCGCTTGTCGCGGCAGCATTCCTCCTACGCGCGGACGTCAGCTCTGTTGTTCAGATCAACCAGATCGTGACCGGGACGATGATCGCGTTGGTATTGCTGGTGGTTGCCATCGACGCAGGGAAGTGGCTGGGTTGACGTGCTCAGATCCAACCTAGGTCGCCAGCGGTCACTGCAGGTTCGCCGCCTGCTTTGGTGAACGCGGTCAACGCCTCGACGAGTCCCCGTCGTTCATCCTCGGACATCTTCGCGATGATCTTTCCGATCGCCGCGCGGCGCCGCCGCGTCACGCCGCGCACGACACGGCGGCCTTCGTCGGTCAGCTCGGCGACGACTTCGCGGCGAGTGGCCGGGTTCGGCTGCCGCGCAATCATCTCCGTCGCCACGAGGCGGTCGACCATGCGGGTCGCGGTGGACGGGTTGACGTCCAGCAGCTCGGCCAGCGAGCTGAGCTTCATCGATCCTCGGCTGTCCAGGATGACGAGCATCCGGAACTGCGGCAGGGTGATCGTCTCCTCGACCGCGGCGAGCGAGCGTGCGGACACCGCGACCAGCAGCCGCGACGCGGTGAGCACGGCGTCGGTGAGCGCGTCGACGTCGTTCGCACTGGCCTTGGACCGAGTCATGCGACTGTTGTACCGCAACCACGGGTGCTGTGATCACCGAGCAGGCTGGTGCACTGCCTGTTTTGTGCGGCTTTCAGCGGCAACGACCGTTTGCAGTGCGTCCAGCGCTGCCTCGACCCAGCCGTTGACCGAGCTCAGTGATGCACCGGGCGGGCCGGTGAGCCGCACGCTGACCGCGCTCCGCTCAGGGGTGAGCCGGAGCACCTGCAGGGTGCCCGAGCAGCTGGTCGTGGTTTCGCTTCCCCACGTGATGCGCAGCCGGTCCCAGTCGACGGTGACCCTGCGCTCGACGTCGACATCGGTGTGGCGGCCGGGAAACCAGAGCCGGATGAGGTTGGGGCCGGACAGCTCGACCTCGATGGAGTCGGGCAGCCAGGTGGTCATGTTGTCGAAGTCGGAGAGAACGTCGAAGACGGCCTCCGCGTCGGCGGGCATGGATCGGCTTCGGGTCAAAACGAGGTCCTTCCGGCGGATTCCTCCCATCCTGTCCGAATTCACACAGGGGTGGACCTGACGAGTCGCTAACGATCGCTCACGGGCTGGGCGTCGATGCTGTCGATGTGGCGGGAGTGCTCGAACTGGACGTCGGCGTCGAATGGTGCGGGCGCTGTGTCACGACGGGGGTGGGCGCCTCGCCGGACACCGTCGGTGTGCCAAGAGGCTCAGGTTCGTCCTGGGTGGACACTCCGCACGAGGCGATCAGGAGGCACGCTGCGACGGCCATGACGGTTCTCATGCGGCTGCCTCCGGGAGTTCCACGATGAACCGCGCTCCACCACCGGGCCGATCTTCGATCCACACTCGACCGTGATGACGGCGGACGTGCTCGGCGACGAGCGCCAGACCGAGCCCGCTACCGGTGTCGGTGCCGCGACTGCCGGCCCTGGTGCCGCGGGTGAACCGCTCGAACACCTGCGTGCGCATGTCACTGGGGATGCCGGCACCCGCGTCGTCGACCTCCAGCCGGACGTTCCCGCGGTGATGGAGCACTGCGAGCCGGACAGCACCCCCTGCGTGCCGTTCGGCGTTCTCGATCAGGTTGCCGATCACGCGGTCCAGCCTGCGCCTGTCTCCGAGCACCAGCGGTGGTGGTGGTTCGACGACGATCTCGACGTCCGGATCCAGTCGCAGGCTCGCGGCGCCTCGGACGAGTGAGCCGACATCCAGCGGCTCGAAGTCCTCACGATCGGCGTCCTGGTCGGCGCGGCTGATCTCCATCAGGTCGACCACCATGCGTGCGAACCTGTCCACCTCGGAGGTGAGCAGGCTGAGTGCCTTGCCCGCGGTGCCGGGCAGCTCGGCCTGTCTGCGACGCAGCACGGCGGCCGCGTTGACCATCGTCGTGAGCGGTGACCGGAGTTCGTGGCTGACGTCGCCGGCGAACCTGGCGTCGCGCAGCACTCGTTGCTCGAGTGCGTCGGCCGTGGAGTTGAACGTGTTTGCCAACGGGCCGAGGTCCGGGTCGGCCTGGTCCGGCAGCCGTGCTTTCAGGTCTCCGCCGGCGATGCGCGAGGCCGCGACGGTCAGCTCGGTCAGCGGCCTCAGCGCGCGTCTGCTGGCCCACGAGCCGAGTCCTACGCCGATCAGGCCGCTGAGCACCGTTCCTGCGATCAGCAGGCCGCTGAGGAACCGGAACGTGCGGTCGAGCTGGACGAGCTGGAAGAGTTCGACGTAGACCCCCCGCCCGTCGGCCAGCGGTTGTGCCACCGCGATCACCGGGATGCCGTCCGCGCGGAGACGTTGCCTGGCCGGAGTACCGTCGCGGGCCATCGCGAGCAGGTCGTCGGGCACGACAGCGGGGTCGACCTGCCGTCCGCTGGTCAGCACCTCGTTTGCGCGGAAGAGCATGATCGTGGAGTCGGGGTTGGTGGTGAGCCCGGTCAGCAGTTCGGTCAGCCCGTCCGAGTTCGTGCGGACGGCTTCCTCGACCAGACGGAGGTTGACCTGTGCCTGGCGGGTCGTGGCCTGCAGGCGCTGTCTGAGCATGTAGTCGGACGCGAGGTTCCAGGTGGCGATCGCCAGCAGGCTGGTGACCAGCACCGAGCCGAGGCCGAGCGCTGCGGCGACCCGCCAGCGCAGCGACGGACGGCGCACGATCACCTCGGCGGACCGATCTTGTAACCGGAGCCGCGTACGGTCAGCACGAACACCGGTTCTTCGGGGTTGTGCTCGACCTTGGTCCTGAGCCGCCGAATGTGGACGTCGAGCAGCCGGGTGTCACCGTAGTAGTCGTAGCCCCATACCCGCTGCAGCAGCTGCTCCCTGGTCACGATCCGCCCGCCCGCGACCGCGAGCTCGGCGAGCAGGCGGAACTCGGTGCGGGTGAGCCGGATTTCCTCGCCGCCGCGGTGGACGACGCCTTCGTCCGGCCAGATTTCGAGGTCCTCGACGCGGTAGGAGACGTTCTGCCTCGGGCCGCCGCGCCGGCGCAACAGCGCTCGGATGCGCGCGGCCAATTCGCTTGCGACCAGAGGTTTGGTCACGTAGTCGTCGGCTCCCGCCTCCAATCCGGCGATGACGTCGGGTGTGTCGGTGCGCGCGGTGACGATGATGATCGGCAGGTCTCCCTGCGCACGCAGCCTGCGGCACACTTGCAGACCGTCCACACCGGGCAGCATGAGATCGAGCAGCACGACGTCGAACGTGTCGTTGTCCAGGCGGCTCAACGCGTCCTCGCCGGAGACGGCTTCGTCGACGACGAAGCCCTCGTCGACGAGGGCGAGTCCAAGTGCCTGGCGGATGCGCTCGTCGTCGTCCACGAGCAGCACGGAGAAATCCATGTCCTGCTTTTCCTCGTTGGTTTCCAGTGCTGCTTCTATCACGTTGCCATGGTGACCGCATCTTGACGGAAACGCGTGTCTTCGGAAGGAGTTCGTAAGGTTGCACAGTGCACGCGTCCGTCATGCTTGTCGCCGCGGGTGAACGCCCGTAGTGGGCGCGTGCCTGCGCGCTTTCCGGGGAAGGTCAGGCGTCGGCCGCCGAGGTGCGGCTGACGCTTGTCTCGGGACGACGAAAGGTCATCACGAGTCGTGACGGGCATGCCCACCACCGACGACGGCCTCACGGGAACGATTCTCGTGTGTGACGGATGCGGGCGTTCTCGCCGCACCAGCGCCACCGGTCGAATCGCGTGGGACCTGCTCTGGCTGCAGGCCGATCAGGCAGGCTGGTCCGGCTCGGACCGCCCGCTGGGCCCGCACTACTGCACCGTCTGCATGGGCAACGACTAGATAACGCTTGCACAGTGCAATAATCCTGGTTGCCCGAATCATCCGTATCCCTTCGTGTCAGCACACACGTTCGCCGCTGTACGCGGAGGGAGATCCACAGTGCTCACACGTCTCGCCCAGGTGGTGACGGCGCTCGCGATCATCTGTTCGCTCGCCGTCCCGCAGGCATCGGCGCAACCCGAATTCGGACCGGAGTACACACAGACCCAGTTCGGTCCGATGGGACCCGCCGGCCGCGACATGCTCGTCAAGGTGCGGCTGGCCGGGCTGTGGGAAGGGCCTGCCGGGCGGCTGGGTCTGCAGAAGTCCGCCAACCCGCTCGTCAAGGAAGCCGGTCGGCACCTGATCGACGGGCACGCCGAACTGGACGCCAAGGTCCTCGAGCTCGGCCGCACGCTCAACGTCCCTTTGCCGAACGAGGCCAACGCCGACCAGCAGGGCTGGATCGCCGAAATGACCAACGCCCCGGCGGAAAGCGTCGAGTTCGACCGGATCTTCGCCAACCGTCTGCGCGCGGCGCACGGAGGCGTCTACAAGTTCCTCGCGGTCGTTCGCACCGGCACCCGCAACACCCTCATCCGAGACTTCGCCAAGCGGTGCATGGAAGTCGTGCTCGACCACATCCAGGTCCTCGAAGCGACCGGCATGGTCGATTTCAACGACACGGAAGCGATTCCGCTCGCCGCGCTCGCCGCCGCACCGGTCACACCGACCAGTTCAGCGCCCGCACCCGCCGTTCCCCGGGCGGTGCCGAACGTGCCCAGGACCCAGAACCTCGCCCAGGACAACGACAGCGGCGGCACGGATGCATTGCTCGGAGTCCTCGTGATGGCCGCCGTGGTGGGCGGGATCTACCTCTGGACCGGTGGACGTCCGCGCGGCTCGCGTTCGAAACGACAATGAGATCTCATCGAAAGGGCCTCGCAAGGTTGCGCAGTGCGGGCTTCCGGCAGACTGGCGGAGGCGGACGCCGACCGGTCGGGGCGAGCGTCCGCGCCAAACCACCACGGGAAGATCCGGGTACCGGCCGGCAGGATCGGCGGCCGGTACCCGCCCGCGCACGATGAAGGAACGTTGGATGCGCTCACACGCCGTGCTCATCGGCTACAGCGCCCGCGGCCGTGTCGTACTGAGCGCGCTGTTCGCCGGGGGACATGCGACGGACTTCACCGTCGTCGACACCGACCCCGAGCGCATCGCACAGGCCGGAGTGGACGGTGTGCACGCCGTGGCAGGCGAGGGCTGGCGCCTGGACGTGCTGTGGTCGGCCGGCGTGCACACCTCGGACCACATCGTCGTCGCCGTGACCGATGACGCCCTCGCGCTGCGCATCACCTCGGTCGTACGCAGCTTGAACGAGACCGCCACGATCACCACTTTGGTCCGCAGCACACAACTGCACGAGCTCGTCGAGTACCTCGGTGCTGACCACGTCCTCGTCGCGGACCGGGTCGGCGAGTGGGCGCTCAAGATCGAAAGTCTTTCGTACGACGAGTTGCCCGACCTGGAATGGGCGGTGACGGAACGCCCGGTGATGCCGGACGAGGTGGGCAGTTCGCCGCTGGAGTGCGGTAACGACGTCCTGGCCGTTGTGCGGGACGGTCAGCGGATCTGGGTCGAGGACCCGGTGGTCGGCGCGTTGCGCGGTGACGACACGCTGGTCGTGCTGAGCAGCACTTCGGTGGGCGACTGAGCGGATCTCCCCCGACCCGATCTGCCGGGATCACGTCCGCGTCGGCGATCCCGGTCCGCCGGGCGCACATGACGTTGGGACGATGCCGAGCAAGCCCGTGCAGGTCAGCTCTGGTGCCAAGGCGGCAGCCGCGGCCACCAGCCGGGCACCGCGGTGCCAGCACGAAGAAAGCGGCGGAGCCGAGTGCTGCCTTCCCGGTCTGCATCGCGGAAAGGCACAACTGCCGAGAACCTGCAGCGGTAGCTCTTGTCCGAGTTCTGGCTCGGTTTCTCACCCGGACGGACTATCTGGCGACGCCTGCTCTCTCATCGCGCGTAGAGCGACCTTCATCGGAAAGATGGCCGTCACGGCGGCGCCGATCGCGATCACCGGCCATGAGGACACTGTGACACCCGCGGCGAGCAAGGTCAGGCCGGCCACGTAGGTGGTCAACAGGCCGATGACGAACAGAGCGGTGCCGGACAGCCGGAGATGCCACCGCGGACTGCTCAGCTTCGTGGCGAATGCCGGATCTTCTTGCGCGAGGTGTTGTTCTATCGCGTCCAGCTCACGCTTCTCGTGCTCGGCGAGTCCCACCTTGCCTCCCGGTCCTCAGGTGCACTGTTCCTTGCCTGCGCACGCCGAACGTACGGGCGCAGCGTGCGTTCCCACCAACTCAGAGCCTGATCGGCGTCGGGGAAGATGTCCAGCGCGTCACCCAGCAGCTCGGCACCACCGAGTGCGAGCGAGACGCAGCGCTCGGCGTGTGGTCCGAGGTACCATGCGGCGTCACCGATCAACACGATCCTCCTGTGCACCCATCGATCCGTCCGCGCCTGTGCGATCCGCCAGGCCGGCTTGCCGTCCACATGCGACACCAGTTCGGGTACGACCCAGCCGAGGTCTGCGAAGAGCCGTTGCCAGGGTGTGTCCTGCGTGTGCCGCCAGGCGAATGACACGGCGGAGTGGTTGTCCCGCAGGGGGTGCAGCCGAAGGGATCTGGTGGTGAGGTCCATCGACACGGCGCACGACGAGGCCAGCTCGATCCTGCCGGACACCGTCGACCAGCGCGGCAGTTCGTCTTGTGGAGGAGGGAAGACTGCGTTCCTGATGCCGGAGCACGCTCCGTCGGCCGCCACCACCAGGTCGAACCAGTCCTCGTCTCCGTTCGCGAACGTGGCCGTGACACCGCAGTCGTCTGCGACGAGTACAGGCACGTGCGTGTCGCGGCGGCGCGCGACGTTGCCAATGCTGTCGTTCAGGACGGCGGCGACGTCGTCCCGGCCGAGCACAGGGTGCCGCGGTGAGGGCTTGGGGTGCACCGCGAGCGGTACGCCGGTGCGGTCGACCTGGACGCGGGCGCAACGGGGCTGGCGTCGTTCGGCGAGTGCCGGCAACAGGCCCAGACGGCGTGCCGCGTCGAGGCCGAAGTCGGTGAGAGCCGCGGGAACTCCGTCGAATCGTGGGGGAGCACCGGTGGTCAGCACGGTGACGTCCCAGTCGCTGCGCAGGAGACGGTAGGTGGTCGCGAGGCCGCTGGTGCCCTCGCCTACGACGAGCGCTCTTCTGGTGGGCATGACTTTCCCTTCGCGCAGGACATCGTCACGCCGACCAGCCTTCCCGGCACACCTCTGGTCAGGATAGGCGGTCGGGTTCGTCCAGGAAACCGCTTCTCGGCTGAGGTTCGGCGAACCCGGGAGCGTGGTGTGGTTGTAGGCTGTCCACAGGTGTGCCGGGAAGCCTGGTCGGCGTGTTCAACGACGCCGTCGAGGAGCTTTCATGGACACCGCCGTCGCCGGTACGGCCATCGGTCCGATGGTCATCGCCGCAGTGGATCAGTACGAGGGACACCCGCTGGTACGGGACGAGTTCGCGGCGCGCATCCTGCCCGCTTCTGGGCGGTTGGCGGTGGCCGCGGCCCGCTGGCGACCGGTGCGCACCGCGTTGTTCGCCGCGACGGAGAAGAAGATTCCCGGGTTGTGGGCGAGCATGTTGTGCCGCAAGCGGTACATCGACGAGCAACTGGATGCCACAGACGCCGAAGTCGTCGTGGTGCTCGGTGCCGGGTTCGACACACGCGGCTGCCGGTCGCGCGGCAGGCGGGTGTTCGAGGTCGACCTTCCTCCCGACGTCGAGAGCAAGCGCGCCCGGTTGCGCGCGATCTTCGGTGGGGTTCCGCCGGACCTCACCCTGGTCCCCATCGACTTCGAGACGCAGCACCTCGAGACGGTGCTCGCTGACCACGGCCACCGCACGGACCTGCCGACACTGTTCATCTGGGAAGCGGTCACGCAGTACCTGACCGAGGACGCTGTTCGCGCGACGCTCGGCGTTCTCGCGCAGACGCCTGCGGGCAGCGAGCTGGTTTTCACCTTCGTGCGCAAGGACTTTCTCGACGGAACCGCGCTGTTCGGCGGAGAGGCGGCCTACCGCGAGTTCGTGGCCAAGCGCCGGATGTGGAAGTTCGGGCTGCTGCCGGACGAGGTGGCGGGCTTCCTGGAGCCGTACGGGTGGGCCGAGATCCGCTGATGGCACCGGTGATCGAGGCACGCGGACTGACCAAGCGCTACGCCACCGTCGTGGCAGTGGACGAGCTCGACCTCCGCATCACCGCAGGGGAGATCTACGGGTTGCTCGGCCTCAACGGTGCCGGCAAGACCACGACGATCCGGATGCTGCTCGGCTTGGTCCGGCCGACCAACGGAGCTGTCCAGGTGCTGGGTGCACAGGCCGTGTGGTCGAGGGTGGGTCATCTCGTCGAGACACCCGCCGCCTACCCGGAACTGACGGTGCGGGAGAACTTGGCGGTGGCGGCGCGTCTGCGAGACCTGCGCGGATCGCACCACGTCGACGAGCCGATCACGACCGGTGAGCCTGGTGGCGTTCCCACAGCCAGCCGAAGCGGTCGATCCGCCACAGCTGGGCCACCACGACCACCGTCGTGCCGAAGACTATCGGCCACACCTCCAGGGCGATCAGGCCCCAGAGGATCATGCCGAACCCGATGACGCCGAGGGTGACCAGCAGCCGCAGCACCTTGCGGTGGTCCGGTGGCACCAGATCGCGGTTCTGCACCCAGGCGCGTTCGCCGTAGATGCCGCGTGCCGCCCAGCTCCGCGGTTCGCGCACCGGCGGAAACGCCCTGGGGTTGACGAACAACCAGGCGAACACAGCACCTATCGGCAGAAGGCTCCACCACCCGATCCACGTGCGGCTCCAGACCGCCAGCAGCATCAGTGGAATCGCGGCGAACCTCGTCCAGACGCTCCACGGGTTGGCGTGTCGCTGCCACGCCTCGTCGGTCATGCCGAAGGTCTTCGCCACGCGGTCAGCTACGTCCATTGTGGACCCTCTCTAGTTCCCGCACCGCGATGCGGACACCGTTCTCCGCGCGGACTTGTTCGCCGAGCTCGGCGGCGCGCTGCCGGACGGCGGGGTCGTTCGCGGCGTGCGTGATCGCTTCGGTGAGCGAAGTGACGGTGATTTTCTTGTGGGGAGTTGGTTGCGGGGCGACGCCGACGTCGTGCATCCGTTGTGCCCAGTGGGGTTGGTCGGCGACGAACGGACAGACGACCTGGGGCACGCCTGCGGCCAGCGCTGCGGCGGTCGTTCCTCCACCGCCGTGGTGCACCACCGCGGTCACGTTGCCGAACAGCCAGTCGTGAGGCGCCTGGTCGATGACGAGGAGGTCGTCGGACGAGCGTGCGGCGAGCCCGCCCCATCCGGTCGCGACGATCGCCCGCACCCCTGCCGCCCGGACGGCCTCGGCGACGATGTCACCGGTGCGCTCGGCGTCTCGTCCGGCCATGCTGCCGAACCCGACGTACACGGGCGGTGGGCCGGCCTCCAGGAACGCCTTCAGGGCCTCGTCGGGTGTCCAGGTCGCGGTGCGTGGCAGGTACCAGAAACCGGTGGTGTGCACGGATTCCGGCCAGTTCGGATCGATCGGTGTCACGAGCGAGCTGAACGCCTGCAACACCAGAGCGTGTCGAGGGCCGTCACCGCGCGGCAGGTCGAGGTCGTTGGCGCGCCAGGCGTTGACGATGCCCGAGTAAGCGCGCATTGTGGCCGACACCGTCAGGTAGGTGGCGCGGTTGAGGAACCTCGGCACTCGGGGCAGCGGCACCATCGGGCAGGGGAACTCCGACGTGGGGATCCAGCCGGGTTGGAGCGTGGCCAGGACGGCAGGAACGCCGAGCAGTTCTGCCGCGTGCTGCGCGGGCACGCTCGGTGTGTGCACCAGCAGGTCCGCGCCGGAGGACCGGGCGACCGCGCCGACATCGCGCAGCACGTCTGCCATCAACGGCTTGATGCGCTGGATCGTCGAGATCGCCGTGATCTTGCCGCGGACTCCGCGGTACCCGCTCTCGATCGCCTTGAACATGGCCGGGTCGTGGAGCAGCCGGTTGGGTCCCTCGTCGAGTGGCGCGAAGTCCACGTCGTGTGCGGCGGCGCTGTCGGCGAAGGACTCCGGCGCAGCCAGCAAAGCGTCGTGACCGGCCTGTCGGAGAGCCACCGCAAGCGCCAGCAACGGTTGTACGTCACCACGTGTGCCGTGGGTGACGAGCAATGCCTTCACGGCCGTTTCCTCTCGTCGATCGCGGTGAACGCCGTCAGCCAGCGGTCGTCGGTAAACAGGCCGTGGGTCAGCATCTCCAGACCGGCTCGTGCACCGCGCACTGCCGTCGCGGTCTCGGCGGGGTCACCGCCCAGCAGGCGGGCAACCTGACCGCCAAGAACCAGAGGGGCCAGCAACCACGACACGTAGGTGACCGCTCGTGCCCTCGCGTCCGCGGAAGAGCGCACCCAGCCTTCTTCCTCGCCGGCCGCGAGCCACGCCTCGGTGCGTTCGACGATCTCGGTGAACAACGCTCTGGCAGCAGGTGTGTCGTCGAGCAACGCCCTGGCCAGGTAACGCCGGACCGGCGTGGCCGCTTGCAGAATCTCGCCCAACGCCTCGGTGTCCGCCTCACTGCCGCTGCGGATCGAGTTGAGGACGTAGTCGTCGCACGCCTGCCGGAGTCCTTCCTTGGAACCGAAGTGATGGACGACCAAAGCGGGTGAGACCCCGGCATCCGCGGCCACCGCGCGCACCGAGGTTCCGGCGATGCCGTCCGTGCCGAACCGGGCCAGAGCGGCGTCGCGGATACGAGCCCGCGCCGTCAGATCGGAGGCTGAACGCATGTACTAACTATTGAACAGTTGTTCAGCCATTGTCCAGGCCAGCCGGTTTGCTTTGCCGAGGTCTTTACGGCATCTTTGCGCGCGGAGCGCCGGGAAGTCTGGTCGGCAACGCTCATCACGGATCTCGTGGTGGGCTTGGCCGACGTGGACGGGGATCGTTGATGGCGCTGGTTCTGGCATTCGGTGTGGTCCTGCTGATCAGCGTCTCGCTGTCCGGTCTCGCCGCTCGCACGATCCTGTCGACGGCGTTGATGTTCCTCGTCGCCGGCGCGCTGATCGGCCAAGGCGGGCTCGGGCTCGTCGACATCCCGTCCAACAGCTCGTTCGTCACCGTCCTGGCTGACCTCGCCCTGTTCACCGTTCTCTTCACCGACGGCCAACGGGCTGGTCTACCGGACCTGAAGCAAGGCTGGCGGCTCTCAGGCAGGGCGCTGGGCCTCGCGATGCCGCTGACGATGGTCGGCATCGCGGTGCCGACACACTTCCTCACGGGCCTGGACTGGACGACGTCCTTCCTGATCGGCGCGATCCTGTCGCCGACTGACCCGGTGTTCGCCTCCGCCATCGTCGGCCGCACCGACGTGCCGATGCGGCTGCGGCGCCTGCTCAACGTCGAATCCGGGCTCAACGACGGCCTGGCGCTGCCGTTCGTGCTGATCTTCCTCGCCACCGCGGCGAACCGCGACACCGACTTCCTCACGATCGGCATCGAGCTGGCCGCCGGCCTCGCGCTGGGCATCGTGATCCCCGCGGTCGTCGTGCTGGCCTGGCGGTTGCGGATCTTCACCGCCGAACCCCGGCTGCAGGCTCTCGGCCCCCTGGCGATCGCCGTGATGCTGTACGCGACGTGCCACCTCACCCATGCCAATCCCTACCTCGCCGCGTTCGCCGCCGGCTCGACCATCGCGACGCTGGACCGCGTTGCGGCAGAACACTTCGAGCACTTCGGCGACCTGCTGTCCGAGATCACCAAGTTCGCCGCCCTGCTCGTCTTCGGCGCGCTGATCACGCCCGAGCGGATCTCGCACCTGAGCGTGGGGGACTGGGCGGTCGCGATCATCGCGATCCTCCTCGTGCGCCCGGCGGCGATGATGTTGTCGCTGCTGCGCACACCACTGCCCGCACGCGAACGTTCGGTCGCCGCGTGGTTCGGCCCGAAGGGCTTTGCCTCCGTCGTCTACGGGCTTCTCGTGCTACAAGCCGGAATTCCAACCGGTGAACACGTCTTCGACCTGGTCGCGATCACCATCGCGTTGTCGATCGTCCTGCACTCCTCGACCGACGTCCCCGTGGCGAAAGCGCTGAGCATCGAACCACCGGACGGACTGCCCACCGGCCAGCCGGAGGCGCGGGCCGAGCGGAAGCAGCCGTGATGGGGCCGCTGAGCCTGACGCTCGTCTGGGCCACCCTCGTGATGCTGTTCTTTTCCGCGATCCCGCGCCGTTACTGGTACGTGCAGCTTCCAGCGGTTCTAGGGTGGGCGCTGGTGTGGTTCGACGGCGAGTTCGCCGGCCACTGGACGGACTCGCTCGGACTAGCAGTGACCGGCGTCAGCATGCTGTGGCTGTGGTTCGCCCCACCGCCCGACGACATCAGGCAGCGGAATCGTCGTGAGCCTTGACGAAGCCGCGGAAGCGGTACTGCGCGAACGATGGCCACGCAGCCAGCGGCACATCAGGATGTTCTCCGTTGTCCTGCCGGCGCTGCAGTTGTTGCTGTGCACGGTGATCGTGTCGAGTGGACGGTGCGCTTGTACGTGGGCCGCAGCGGTGGCCCCCAAGTCGACGTTTCGGTTCCGTTCCGGGAACTCCTGCAGGTCATGCCGGTGACCCTGCCCGTCGTTCCCGAACTGCGGCCGTGGATCGTCCTGCCTGGAGGGATCGCGTTGTACGTGCAAGCCGGACCGGCGGTACTGCTGACCTCCACCCACGGGCAGTGGCTGATCCCCGTTCACGACGGGGATCTCGTCACCGACCTCATCCGCCGTCGCCAGGCGTTGTGGTTGCAGGGAAATCTCTAGGACTACCCGCCGGACCCGCCTGCGCGCGGCTGATCGATCTGGTGCACGTCCGGGATGCCGTCGTTGTCCGCGTCGCGGGTCTCCTCCTCGTAGATGCGCCGGTACACCCGGTTGCGCACACGCAGGATCACCGTCGCGATCAGTGCCGACAGCACGGAACCCAGCAGCACCGCAACCTTCGCGTTGTTGTAGTCCGCACTGCCGCCACCGAAGGACAGTTCGCTGACCAGGAGCGAGACCGTGAAGCCGATACCGGCGAGGATGGACAGACCGACCACGTCGATCCACGACAAGTCGTCGTCCAAGTCCGCTTTGGTGAACCGCGCGACCAGCCAGGTGGCCGCGGTGATGCCGATCGGTTTGCCCAGCAACAAACCGAGCACGATGCCAAGCGTCACGCTGTCCGTGAGCGAGGTGACGAAACCGCTCAGGCCCCCGATCGAGACGCCGGCGGCGAAGAACGCGAAGACCGGGACCGCCACGCCGGTGGACAGCGGCTGCCACCGGTGCTGGAAGATCTCGGCCAGACCAGGCCCCTCACCTGACTTGCGGATCACCGGCACGGCAAACCCGAGCAGCACACCCGCCACCGTCGCGTGCACCCCGGACGCGTGCATCAGCGCCCACGTCGCCACCGCAAGCGGGATGAGCAGCCACCACGACCGGACACGTCGCTGCACGAGCAAGGTGAACAACGCCAGCGGGACGAACATCAGCAGCAGAGGCAGCAGCGACAGGTGGTCGGTGTAGAAGAGGGCGATGATCACGATGGCGATCAGGTCGTCCACGACCGCCAGGGTCAGCAGGAACGTCCGCAGCGCAGACGGAAGGCATCTGCCGATCACCGCGAGCACGGCGAGCGCGAACGCGATGTCGGTCGCGGTGGGGATGGCCCACCCGGCAAGCGCCGGGCCGCCGCCGAGGTTGACCGCGGTGTAGATCAATGCCGGCACGGCGACGCCGCCGAACGCCGCTGCGATCGGCACGGCGGCGCGGCGGGGATCACGGAGGTCGCCCGCGACGAACTCGCGTTTGAGTTCGAGGCCCGCCACGAAGAAGAAGATCACCAGCAGGCCGTCCGACGCCCACTCCGCGAGGCTGAGCCGCAGGTGCAGCGACTCAGGGCCGACCTCCACCGCGCGCAGAGTCTCGTACACGGGCCCCCACGGCGAGTTGGCCCAGACCAGGCCGACCAACGCCGCGATCAGCATCACGACGCCGCCCACTGTCTCCAGGCGGAGCAGGTCGGCGATGCGCTTGGCCTCAGGCCAGGACGCGCGGCTGAACAGCCGGGTCTTCACGGGTTCCAAAACTCACTCCGGGTGTCGTCGGCCGCATCGCCGACCAGACTTCCCGGCACACCATGCCGCTCGTCGCGGCAACAGCCCGACCGTACCTCATGATCGCGCCGTGCGGATCAGTCCTGGTCCTGCTTCTCGCGGCCTCGCCACGCCTCGACGATCATCACCACCGGGCCGAACGCGGTCATGGCCGCACCGAGTGCGACCAGCACGGGAGACGACAGCGACACGCCTGTCATGACGGTCACCAGGCCGAGCACGTAGATCAGGAGCAACCCGGCCAACCGCAGCACGCGTGCTGCGGGTAGCAGCCGATACCGCGGTGGCGCCTTGGCCAGTTTGGCCGCGAAGTCGGGAGCGTCCTCGGCGAGACGCTGCTCGATGTCGTCCAGCTCGCGCTGTTCGTCCTCCGGCAACCCCACCGTCACGCACCTCCCGACCTCGCCGCGGTGACCGGTTCGGCTGCTTCCGCCGCGTCCGCGACAGCTTCAGCTGCTGCTTCGCTGGCCTGGGCGATGTCCTTTTCGGCCTGTGCGACGGCGGTGCGGTCGGAGTCGTCCACCGTGGCGGCTGCCGACCGGGGCAGTACGTCGGAGAAGGCCTTCGACACGTCGCGCAGGGCGGTGGTGACCTCGCTCGGGATCACCCAGAACGTGTTGCCCTCTCCCTTGGCCAGCTGGGGCAGGACCTGGAGGTACTGGTAGGCGAGCAGCTTGGGGTCCGGGTCGTTGCGGTGCACGGCCTGGAAGACCTGATCGATCGCGCGGGACTGTCCTTCGGCCCGCAGGATGTCCGCGACCCGGTCGCCCTCGGCCCGGAGCACGGCGGCCTGCTTGTCGCCCTGGGCGGTGAGGATCTGGGACTGCCGTTGCCCTTCGGCGGTGAGGATGGCGGCGCGCTTGTCCCGCTCGGCGCGCATCTGCTTCTCCATCGCGTCCTTGATGGTCTGTGGCGGGTCGATGGCCTTGCCGAGTGCCGCGGTCAGCGAGAAGATCTCGGCGATGGCCAGCACGAGCGCGATGATCAGCCAGATGAGCCAGGGATCCATGGTGCGACCCTCCTTCTGAGGAGGTACGCCTCAACGCGTGACGGCTCCACACCATGGTCGGTCCGATCTCGTCCGGCGGACAGGCACGCGCTCGGCCAGTTGGACGGGGGTTGCCTGCCGTAGCCCGGCGATCACGGCGCCGGCCCTCGCTGAGGCCATCCCAGCAGACGTGCACCGAGCACCGCCACCTGAAGCGTGAACGCCTGGGCGGGATCGTCGGCGCGGTAGCCGGTCAGTTCCTGGACGCGTTCGAGGCGGTAGGTGACCGTGCGAACGCCGATGCCGAGGTCCTTGGCGGTGGCGGTGGTGACGCGCCCGGAAGCGAAGTAGACATCCAACGTCTCCACCAGGCGTTCAGCTCCACCACGGGCTCCGCGCAACGGCTCGAGGACCGCAGTGACGAGTTCACCGAGCGCCGCGCTGTCCCGCAGAAGCACTTGATAGACCAGGAGATCCGCGGCTTTGACGAACCGTTCGCCCAGATCGAGGCGATCGGCGAGATCCAGAGCGTTGCGCGCTTGCTCGAAGGAACGGGCCGCACCACCTGGGCCCGACTGCGGCTGGCCGGCGCCGACCCTCCATCTGGCGCTCTGGCCCAAGACCTCGCCGACCTGCCGGGCGAACTCCTCAGGTGCGTCGGCGAGATCGTGCGGGACCACGCACACCAGGAGGCCTTCGCGTGCGGCGACGAGCACGTGGCGGGAGCTGAACCGCAGGCTCATCGCGGCCTGGACGTTCGACGTCGCCGTTCCCGACGTCACGAACGGCTCGGGCGCCCAGGCCGCCGCGACCACGTTCTGGCCGGCGAGCCGCAGGCCGTACCGCTCAGCGCGTTCCGCGAGCTGGCCGACATCGCGTCCGGTGAGCAGGTCGTCGACGAACTCACGACGCAGCGACTCCTCGGTGCGCATCGTCCAGCGCTGGGTCTCCTCGTAACCCTTGGTCAGCTCGCCGACGGCGTCCTCCGCTGCACGGAACACGGCTTCACCGATCTTCTTGACGGCCTCGGCGTTGTCCGCTGATTCAACGCCGGGCAAGGTCGCCCACGACCGCCAAGTCTGCGTCAGATGCTGCTCGATCAACTCGCTCAGCGGCACGCCACGCTCAGCCGCCTCGGCACCCGCGTTGCGCAGTTGGTGCCGTTCGTTGGTGGCGAGGCTTCTTTCCCTGACGCTGATCTCGCTCAGTGCCTGGAGGAACACCGTCGTGGCTTCTGGTCGTCGTTTTGCGCGCCTGGTCTCGCGACCTCCGCTGCGTTGCACGGGTGACCACCATCCTTTGTGGATGCTCGGTGTCAGGCGGCGAGTTTCTCGGACACCGAACCGGCGTATCGCTCCACCATGAGATCTCGGACCTCGTCGCGGACCACCCGTCGCGCTTGACTGAAGCACTCCATGAGTTCCGCGGAGAGACGCTGAGGATTCCTACCGCGGGTTCCGTCCGTCAGCTCGATGCCGGTGGCGACTCCATCCGCGTCCACCGTCACCGAGACGGACCCGTCGGCGGTGCACGCGGTTCCCCGTGCAGTCGCGAGCAGGTGCAGCATCTCGTGGTAGAGCTCGCGTTCTCGTTCGATCGCGGTCTCGACCCGCTGCTCCCACGACGCCTTTCGCAGGCGCAGCAACTCGCACAACGCGGCCGCGTCCTGCGTGGGTACGGTCCAGCGACCCGAAGAGGTGTGCAGCACCAGAGCAAGAGCGCCGTCGCTGCTCGTCACGGTGAGCGAGACCTCGCGGAGGTTGCGGAAGGACACGCCCGCATCGAGCCGGCTGCCGGAGACGCGGATCATCCAGTCGACCCGATCGGTTCCGATCGTGATGCGGGACGAACGGCCGCGGAACACGAGCCGCAGCGGGGTGGCACCCAGCTCGGGCACCGGTGAGGCGAGCAGCGAACGGCACGCCCTGCGCGAGAGCGACCACGCAGAGCCCGCGCTGAGCACGCCGACGGCGAGCATCGCCTTCACCACGACGGCGGTCCCGGTCGCGGACCTCACCGCGATCCCGAAGCCGGGAAACACACCGAGCACCAGCTGGCTGCCGGTCATCAGCACCGTTGCCGGAAACCAGGACGCGGGATCGGTCAGACCGTCGCGGCGCAACCACGCCACGAGCGCGATGACGGACAGGAAGGCCGCGAGAACCGGAATCGCCGACCACCACGGCATCGCGGAGACATCAAGGCGAGGAAGCAGCGCGAAGGTCAAGCAGACCAACCCGATCAAGGCCGGCAACCCCGCCATCGAGACCAGGACGAGCGCCCTCGCCCGGTGCCAGCGTGCTGCCAGCGCGATGGCCACCTGCGGATTGTCGATCATCGGAATCATGCGCGGAACGAACACCACGACACACCTCACCCCAAGCGATCCAGCGGCATGAACGCCTTGCAAGACAGGAGAAGAAGAGCAACTCGGTATCCGAGTGCCCGTGAGGCCGGACGAACGCGCGGATCAACGTTCGGGCGGGTGTCCCGTCTTGCCGGACCGGGGAAAGCAGAACGCGGAGGACGATCGCAGCCGGGGCATGGCACCTCTAGTCGCGTAGCCGCCGCCACCGTGTTGTGACGAGCGGGCCGACCAGGCTTCCCGGCGCTCCACCCATCAAGATGCCGTAAAAACGTGCCGGAGGCAAACCCCGGGTGATGTGGATGCTCAGGTCGAGCTGGCAGTCGACGCGCAAAGACGGCGTGAAGATTGCGTCGGAGCGGGGTCTCTCCGGGTATTGATGGGGCGTGGCGCGCTGAGGAGCCGGGCGTCATCGCTCGGTTTCGCCGGGTCCTGAACCCCTGCGTGGTGGAGCTTGGTGACGTCGCTGTCGAAACCAGCGTTCCTCAAGCGCCGGCTGATGCCGGGCCTGCGGCATCCCGCGCGAGTCGTGGTGCTGGCGTTCGCCGTGGCGACACTGATCGGCACGGCGCTGCTGATGCCGCCCATGGCAACCGAGTCCGGTGCCGGCACCGATCCAATCGCCGCGCTGTTCACTGCGGCTGGCAGGCGTCTTCCACGGCGTCATGCCCCGCACCGCGGGCTTCAACAGCCTCGGCGTGGGCGCCATGAACTCGTCCACACTGCTGATCAACGACGTGCTCATGTTCATCGGCGGCGGCAGCGCCGGCACAGCAGGCGGTATCAAGGTGACCACCTTCGCCCTGCTCGGTTTCGTCATCCTCGCCGAAATCCGCGGCGAGCCGACCGTGCACGTGATGAACCGGCGGATCACCGACCAGGTGCAGCGCCAAGCGCTGACCGTGGCCCTGCTCGGAGTCGGAGCCGTGATGGCCGGCAGGATCGTGCTGCTGTCGATCAGTTCGTTCCCCCTCGACGACGTGCTGTTCGAGACGACGTCGGCGTTCGGCACCGTCGGCATGTCCACCGGCATCACCGCCACCGGTCAGCTCGTCCTGATCGCGTTGATGTTCATCGGCAGACTCGGGCCGATCACCCTCGCGTCCGCACTCGCGCTGCGCGATCGCGCTCGGCGCTACGAACTCCCCGAGGAGCGACCTGTTGTCGGATAAGCAAACCTCACGGGTCGTCGTGGTCGGTCTGGGCCGCTTCGGCAGCTCGCCGGCGCTCGAACTCACCGCCCGCGGAACCGAGGTTCTCGGCATCGACTCGAACCCCAAGATCGTCCAACAGTACGCGCAGGCGCTCACCCACGCGGTCGTCGCCGACACCACCGATGTGGAGGTGATGAGACAGCTCGGCGTCGACCAGTTCCAGCGCGTCGTCGTCGGTATCGGAACCGACCTGGAAGCCAGCATCCTCACCACCGCCCTGCTGGTGGACTTCGGCATCCCTCACATCTGGGCCAAGGCCGTCAGCCGCCAGCACGGCCGCATCCTGCAACGCATGGGCGCCCACCACGTGGTGCTGCCCGAGCACGAGATGGGCGAGCGCGTCGCCCACCTCGTCACCGGCAGAATGCTGGACTTCATCGAGTTCGAGGACGACTACGCGACGGTCAAGACTCGCGCCCCCGCAGGGGCTGTCGGTATGCCGCTGGACCAGAGCCGTCTGCGGTCGAAGTACGGAGTGACGGTGGTCGGAGTGAAGCGGCCGGGCGAGGGCTTCACCTACGCCACCGCGGACACCGTGATCAACCGAGGCGACGTGCTGATCCTGGCCGGCCGGACCTCCGAGGTCGAACGCGTGGCCGACCTCACCTGACACCGGTAGAACGACATCACCCACGCCGCGGTACTCAGGCGAAGGTCGCGACAGGACGTTTGCGAAGCTGTGGAGATGCGCCGATTCCTGTTCGACCCCAGTGGTGTGGTCCGCCCGTGGGCTCTCGTCGGCATGTTGGTGGTAGTTCCTGTCGTCGTGCTCGCGTTGGCTTCATGGGGTGGGTGGGCGGGACTGATCACCATTGCCGTGATCCTCGCAGGTGGTCTCGCCCTCATCATGCGCAGCGACGGCTGAGCTGCGCGAGGGTCTCTCTGCCGACGTCCTCATCGAAAGAACCTCGCAAGGTTGCACAGTGCAGGCTTCTGGCACACTACCGACGCGGACACATTCGGTCAGGTGAGCGTCCGTGCCAGACCACTCCGGGGAGAACGGATACCGGCCGGAGGATCGGAGGCCGGTACCCGTCCGGTGCGGACGAGGGCGGGCTACCTGCGACGCTGAGACATCGCTGAGGTAGTGGCCGATTGGGGAGCAGGCATGAGTTCGCGCACCGTGCTCATCGGCTACAACGTCCGCGGCCGACGGGTCGTCGCGGCCTTGCGTGAAAGCGGGTGCACGACTGGTTTCACCGTGGTCGACTCCGATCCCCGGCGAGCCGAGCAGGCCGTCCTGGAAGGCGTGCACGCGGTGGTAGGTCCGTGCTGGCGTCTACGCACATTGTGGCTGGCGGGCGCGCACACCGCTGACCACATCGTTGTGGCGGTGCAGGACGACGACATGGCACAGCGGATCATCTCCGCGGTGCGTTCGATCAACGACGGTGCCACGATCATCACCATCGCCGGCGGCTCGGAGCCACAGCCGATGGTCAAATACCTCGGCGCCGATCACATCGTGAATGTGAGTCAAGCCGACGAGTGGGCTCCTGACGCGGAGCGCCCGCACGACAGGGGCCATGCGTTTGCTGATCTCGAGTGGACGGTCGCGGAACGCGCGGTGACACACGACGAGATCGGATGTTCGCCGCTCGACTGCCGGCATCAAGTGGTCGCCGTGGTGCGACGCGGTCAACGGCTCTGGGCCGAGGACCCGGCTGTCGCGGTTCTGCGTGGTGAAGACAGGTTGCTCGTGGTGACCCCTGGGCCGCCCAGGACGTGACGCGTCACCATCGCCAAAGAGCAATGAATTCGAAAGGTTGCCAAGCCTGGGCACACGTGCTCGAAATCGGTCAGTCGCGGATACCGTTCGAGGAGCGCGCAGCAGGACGGTGCGCGCTTACTCGGGCGCAACCGGTGCACGGGCACCGCCCGCTTCGCAGATGCGTCAGTGCGAACCGGTCAGTTGACCGGACAGCTTGGTGTGCAGTTGTTCGCTGTGCGAGTTGAGTCCGATGAGATCGGCGTCGATGCCGCGTGAGGCGAACTTCGCGGTGACGGCGTCGAGGGTGGCGACCGCGGAGCTGTCCCAGATGTGGGCGTCGGAGAGGTCGATGACCACTTTGGACACGGTGTCCGTGTAGTCGAAGGAGTGCATGAGCTCATTGGTGGAGGCGAAGAACAGTTCTCCGGTGACGGCGTAGACGCGGATGTCGCCATCGGGGTCGAGGACGCTGGAGACGTCGACGAGGTGCGCGACGCGGCGGGCGAAGAAGATCGCCGAGAGCAGTGCGCCGGCCAGAACGCCGAGTGCGAGGTTGTGGGTGGCGACCACGGTGCCGACGGTCACGACCATCACGGCGGTCTCGCTCTTCGGAGTGCGGCGCAGGGTCGAAATCCTGATGCTGGTCCAGTCGAACGTGCTGATCGACACGAAGACCATGACCGCGACGAGCGCGGCCATCGGGATCAGCGACACGACCGGGCCGAGCACGAAGACCAGGATCAGCAGGAACACGCCGGCGGCGAGCGTGGACAGCCGCGTGCGTCCGCCGGACTTGACGTTGATCATCGACTGGCCGATCATCGCGCAGCCCGCCATGCCGCCGAAGAATCCGGTGGCGATGTTGGCGATGCCCTGACCGCGGACCTCCATGCCCTTCCTGGACCCGGTGTCGGTGATGTCGTCGAGCAGTTGCGCGGTGAGCAGTGACTCGATGAGTCCGACCGCGGCCAGAGTCAACGCGTACGGGGCGATGATGGTGAGCGTGTCCACTGTGAACGGCACCATCGGCAGACCGGAGCCGGGCAGCGCGGTGGGCAGTTCACCCATGCCTCCGACAGTGGGCACGGAGATGTGCAGGAAGACCGTGAGCGCCGTGACCACGACGATCGCGACCAGGGGAGCGGGCACGACCTTGGTCAGTCTCGGCAGCAGGTAGATGATCGCCAGCCCGAGCACCGCGAGCGCGATGACCGGCCAGCCGCCCTTGGTGATGTGGGGGATCTGCGCGGCGAACAGCAGGATCGCCAGTGCGTTGACGAAGCCGACCATGACGGTGCGCGGCACGAACCGCATCAGCTTGTGGACACCCAGCAGTCCGAAAAGGATCTGGAACACGCCAGTGAGGACGGTGGCGGCGAACATGTACTCGACGCCGTGATCGCGAACCAGCTGCACGAGCACCAGGGCCATGGCGCCGGTCGCCGCGGAGATCATGGCGGGACGACCGCCCGCGAACGCGATGATGATCGCGATGGTGAACGAGGCTTACAGGCCGACCTTCGGGTCAACGCCCGCGATGATCGAGAACGACAACGCCTCCGGGATCAGCGCGAGCGCGACGACCAGACCGGACAGCAGATCAGCGCGCGGGTTGGCGAACCACGTCGTGCGGACGCGCTGCAGCAGGGACGGCCGCGGGGCGGCCTGGAACGAGGACATCAACACCTCAGATGACGGCGCGGGGCGAGGCCTCGCGTGATGAGCACGATTCGACGTCCTGGCGCCGTCGGGCAGCGCGGGATGCGACGCAGTTCGTGGCGGGAATTCGAGTCGCGGCCACTCCGGCGCAACCAGCTCAGACTCTACCGTAACGTAAGGGTAGAGTCTGGCTCGGCCGGGGTGATCGTGAGCAACGTCTCCGACCTGCCGCATATCCCGCTAGCCTCGGTGGAGTGCTTGATCCGCGAGACCGGCCACAGCTGCTCCTGCGAGCCGTGCTGGAAGTGCTGAACGAGCGCGACATCGACTGGGTCATGAGCGGCTCGACCGTTCTCGCCGTGTACGGCGTGGACTTGGAACCCAATGATCTCGATGTCGTGCCCTCACCGGATCCGGGGAACCTGTGTCGCCTCGCGGACCTGCTGTCGGATCTCGACGCCGTTCCCGCGTACGACCCGAGCTGGCGCACAGGACTCACGCTCGAGCAATGCCGGTCGTGGCAACCTGAGCCGCTGACACTCGAGCAGCTGGATCACCTGTTCGTCACCCAGCTGGGCATGGTCGACGTCCCGCCGAAGCTCACCGGCACCTACGCCCAGCTGAAGGAAGGAGCGACGAGGCTGGACGTAGCAGGCGTGCCGGTGTGGGTGTGCGACCCCCACGAGGTGCTCGACCGCGTTCCCGACCCACCGCGCCCGAAGGATCTGGCCCGCGCCGAGGCCTACGCCGCCCTGCGGGTCCGGCTGGAGCGCGATCGGACACCGCTCGGCCTCGCACGGTTCGCCTGAACCAGCTCAGTTCGCCGAGAGGTGCGAGCGCAGCGTCGCGGCGAAGTCCTCCGCGATGCTCAACTGCGTGCGCAGTGCCTGGCACCGTTCCTCGGCGGCAGTCCAGAACTCCGTCAGGCGGTGCAGGTGTTTATCGCGATCGGTGGCTTCGTCGGCAGCCAGCGCGTCGAGGATGCCGAGCAGTTCGCGCATCTCGTCCAGCTGGAAGCCCAGCGGCTTCATCCGCATGATCACGCCAAGCCTCTGCACGTCGGGCTCGGTGTACAGGCGGAACCCGCCCTGGCTGCGCGCACTGGGCACGACCAGGCCGACTTCCTCGTAGTAGCGGATCGTGCGCAATGACAGACCGGTCCGCTCGGCGACCTCACCGATCTGCATGTGCTCGCCCACAACATCCCTTTCCGCGCAGGCCGTGATCACCCATTCTGGCACGTCAGGCGCGGGCCGCTGCAGCAGCGGCTGCCGTGGCCGGGCAGCTCGACGAGAGCTCGGATCCGTCGGCGAGGCGATTCCTGGACAGCACGGGCGCGTTCACCCAGGGCAGAGGACTGGATTCACAGTTGCTGCGTTGCCGAGTGGAGCGGGAGGGCGTGAGTTGAGTGCGGTCGTGAGGTTGGCAGGCCTGGCCGCTCTCGTGGTCGGCTTGTTGACGGGGTGCAGCGTCCCCGATCGCGATGGGCGCGACCGGGATCTGCTGGGACAACAGCCCCGCGGAGTCGTTCTGGTCCACGTTCAAACACGAGCACTACTACCGTCACGTCTACGCCACCAAGACGGAACTCCTTGCCGCAGTTGACAAGTGGATCCGCTTCTACAAACAGTACGCGGCGGCAGTCCAAGCTCGGGATGCGCAGTCCCAGCGACTACGAGAAGTCACTCCGAGCAGCTGCCTGAACTTCTTAAGCCCCTGTCCACCGTTCGGGGTGAACCTCAGGTGGGAGTCGGCGACGCTGAGCTGCCGCAGTTGCCCGAAGCGGGCCTCGACCGGGGTCGGCCCAGGACGCGTAAGTCGGGGTGAAGCACAGCTCGACCCGGTTCTTCCTCGCCCAGCGCCTGATCTGCTCGCCCTTGTGGGCGGACAGGTTGTCCAAAATGACGTAGATCGGGGCGCCGTCGGGGCGGGCAGCGCGGATCGACTCAGCGCGGCCAGGGTTTTCGCGGCGCCCTTCTTGCTGTGGTTGACACCCCACAGGGTGTCGTCGCCGGCCGAGTAGCAGCCGATCCTGAAATCCGCGCCGCCTCCGCGGCGGAGCTCGGCCGCTCTCGCGCCGCGCTCGCCTGGAAGTGGTGCCGTGGGCCGTCTGGTGGCCTGCGGCACTCGTCGCCCCACTTGTGAAAGTTGTTGGCTTGAAAGGAGTTTTCGCAGCTTCAGCCCTCGCGCGACACGATCGGGCAAGGACAGGGATGTGCCCGGACCTGGCCGGGTGGGTGTTTCATCGTCCCGGCCCTCAATCAGCTGTGGACGGTCGACAGGTGTTCAATGCCGGAGCAGTGGTGCAACACCTGGATTCCAGGCGTCGACAACCGACACCACAGTGGCGTGCCGACGTGTACGCACTCGAGTGTGCAGGCAGGGGCGATCAGCCCGACGTCAGCCTGGCCAGCCGAGGATGCCCAGCTGACTCCTGTCCTGGACATCAGGATCTCACGTGCCGGCCGGGCAGCGCGTGATCGTGGTGTGGAGTTCGGTGGAACGTGGTGGGGCGTCGCTGGACGCTGAGCGACGCCCCGACCTCGTCTTGGTGAGCAGCCGACGTCAGTAGTCGGTCGTGGCAACCTGCTCGCCCACTGTGGACCTGCAGCGCCGGAACACGACGATGGCCGCGCCGGTACCAGCGGCCAGCACGCCGGCGGCGAGGCCAGCGGCGGTGCCGAGCGGTACTTCACCACCGGGGGTGTTCGGACCGCAGACGGTCTTGGCCAACTCGACCGTGCCGCCACCGCCGATGGCCGGCAGGAGGGACAGTTCCAGGCCGGTGACGGTGATGACGCCGTCCTTCTTCACCTGCTTGTTGACGATGAGGCTGCCGATGCCTGGGAGGTCGACGCCGAAGTTCGGCGGCGGGTTCACCGGGATCTTCACGTCGAGGACAGGCGTGCCGAGCGGCCCGGTGACCTTGGCGCTCACCGAGGCGGCGGTGGTCGTTCCGGAGAGGTTGTCTCCGATCGCCTTGCAGCTCACGTCGATCGCGTTCTCGTTGATCTCGAAGCCGGCCACGCCAGGCACTCCGACGCTCAGCGCCACGTCGGCCGCGTTGACACTGGCGTCGCTGGTACCCGCGGGCGGATTGGCGTTGGCGGCCAGCCCCAGGCCGATCAGGTCGAGTTTGACGATGTCGGCCAGGTTGAAGCTCGGCTGGTCGATCGCGGTGTTCGGCGGCGCCTCGACCCGAATCGGGTTCACCTTGAGGGGGCCGACGTTCACGCTGACCAGCTCTGCCCTGGAGTAGGCGGTGGCCGCCTCGGCCATGGCTGGGCCGGCGCTGACCAGGAGGCCGAACGCGGCGGTGCCGAGCACGACGCCGCTGTTGCGCATGATCCTTGATCGCACTGCGAATCCCTTCGGTAGTCGTCCCCCAAGCGAGGCAGGGACGTACGGGACGGACTCCGATGTGGTCGTAGTCCGGTGAGTCGATGCGCGTACCGGGTCAGGTCCGATGCGGACGAGCCTCGAAATCCCCCCAGCGGAGTAGGCGACTACCGCCGCGCTGGGGTAATGGCGCCGGACGGCTGCCCGTGTCACGGGCAAATCAGGAAAAGTGCGCGGAGCGCGTCATGACCGTCCTGATGGGCCATCTGATCCTTCATGCACGGCAGGGAAAGCCTGCCGGCGTGCCAGGCGGAGGTGGGACATGACGGGAACGGTCACGGAGCTCAGCGAAAAGGTGCGGGCCATCGTGGGCGAGGCACTTGCCCTGGAGCCCGACGAGGTGATCGGTGACGCGACTCTGTTGAACGACCTCGGAGCCGAGTCGATCGACCTGCTGGACATCCTCTTTCGCATCGAGCGCAGCTTCGGCGTGCGGATCGAGGCCGCCGAGCTCGCCGACTACGTGCAGGGCGGCATCCCGGACGAGGAGTTCGGTGACGCCGACGAGATCGTGTCGGAGCGGGGCATGGCCCAGCTGTTGCTGGTGATGCCCCAACTGGAGACCGGCGCGCGCGTCAGCCGGATCAAGGCTGACGAGGTGATGGGTTTGTTCACAGTGGACAACCTGGAACAGCTGGTGCGCAGCAGGCTCGGCGCCGTCGGCCCGGCTGGTGGCTGACGGAGTTTCCGCTGCGCCGGCCCAGATCGCCCGAGGAGGCTCGATGCTGTTCCACATGGTCGATCGGATCGACTCGCTCGTGCCGGGTCGGTCGATCATCGCGCGAAAGCTGTTGTCGCGCAGGGAGAATTATCGTCGGTGGGGTGCGGACGACCATCGTGCTCCCGGTGGTCTGCTGCTGGAGTCGCTGTGCCAGGCCGGAACATGGCTCGTGCTCGCGTCCACCGAGTTCGCCCGGAGCGGCGCGCTGGTGTCGGTCGACGAGATCACCTATCACGGCGAGGCGGGGCCGGGGGACGTGTTGTCGCTGCGAGGAGAGGTCGACGCCATGGGTGACCAGGTCGCCGTACTGTCCGGCACCGTTTCGGTCGACGGCAGACCGGTGCTCACGGCACGGAACATTTTGTGTGCCCTGCTGCCCGCGGCGAGTCTGGAGGACCCCGTGGATACCAGGCGCCGGTTCGAGCGGTTGCGCGGTCAGGAGTTGCCGCGATGAAGAGAGTCGCGATCACCGGAGTCGGTGCGGTGACCCCGTTGGGCAACGACATGGCCACGACCTGGCGAGGACTGGTCGACGGGCGCGGGGGGATCTCCGCGCTCCGCACGTTCGACGCCAGCACCTTCCCCGTGCGGATCGCCGCTCAGGTGAACGGATTCGACGCGGTCCGCCGGCTTGGCCGGAGCACGGCCAGGAAGCTGTCCCGCGCCGCGGGCTTCGCCGTGGCGGCTGCGGACGAGGCGGTGCGCGCGGCGGACGTTCAACCCACCGACGGATCCCAGTGGTGCAAGGGTGTGTGTCTGGCCGGCACGGTTGGCCGGGCCGAGCTGACCGAGCTGGTCGGCATGGCTGAAGACGTGCTCGCCGGCCGATACCGCCGGCAGGCACCGGCCGTGGTCGTCCGGCGAGACCAGAGCTTCGTCAGTGCGTTCATCGCCAGGCGGCACGGGTTCGCCGGCCCGGTGGTCAACATCAGCACGGCCTGTGCGGGCGCCGCCAACGCCGTCGGCGAGGGCCTGCGCATGATCCGCGCCGGCGAGTGCGACGTGGTGCTGGCCGGCGGTTACGACTCGCTGACGACCTGGCTCGACGTGCTGGGCTTCAGCCTGCTCGGCGCGCTCGCTGCGGGATGGGAGAACGATCCCGCGGCGGCGTCGCGGCCGTTCTCCGCCGACCGCAACGGTTTCGTGCTGGGAGAGGGCGCCGTCGTGCTGCTGTTGGAGGACTGGGACCGGGCGCACGCGCGTGGCGCCACCGTGCACGCCGAGTTGGCGGGCTATGGCAGTACCTTGAACGCATACCGCGTCACAGACTCACCTCCGGACGGCGGCGGCGCGATCGAGGCCATGCGCCTGGCCATCCAGGATGCCGGTGCAAGGCCGAACCTGGTGGACTACGTGGTCGCACACGGCACCGGCACACCGGGCAACGACGCCAGCGAGACCGTCGCGATCAAGGAAGTCTTCGGCGAGCACGCCGGGGCACTGTGCGTGAGCTCGCCGAAGTCGATGACCGGGCACCTGACCTCCGCGGCCGCAGGGGTCAACCTGATCGCCGCGCTCGGCGCGTTGCGCACCGGCCTGATTCCACCGACGGTCAATCTCCGACGGCCCGATCCCGCCCTGGACCTGGACTTCGTTCCCCTGACCGCCCGAGCCCGGCAGGTCGAGACGGTGCTGGTGAACGCGTTCGCCTTCGGTGGCACCAATGCCAGCCTCGTGGTGCGTTCGACCCGAGGAGGATGTCGTGACTGACTTCGACGAGACCCCGTTGGTGGAGCCTGGTCGCCGGGCCACGGCGCTGCGCAACGTCACGGCCACATTGGACGTTTTCGCCACGCACTTCCCGCGGTTTCCCGTCCTGCCAGGGGTGCTGCTGCTGGAGGACATGGTGTGGCTGGCTCGTCTCGCGGCGCCCGGCGGGGCCACCAGGTGGCGGGTCGCCGACGTGAGCCGGGTCCAGTTCCGCCGTGCTGTGCAGCCGGGTGACCAGGTCCGGTTCACGGCGGAGGTCGTCGACTCGCGGGACACCGAAGTGAGTTGCCGCGTCGACGCGACGGTCGACGGCCGTGTCGTCGCAGGCGCCCGTCGGGTGCGGCTCGCGAGGAGGCGGACATGAGGCGCGTCGTGGTGACCGGGATCGGCATGATCACAGGATTCGGCGATGGCTGGCAGGTGTGCTGGCGCAACCTCCTGGCCGGCCGCAGCGCGGTGCGCGAGCTCGGCTCGGTCGCGGACTCCGACTTCGCCACCCGCTGGGGTGCGGCCGCGCCCGGCTTCGCACCGGAACGCTACGTGGACCGGCGGCTGATCCGGCAGACGACGAGGAACGACCAGCTCGCGGCGGCGGGCGCGATGCTCGCGCTGCGCGACGCGGGAGTGGACCTGGGCTCGGTGGCCAAGGACCGCATCGGGGTGTTCCTCAGCGGGGGCAAGGAGATCTCCGATCCCGAGCACCTGGTCGAGGGCAGTCTCGCCGCGCGAACCCCGGACGGTGGTGTCGACCTCCGCCAGTTCGGCTCGTCGGCGGCCGCCCACATCCACCCCCTCTACTACGTCGAGGGGCTGCAATCGACCGCGTTGTTCACGCTGTCCAAGCTCACGGGCGCGAAAGGAGTCAACGGCTACTTCCACGGGACGGCGGAGTCGAGCGCGATCGCTGTGGCCCACGCGGCGACCGCGGTGCGTACCGGCGCGGCCGATCTGGTGCTGGCCGGCGGCGCGGACGACCGTTCGTCGTGGTGGCCGCTGTCGCAATGGGACGGCCTCGGAGTACTGAGCGGTCGCAACGAGTTCGGCAGCGCCGTGTGTCGTCCGTTCGACATGATGCGCAGCGGGTCGGTGCCCGGTGAAGGAGCGGTGTTGCTCGTACTGGAGTCGGCGGAGTCGGCGTCGGCCCGGGGAGCCCACGTCTACGCGGAGATCGCGGGAGCGGCGACCACCTTCGACGCCTCGGGCCACCTGAGCGCGGACCGGTCCGGACTGCCCATCGCCGAGGCGATGTCCAGAGCGGCAGGCCAGGCCGGGGAACAGACGGGGGAGGTCGATGTCGTGGTGGCACACGGCAACGCCACTCGGCGGGGGGACCTCGGCGAGGCCGCGGGGATACGACTGGCTGTCGGCGGGGGCTCCCCCGCCATGACGTGCGTCAAGGGTGGCACCGGAGAGCTCGGAGCTGCGTCGGGAGCGTTGAACGTCGCCATCGCGGCGCTGATACTCGACATGGGCGTCGTGCCTCCGGTGACGAACCTCCGCTACGTCGACCCGGCTCTCCCACCGATGACGTGGATTCGTGACCAACCTGTCGTCGGCCGGGTGCGTACCGCGGTCGGTCTCGCCTCCGGCCTCGCGGGGCAACGTGCCGCTGTCATGTTGCGTGGGTTGAACGAGCACTGCTGTGCAGGTGCGCGGTGAACGGCGAGGCGCCTCGCGTGGTCGTGGTGTCGATGGGCGCGATCAGCAGTCTCGGCGCCACGGCGGAGGACCTGTGGACGGGTGCGCGCGAAGGCAGGGTCGCCATCACCTCGGTGCGCCACCTGGACTGGCCGGTCGATCCCACGCTCGTCGCGGGCGAGGTCGACCACGTGCCGACCGAGCCGTTCGGACGTCGTGTCCGGATACGACCCCATGCCGACCGCGCACTGGCGCTGGCACTGGCCGCCGCCTGGCAGACGTGGTCGGCCGTGCCCGCGGACCTGGTGCCCGCCGATCGGCTCGGTGTGGTGCTCGGCACCTGCAACGCGGGCCTGCTGTCCGCCCGGCGGTGGTGTCAGGCGGCACTCGACGGGGTGGAACTGCCCGCCGAAGTGGCCCGCACCATCACGCCGCAGGCCCTGGCCGAGGCGGTCGGGACCAGTGTCGGTGCCCGCGGTCCGGTGCTCGCGGTGAACACCGCGTGCGCGTCCGGGGTCAGCGCGATCGGGCTGGGCACCGACCTGATCCGGCGCGGACGAGCCGAGGCGGTGCTGACCGGTGGGGTCGACGCCCTGTCCGATGTGGTCGTAGCCGGGTTCGCGGCGCTGCAGTCGCTCGCCCCGCGACCCACGGCGCCCTACTCGCGGTTGCGCAACGGCCTGTCACTCGGTGAGGGCAGCGGCTGGCTCCTGCTCGTCCGCGCCGACCTGGCGGCCCGCGCCGGGCTCGAGGTCGTGGCCGAGGTGGCGGGCTACGGACTCAGCACGGACGCCTACCACCCGACCGCGCCTCGGCCGGACGGCTCCGGAGCCGCGCAGGCGCTGCTGCATGCGCTCGCCGACGCCGGTCTGAGCGGTACGGACATCGGCTACGTCAACGGCCATGGCACAGGGACGCCCAAGAACGATGTGGCCGAGAGCAACGCCATCCGGGCCGCGCTCGGCCCCGCTGCCGACTCGGTGGCGGTCAGCAGCACCAAGTCGGTGATCGGGCACCTGCTCGGGGCGGCCGGTGCCGTCGAGGCGATCGTCACCGCCTGCGCGGTCCGGGAACGGGTGGTCCCGCCCACGGCGGGCGACTACGAGCCCGACCCCGAGTGCGACCTGGACTACGTGCCGGGCGCCGCGCGACCGTGGGACGGCCGGGCCGCGATCGCCAACAGCATGGCGTTCGGCGGCGTCAACGCCGCCGTCGTGCTCGCGCGGCCCGGCATCGGTTCCGCCGTCACCACCCCCTGGCAACCGGCCTTGGTCACCGGGATTGCCGTTTTCTCCCCGGCGGGCGAAGGCGTCGACCTCCTGACGCGGTCGGCCGGCGGTGACGGGCGGGTCACCACCGGACCTGCGGTGGATCTCGACGTCAACCCGTCCCTGGATCGGCGCGACCGCAGGCGTGTGGATCGGCTGTCCGCGCTGAGCGTGATGAGCGCGGCCACGGCGCTGCGCCACGCCGCTGTCGAGCCGGGGTCGGCGGACGCCGAACGCACCGGCCTGGTGCTGGGCACCGGTGTCGGCCCCGCCGAGTCCATCGAACAGTTCCTCGGGCCGCTGCTGGCAGAGGGACCGAGGGCCGCCAGCCCTTCGGTGTTCCCCAACACCGTCTACAGCCAGGCCGCCGGGCGGGTCGCCACCCGCCTGGGCCTGCGCGGGCCGACGTGCACCGTGTCCGTCGGCCACGCGTCGGGCGCCGTCGCACTGGGCTACGCGGCCGATTTGATCGGAATGGGACGGGCCGACCGGATCGTCGTGGTCGCAGCCGATGTGCTCACCGACACGGTGCTGAGCGCCTACCGGCGGCAGGGCGTGCTCCGCGACGACCGCCGCGGTGACGGCCTGTCACTGATCGAGGCCGGGGTGGCGATCGTGCTCGAACGCCCCGAGGTGGCACACGGCCGCGGCGCGACCGTGCTCGGAGCTGTCCGCGGCTGGGCGGCGGCCCACGACGCCCGTTCGAGCGGGTTGTGGGATCCGGACGGTCAGGGCGTGCAACGCGCGGTGCTCGGTGCGTTGCTGGACGCGGCGACGAGCCCGGACGAGATCGGCGACGTGTGGCTGGCCGCCGCCGGGCTCGGCACCGCGGACAACGCCGAACGCGCGGCGGTCACCCGATGCCTCCCGGCCGGCGTGAAGATCCACGCGCCGAAGCTCACCGTCGGAGAGCCGCTCGGAGTAGGCGGCGCACTGACCGCCCTGCTCGCCTGGGACGACATGACGCGTCATCGCACGGGTTCTCGCGCATCCCTGGTGAACAGCTCGTCGCTGGGTGGCGCTCACGTCAGCATCGTGATCACGAGAGGGGACGCGGGGTGAAACTCGACAAGCAGGTGGCCGTGGTGACCGGGGGATCCCGCGGCATCGGCAGGGAGATCTGCCGCGCTCTCGCGGCGGAGGGAGCCACTGTGGTCGTCAACCACCGCAGGTCGGCGACGCGAGCCGCGGAGGTGGCGGAGCTCATCCAGGCCGAGGGCGGACAGGCGGAGGTTATCGCCGCGGACGTCGCCGAACCGGACGAGGTCGACCGGATGATCGCCGAGGTGGTCGAGCGCCACGGCCGCGTCGATGTCCTGGTCAACAACGCCGGAGTCGCCGAGGACGACCTCATCTGCCGGATGTCACCGGACTCCTGGCTGGCCGTCATGAAGGTCAACTTCGGCGGCGTCTTCCACTGCACGCAGGCCGTGTTGCCGCGCCTGATGGCGCAGGGGAGCGGGTCGATCGTGAACATCTCCTCGGTCATGGGTGAACGCGGATGGATCGGTCAGGCCAACTACGCGGCGTCAAAGGGTGCGATCAACGCCTTCACGCGGTGCAGCGCCATGGAGGCGGCTCGCTTCGGCGTGCGCGTGAATGCGGTCCTGCCGGGGTTCTCGCCCACCGAGATGGTCGCCGGACTGCTGGAGGGAGACCGGGGAAAGCAGATCCTCCGGCAGATTCCCCTGCGCAGCTTCGTCGAGCCCGAGGCGATCGCCCAGGCGGTCTGCTTCCTCGCCGGGCCGGACGCCGGCCTGATCACCGGCGCGCTGGTCCCCGTCGACGGCGGTGCGCTCACCGCGCTCGGGCTGGGACGGGCCCGGTGACCGGCCAGGGGTACGGCGGCGAGTTCGACGTGGTCGTCGTCGGCAGCGGGCTGGGCGGGCTGGCCGCGGCCGCCTACCTCGCCCGGCACGGCCGACGGGTGCTGGTGGCCGAACGCGCCGCGGGCGTCGGCGGGTACGCCCACGGGTTCACCAGGGACGGCAGGTACTTCGACCCGGCCATTCACGTCGTGCCGGAGGCGGGACCCGGGGGAACGCTGCGCCGCCTGCTCGACCACCTGGACATCGCCGGGGAGTGCGACTTCGTGGACTCCGACCTGCTGTACCGGGCGGTCATCGGTTCCACCGCGCTCGATGTCCCGTTCGGCTCCGGTGCCGTCGTCGAGGCGTATGTGGCCGCGTTCCCCCACGAAGCGGCGGGCATCAGGTCGTTCTTCGGCCTCTGCGAGGTGTTTCTCGCCGAGGCGCGTCAGTTGCCCGTCCGGCTCTCCGCGCGGGAGCTCGGAGCCGCGGTGCGCGGCAGCGAGGTGTACTTCCAGCATCGGCGCGCCACCCTGGCCGAGGTGCTGAACGCCCACATCTCCGATCCGCGCTGCCGGGCCTTCTGTGCCGCCGGGTGGCCCTACATGGGTTTGCCGCCCTCCCAGCTGTCGTTCGAGCTGTACGCGCGTTTCCTCCAGACCCAGCTGCACGGCCTGTCGCACTGCGTCGGCGGCTTCCAGCGCCTGGTGGATGCCTTCGTGAGCGCGATCGAGAAACGCGGAGGGACGGTCGCGGCCGACACCCCGGTCAAGCGTGTCGTACTGCGGTCCGGCCGGGTCGCCGGAGTGCTTCTCGGCGATGGCGGCCTGGTCCGCGCCCCGGTGGTGGTGTCCAACGCCGATGCCTGGCACACCTTTCACGACCTCTTGGGAATGGACCACGTGCCACCGGCCTACGCGCGCCGGCTGGCGCGGCTGCGTCCGTCGATGTCGATGTTCGTCGTGTACGCGGCCAGTACCTGCGAAATCGACCCGGCCGGCGCGGCGCACGAGACGTTCCTGTTCACCGGGGACGACCACGACCTGACATTCCGGCGGTTCCAGCGCGGGCAGGCCCCGGCCTCCGTGGTGGTGGTGCCGACTCTGCTGGACCGCTCGCTGGCGCCCGCCGGAGAGCACCTGTTCACCTCGACGGCACTGGCCCCGTACGACGCCGGACAGGACTGGGCGGAGCTGAAGCCGGTGCTCCAGGAGCGGTACCTGGACCTGGTGGAACAGCTCTACCCCGGCTTTCGCTCCGGGCTGACCCACGTCGAGAGCGCCACCCCGCACACCCTCGAACGATTCACCGGGAACCGGTTCGGCGCGGCGTACGGCTGGGAGAACACCCCGGACCAGGCCGGTAGCAAGCGACTTGCCCACTCGACGCCGATCGAGGGGCTGTACCTGGCCGGGCACTGGACGCAGGCGGCCAGCGCGCTGCGCGTGATCGTCTCCGGGTGTCACGCGGCCAGGGAGATTCTTCTGACCACGGGAGAAACCGATGCCGGACCGACCTTCTGAGCCCGCCGCAGACCTGACCGCCCTGGCCGGCGAGCTGGTGGACCGGCTGTGGAACCACGGGGACGACAGCGTCGCCCACCGTCTGCTCGCCCCCGGATTCACCGGTCACTCACCCGACCAGCCGGGCGTCCTCGACCGGAACGGCCTGTTGCGGCTGGTACACCGGTTGCGCGCCGGTCTGCCCGACCTCGGGCTCGCCGTGCACGCCGCGGTCGAGCAGGGGCAGCAGGTGTTCCTGCGCACCTCGGTGACCGGGACGCATCGCGGATGGTTGTGGGGCCTGCCGCCGACCGGCCTGTTCACTCGCGCCACCGAGATGCTCTGGCTGCGGTTCGACGACGGGCGGGTGGCCGAGCTGTGGCGACAGTCCAGCCCGCTGCGGGTCCTGGGCCAGCTCGGCGTGCTGCCTCCGGCGGACGCGGGTGTGCTCGGCGGCAGCGGGCACCTGGTGCGCACGGCAGGCCGCCTCGCGGCGCTCTCCGCCAAGGCCTCGGTGGCGGGCAGGGGGCGGTCATGAGCAGCGGGATCGACTACCAGCGCTGCGTTCTGGAGTTCTTGCGGCGAGCGTGGAGCATCGGCGAGCAGGATCTTCTGAACACCCTGGACGAGCTGTGCGCGCCGGAGGCGTCCTTCCACATCGGCAGCCACCCGCAGACGCGCACGCTGCCCGAGTTCCAGCGTCTGGTCCGGTTGGTCAAACAGGGACAGCCCGACCTGTCCTATCGGGTTGAGGGCCTGATCAGCGCCGGGCCCGAGGTGGTGGCGCGGCTGTCCTTCCGCGGCACCCACACCGGACACCTGGCCGGCCTGGTGCCGCCGACGCGGCGCGGGCTCACTCTCACCGAGATGATCCACGTCGTCATCGACGACCAGGGCCGGTTGCGGGAACTGTGGCACGAGTCCGACTTCCACGGGCTGCTGGTGGCCGCAGGCGCCGTGCCGCCCCTCGACGCACACCCGCTCCGTCAGGTCCTGACGGCAGCCCGCTCCCTCGTCCGGTCCGCACTGTCCCCGCCGCCTGTCCCGGCGGAACTGTCCCCCGTCCTCGCGCGGGAGGCACCGGGGCCGAGGGGCTACCCGGTGGTGGGCGTGGGGCCGGACCTGGCGCGCGACCTCGTGGGTACCTTCACCCGCGCCTGGCGCGAGCACGGAGACGTCGTGCGGTTCCCGCTGCCGGGCTCGCGGCGGCTGTTCCTCGTCAACCATCCCGACCACGTACGCCAGGTGCTGGAGTACAAGCAGCCGATCTATCCGAAGGACCCGCTGTCGGTCGGCAAGTTCGAGCCGTTCGTGGGTAACGGCCTGTTCACCTCGAACGGCGAGTTCCACTTCCGGCAGCGTCGCCTCGCTCAGCCTGTCTTCAAAGGTGCCCGGGTTGCCTCCTACGCCCCGGTCATGGTGACGGCCGCCGGTGAGCTGGCGCACCGGTGGCGTGACGAGCGGGTGGAGACGGTCGACCTGACGCCCGAGATGATGCGGCTCGCGCTGGACATCGTGATGCGCACGGTGTTCAGCGCCGACCTCGGCGGGCGGACCGCGGAGATCGCGGACGCCGTGCGCACCTGCAACGCCCACACCAACGCCCGGCTGCAACGTTTCGTGGAGCTGCCCGGCACACGGCTGACCCCGGCTCACCGCCGGTTCGTGGCCGCCCGCGCCCTGGTGGACGGCTTCGTGCACGACCTGATCCAGCGTCGGCGGCGGGATCCGGCCGACCGGGACGACATGCTGTCCCGGCTGCTGTCGGCAGGCGGCCGCGGGATGACCGACCAGCACGTGCGCGACGAGATCGTGACGATCTTCCTCGGCGGCTACGAGACGACGGCCCTGTCCCTGGTCTGGACGTTCTCCCTGTTGTCGCGGCATCCGGCCGTCGAGGACGCGGTACGGGCCGAACTCTCCGAGATCGTGGGCGGACGACCGGTGGCCGACTCCGACCTGCCCCGGCTGAGCTATCTGCGCATGGTCTACCAGGAGGCGCTGCGCCTGTATCCACCGGTGTGGACGATGTCGCGCAGCCCCATCGAGGACGATGTTCTCGGCGGTTGCCGGATCCCCCGCGGCTCGCAGGTGTTCATCAGCCCCTACCTGCTCCACCGGCACCCGGAGTTCTGGGACAACCCGGAGGGGTTCCAGCCGGAACGGTTCGCCAGACAGCGGGCCACCCAGCAGCCCCTGTACTCCTACATGCCGTTCTCCCGCGGGCCGCGGCTCTGCCCCGGGGCGAGCATCGCGCTGTTCGAGGCCCCCCTGGTGATCGCTCGTCTCCTCCAGTCCTACCGGCTCCAGCTGCGGCCGGGACACCTGTGCACACCCACCTCCAACGTCTTCCTCTACCCAGAGGGCGGCATGCCGATGGCTCTCGTGCCGCTGAAGGACGGTTGATGATCATGTCTGCTGCGATGCTTCCACCCGGTCCCGCCGGGCACCCGTTGCTGGGGTCGGCCCTGGACTTCCGGCGAGATCCGATGGGTACCTTCAGGCGAGCCAAGCAGGAGTACGGGGAACTCGTGCGGTTCCGGGGACCGGTGCCGGTTTACCTGGTCACGGGTCCCGATCACTTCCAGCGCATCCTCGTGGACAACTTCGCCAACTACCCGCATCCCGCCGACTTCGAGCGCAAGGTCGGCGCGGCCGTGGGACGTGGGCTCGTCACCACCAGCGGTCCGGAGTGGACACACCAGAGGAGCCTGGTCGAACCGGTGTTCCGCAAGGACCACCTGTCCGGTTTCGCCGGGATCATGGCCGAACGGGCCGGGCTGCTGGCACGTGAGTGGGAACGCAGGGCCGGCCAGGGCCTCCCGTTCGACGTGCGACCGGACATGCGACGGCTCACCCTCGACGTGCTGGCCCGGTGTCTGTTCACCGCCGACTGGGTGGGTGCCGCGGCAGAGCTCGCCTCTGCGGTGCGCGTCGAGATGGAGCACCTGAACCACAAACTGATCGCCGTGCTCGATCTGCCGGAATGGGTGCCAACACCGCGCAACCTCCGCTTCACCAGAGCGAGGCGAACCATGGACCGCATCGTGTTCGAGCTGATCGGAGCACGGCGGACGGGCGGGGCGGGCGTTGGGGAAGCGATGTGGTCCGGGCGCGGCGACCTGCTGGCGATGCTGATGGCGGCGCGCGATCCCGACACCGGTGGCGCCATGTCCGACCAGCAGCTCAGAGACCACGTGACCACCCTGTTCATCGCCGGGCACGAGACAGCGGCAGCCGCCCTGTCCTGGTTGTGCCACTGCCTGGCCACGTATCCGGAGGCGGCCGAGCAGGCCGCCGAGGAGGTGGAGCAGGTGCTCGGCGGACGGCCGCCCGCCATCGGCGATCTTCCGAGGCTCCGGTACCTGCGGATGGTCATTCAGGAGGTGCTGCGCCTGTATCCGCCGTTGTGGCAGGTTGCCCGGACGCCTGTCGAGGACGACGAACTCGGTGGCCACCACGTTCCCGCGGGCTCGTTCCTGCTGCTCAACACGTTCCTGCTGCACCGGGACCCGGTGTACTGGCCGGAGCCGGAACGGTTCGACCCCGAGCGGTTCAGCCGCGCGGCCGTCGCTGATCGGCTCAGGTTCAGCTACCTGCCCTACCTGGCCGGTCCCCGCCACTGCGTCGGGATGGCCTTCGCGACGATGGAGCTGACCATCGTCGCCGCCTGCCTGCTGCAGCGCGTCCGGCTGACCAGTGCGCAGGGCGGGCGCCCGGTCGAGGCGCGGCCCGACATGACCCTCAACGCTCGCGACGCCATCTCGGTGATCGCGGCCGCTCGCACCAGGAAGGCCGGAGCGCTGTGAGCCGCCGTGCGCACATCGTCGGCACAGGCGGTTACCAGCCTGGTGAGCCGATCTCGAACGACGACCTGGAACGTCTCGTCGGCGCGCTGCCCGCGCAGGTGCTGGACGGGCTCGGGATCGAGCAGCGGTTCTGGATGATCGATCCGGCCACCGGCGGACACCGCGAGAGCAACACCGACATGGCCACCGAGGCGGCCCGGCGGGCGCTGGCGGACGCCGGCGTGGACGCCGCCGAGGTCGATCTCATCTTGCTCTCCACGGGAACACCGGAGTATCCGCTTCCGCCGACGGCGAACCTCGTGCAGGAGCGGCTGGGCATCGACCGCTGCGCGACCCTGGAGGTGCGGTCCGGCGGCGCGGGGTGGGTGCAGTGCCTGGACATCGCGCGCCTGTATCTGACGTCGGGCATGGCCACCACGGCGCTCGTGATCGGCAGCGAGGTGATCTCCCCGGTGCTCGCTCCTCTGTACCTGCACCGCGACGTGGAACGCATCCGGATGCGGGAACGGATCCCGCTGTACCTGTTCGGCGACGGGGCGGGCGCCGCCGTTCTCACCGTCGGGGACGAGCCGGGCGGCCTGCTCGGCGGCGCGACGTGCGCGATCGGAGGCGACCGGCCGCCTGGAATCCGTTCGGTCGGCGGAGGAACTCACGCGCCACTGCACGTCCAGGCGGCGAGCCCCCGCCTGGTCGATCTCCAGGTCGACGTCGTGGGCGCCGCCGAGGTGACGCCCAGGATGGTCACCGAGGCGATCACCCACGGCCTGGAGGCCTGCAACGTGACGGTCGACACCGTCGACTGGTGCCTGGTCCCAGAGGGGAACGCGGGCTGGATGCTCGACGCCCTGCAGGCGGCGGGGCTGAGCACACCCGAGTGGACGAAGCTGACCGGTCGAGTGATCGACAGCCTGGCGCGGACCGGCGCCGTCGGAAGCGCCGCAGTGCCGTTGTTCCTGGACCAGGCCCGGCGGTCCGGCCAGGTGCGTGCGGGGCAGAGGGTGCTGCTGGTCGGTGTGGAAAGCACCAAGTGGATCTACGCGAGCACCGTCGTCGACCTGATCAGCTGAAGCGCGTGTGACTCACATCACACCGCAGATCTGTTCGGTTGCGTCATCGGCCCTGCGACCGCACATCTCTGGGATGTCGGAGAGGAGCCTTCTGCATGGGCAACGGGTTGAGCGCGGTGCAGGACGTCGAGGAGTATTCCTCGACGAGCGACCTCGAGCTTCTCGAGGCGGTGCGGTCCGGCGCCGGCCAGGCGTACGGCGTGTTGTTCGAGCGTCACGCGAGCGCTGCTCGCCGGATGGCTCTCCAGCTCGGCGGCACCGGGATCGATGCGGACGACCTGGTCGCGGAGGCATTCGCCCAGGTGCTGGCGAAGCTGCGGGAGGGCAAGGGACCGACCGAGGCGTTCCGGGCCTACCTGCTGGTGGCCGTGCGGAACTGCGCGTACATGCAGCTCCGGCGAGACCGCAGCGTCGAGTTCGTGGGGGAGTACCGGGAGTCCGGCCAGACCGGTGACGACCTGCCCGCTGCCGCAGTCATACGCGACGAGGAGCGCTCGACCGTGGCTCGCGCTTTCCAGCGACTGCCGGAGCGCTGGCAGGTCGTGCTCTGGCACACCGAGGTGGAGGGGCAGCCGGCGGCGCAGGTCGCCCCACTGCTCGGGCTCACACCCAACGCCGTCTCCGCACTGGCGTACCGGGCCCGCGAAAGGCTGCGCCAGGAATACCTCGCCGTGCATCTTCCATTGGTGGGCGACGGTTGTCGGGAGGTCGTCCAGCTGCTCGCCGCGTGGGTCCGCGCGAAGGCTCCCGCCACGGACCGGGCCTGCGTGGAGGCGCACATGGCCCGATGTGGACGGTGCCGCGACCTGGCCGATGAGCTCGCGGAGCTGAACGGCTCGTTGCGTGCCGTCCTGCTGCCTGTCGTGCTCGGCGGTGCCGCTGCCGTCTACGCGAAGGCGCTGTCTGTCCCCGTCGCCCATGCCGCCTCGCAGTTCACCCCGGTGACCGCCACGACAGCGGCGAAGGGGCTGACGGGCAAGCTGGGCCAGCTGGCGCTGGCCGGCACGAGCATGTCGGCGGTGATCGCGGGACTCGTGCTGATACCGCCTGACGGCGAGACGAACCCTGCTCAACCAGCGCGTGCGGAGCGGGTCTACGAGACGCCGGTGAGCGAACAGCCGTCCAACGCGCCGGCCGCGTCTCGCTCCTCGGCGCCGCCTGCGGTCACCAGACCGATGACCGCTCCCGCCGAGCAGGGCGCCGCCGCCGCCAGTCCGGCCGCCCGCCCCGAGGCCGTACCGGCGCCCGCCACCACGTCCATCACCCAGCCCGCTCCCCCCGCCCTCCCGGTGGAGCACCGGCTCACCGCGTCCTTCACCGAGCCCGCTGTCGGCCTGGCTGCAGGCGGCGCGGCCACGGCCGCGCGACTGCGAGTGGGCAACGACGGCACCGTGCCGATCTCGTCGTGGACCCTGGTGCTCGACCCGCCGACCGGACTCTTCGTGGACGCCGTCCGGACGCGCGACGGGGACGCCATCCTGACCTGTGAGCCCCGCGATGGGGCGATGACGTGCCGGTCCACCGCCGAGTTGGCGGCGGGCTCCACCACGATCCTCGAACTGCACCTGCGCGCCGCCGGCAACGCTCGCGACGGCAGCCTCGCCGCCGTGGTCGCATCGGCGGCGATGAGCACCAGTGCCGTCCTGGACGTCAGGACGACGCCCGCAGTTGATCCGCGGCTCACTCTGACGGCTTCTGTCGTGGAGCAGCACGGCGTCGTGCAGGTCGTCGTGGTGAGGGTGCGGTACGACGGACCGGAACCTGTGCGGGTGCGGTTGGCGCACACCGCTTCCGGGCTCGATCTGGTGTGGATGAGCGGGCCTGGCTGTGAGGGACTTCCGCTGCCGCTCTTCTCCGCGTCGTGCGAGTTCTCCCTGCGTCCGGGGCAGACAGCGGAGGTCGCACTTCGCATCGTCACCCCCGGTTCTCCAGCCGACTCACGTTCGATCTCGGTCGTGGCCACCGCGAACGACCTGCGCGCGGAGACGACCGTTCGACCGCGGTAGGGCTGTGTCGAAGTCCCGTTCGATGAGAGTCGCGCCCGAGGTGGTTTCCGGCGGTGCGGCGAACGGTCCGCATACCCGGTGTTGTGTGTGGGCCGTCCGGCCGTGGCCGGTAGTGTCCTGCGCCTGATTTCGTGCGGTCGAGGAAGCCGGAACGAGACGACCTCGTCGGCGAACTTCGGGCGCGGCACACTGGTCCGAAATGTCGTGGTGACCTGGGAACAGGTGGCAGCACCCGGCGCAGCGGCAGAGTCAGGCGGGTTCGTGGGGCGTTCCGGTCAGGCGGCTGAATGCGCAGGCCGGACCGCGGGTGCCAGATGACGGTCAGCATGGAGCGGCCGATGGCGGACGAGGCCTTCTTGCCGCGGCGTCAGCTGTCCCGCAGGCGGTAGAGCCGGATGTCTCCCGAGCCCTCGACGAGCTCGAACCGGTCTGGCACCGCGGTGATCTCCGAGAGCAGGGCGGGCTGCGCACCGCCCGCCTTCGCGTCCACGGCCACCCAGCCGGCGCCGGTGGCCCGTACGTCCGCCACCCACCGGTCCAGGTCTCCGAGGTAGGACACCACCACGAGGCGGCGGTCCAGCCGCTCGCCGATCCACACATGCGGAAAGCGCGCCGTGGTCGCGTCCGGTACGGCGACGCCGGCGTTCGGCGGCAGCCCGCGCAGCATCGTGTACTCCGACCACGGCTGGATTCCCCATCGTCGTCGTTCGGCGTCGGACAGCACCAGCTCCCACGCTCGATCGAGGGAAGCGCGTTGACCGTCGGCGAGGGTGATCGGTGACGGGCTGGTGGCCCACCACATGCCCAGCCCGCTCAGTGCGATCAGCGCGAGCGTCACAGCCGTCTCGGCTCGCCGTGCCAACCACTGCACGGCGAGCAGGGTGCCCAGGCAGGCCAGCGCCGCCAGGAACAGGGTGTACCGGCTCCACCAGGGGGCGGCGCTGGTGAAGAAGACCAAGGTGGTCGGCACCACCAGCAAAACCGTCCACCGGCGGCGAAAGGCGAGCAAGGCCAGCGTGCCCAGCAGCATTCCTGCGAGGAGAACCAGCCACTGCGGACCGAACCCGCCCAACCGCTGGTCGTAGACGTACTCGTGGGGCAGCAGGTCGTAGGTCCAGCTCGCCGCCAGCCGGCTGACCAGGTCCGGCCGCTCCGCGATCTCGACCGGTTCGTTGGGGGCGATCAGGGTCGCTGCAGGATCGAGGCTCCCACCCACCAAAGGCGCGCGCAGTGGATGAACCGGGTTGCCGTGGCGGACGATGTTGGCCAGATACCAGCTGGCGCCGACCAGCAGGGGGAGCCCTGACGCCGCCGCGGCCGCTGCCGGCCACCGCCAGGAAGAGCGCAGCCGGTGCGTGCGTTTCGAGCTGCCAGGCAGGTGCCGTGCCTGCCATGCGACGTAGGCCGCCACGACCAAAGCCAGCACGACGGGCACGACGTTGGAAAACCGGGTGCCCAGCAACACCGCGAGGCCTGTCCCCGCCAGGAACAGGTACCACGTGACGTGGGCCCGGTCGCCTCGTTGCCGTCCGGTCCCGACGTCGTCGGCGGCCAGCAGGAACTGCCAGGTGACCAGTAGCCCCGCCGCCGAGGCCACGTCCGGATAGGTCGTGCCTGCCTGGAGAAACACGACCGGGATCGCCGCGAACAGGAGAGCGGCGAGAGCGGCACGAACAGTGGTCAACCCGGCGCGGACGCCGAGTCCGGCCAGCGCGCAGCAGGCGAGCAGCACGTAGCCGAACTGCGTTGCCCAGGCGAGCTGCGTGTGGGCGAGGAACACGGAGGGAAAGGCGGTGAGGAGCTCGGTGTGCTGGGGTGAGACCGAGGACCAGATCGGCAGCTCCGTCTCCGACAGCGACCCGGTGGAGACCCAGGTGTCCACTGACACCAGCCGGAACGCGTTGCCGTCGAAGTCGTGGCCGCCGACCCTGGCCGACAGCACGGCGCGCCAAAGGTACTGCGCTGCGACGAGTGCGGTGAGCAGAACCAGCGCGGGCAGCGCGGCACGTCGTCCCCGGCTCGCCCCCCACCGCTCCTCGTCGGGAAGCGCGGCGCGGCCCGCGGGGTCACGGCGCGCCGCCCAGACCGCACCTGCCGTGCCGAGCGTGATGCCGGCGGCGGCGAGCGGACCCGGACGCAGAGCTCCCAGATGACCGAGAACGAGCACCAGCAGGCTGGGCTGGAACAGAGCCAGCGAGACCGTCGCGGTGAGCCGATCGGTGGCCGAGCGGAAAAGCGCCCTCGGGATCAGCCACGACGACGTCAGCAACATCGCGGAAGTGAGAACCGCCAACAGTGCGGTGATCACGGGCGCATCGAGTCCTCGGCCGTGCGCGGTGGCAGAGCGGCGCCGAGGCGGGCAGCTCGTCCTCGCAGCGAGGGATGACGGGTGGGCCGCGTGGCGCGGGCGTCGGTCGAGGCCGGGACTTCCGCCGCGGTGTCCTCGGCCGATCGAGCCGTCTTGTCCCAGCCGGTCCGGCCCTGCAGCATCCGCCCGAGCGCCTGCCAGCAGGCGATGAAGGCGACGTAGTTCCAGACGATCAGCACGTGCCCGAGCAGCAGGGAGCGCCAGAAGCCGTAGTGCCGCTCGCGCCGGAAGTACAGGTAACCCGACACGAGACAGGGCAGGAACGATGCCACGTACAACACGAATCCGATGAGGACGTGGGACATCGTGGACGTGCCGAAGATGGCGTTCGGGTCGGCCATCACCTGGGTGACGGACACGGCCAGCCCGATGTGGAAGAGCAACGACCACGGCAGCACGATGATCCACGGAATCGCCAGATACAGCGTCACCTCGAGCACGGCCGTGTTCGACAACCGGTGGTTCCGCCAGATCTCCGGCAGTCGTTTGCCCGCCGTCATGTGCCCCTGGAACCAGCGCGTGCGCTGCTTGATGAGCCTGGCGTACTCGGTGACGCCTTGCTGGTCCACCCAGGCCATGGTGGTCGAGTCGAGGTCCCAGCCCGCGCCGAGCAGCGTGATCGCGAGGTCCAGGTCCTCGGTCAGCGACTGCGACCACGGATCGCGGCTCAGGTCGATCAGCGCGCGCAGCCTGCTGAACTGACCGTTGCCGCCTAGGCTCACGGTCCGGCTGCGCCGCCGGCCGAACTGGGACACCGCGGACAGGCCCCAGAACTCGAAGTCCTGGACACGCGTGATCAGCTTGTGCGGGTTGCGGATCTTCACGGCGAGCTGCACGCCGCCCACCTTCGGGTCGTCGAAGAGGGGCAGGACGTAGGACCAGGCGTTCACGGACAACCTGCCGTCGGCGTCCATCACGCACACGAAGACGAGCTGCGGGTCCAGCCCGCGCGCGGCGACGTCCGCCAGAACGGCCTCGAAGCCGTGGTTCAACGCCTCGCCCTTGCCTTGCCGGGCGTTGGGCGGTGTTCGGCGCACGAGGATCACGCGATCGCCACCGGCTTGCCGGGCGATGTCGCCGGTGCCGTCGTCGCTGCCGTCGTCGATCACCACGATGGTCGAGTTCGGCGTCCGCCGCAGTGCGCGCACCGTCTGCTCGATCACGAGGCTCTCGTTGAGGGCGGGAACCAGGAAATACACCCACTCTTGGTCGGGATCGCGCCGGGCCACAGCCGCTGAGTCCGGTCCTGCCTTCGCCGCGGCACGCATCTCCAGCAGGCCGGCGCCCGCGCAGGCCAGGAAGTACGTGAGACCGATCGCGATCGTGAGCAGCGTCGCCCCGAAGAACACCCCGCTCGCGATGTCGGAGAGCACCGTGATGACTCCTTTTCGTCCAGTGGACAGTGCTGGGTCGATGCGGCACGCGAGCCCGGATGACGCGATCGGCAGCAATCGCTGGGCCGGCCGGTCACAGGGCCGACCCCTCCTCAGGGGGAGCCGGCCGCCCAGGGGAGTAGCCGATTCCGCGTTCCGCGTCATGGCACGCGGGATGACGCATCGATGGGGGGTGAGTCGTGGCCGGTCCGAGGTGACCGGCCCTCAGCAGACAGGGGTGGCCACATGTACGGGAACACCGGAGTCATGACCGGTACGGGGACAGCAGCTGCCGGAGTGCTCGCCTCCACGGGTTTTCCGATGCTGTTCGCTGTGTTGATCGGCTTGGCACTGCTCGTACTCGGTGTGCTGTTGTTGCGGTCGCGCCGTGTACATGGCGCGGACGATGCGCGCTGAGGCATCGGCCGGTCCCGTGCGACTCGGTGCGTCCGACCGGCGGCGATGGGGCATCCAGGTCGTCGCGCTGGTGGTCGTCGCGGCGGTGGCCGGACTGTTGGTGACCGGTGTCGATCGCGTGTTCGTGCGACCCGCGCTGGTGTCCGTTCCCGAGATGCGCGGACAGGATCCGGTCGTTGCCAGGGCCACGCTCGAACGGCTGGGGCTCCAGGTCGCCGAGACGATCACCAGTCCCGCCGGCTTCCGTTCGGGAGAGGTGGCCTCCCAGCGGCCACCCGTCGGGGCCGGGCTGCGTCCGGGCGGCGTGGTCGAACTGGGTGTCGCGGCGCAGCCGGTGCGCATCGAGGTGCGGAAGAACAGCTACGTCGGTCGTCGGACGTCCGAGGCGGAAACCACGCTGCGCGCGCTCGGATTCGTGGTCAGCACCGAGCGAGTGGTGTCCGAGATCGCCTCCGGCACGGTGATCGACGTGTCGCCCGACGGCCCGGTCATGCAGGGCGAGCCGGTGCGGATCGTCGTGTCGAAAGGGGTTGGGTGAATGACCGAGCCGGACAGCCTGGCATCCCAGGCGCCGCATCCGACGCCCTGGCCGGAACGGATCTTGCGAATGCTCGCGGGGGTGGTGCTCGTGGCCGCCTCAGCGCTGGTTTTCGCCAACCTCGAATGGTTCCGGTCGGTTGAGGCGATGGCCGCCACCCCAGTGGTGGGCCTGTTCGTGCCTGCCGGAGCCGCCACCGACTTCGCCCGGCAGACCGTGTACCTGTTCGGTGACGGGGCCAGCCCCGTGCTGGGCTTCGTGGTCTCGGGCGGGTGCAGTGTCGGCGTGCTGGTGGCCCTGCTGCTGCTCGCTTCCTCTCCGATGGCATTGATCAGCCGGTTCAACCCGGCCGGGGTGCTCTGGGCGGTGTTGGCCGCGGTGTGCGTGTCCTTCCTCGCCAACGTCGTGCGCACATCGGTGATCGCCGTAGTCGGCGGTCGGTATGGCCGTGAGGGCGCCTTCTTCTTCGTGCACAACGTCGGCGGCGCGGTGTTCATCGTGGTGATGGCCACGCTGTCGGTCGTCGTCCTCTTCAAACTCCTCCTTTCCGGAGGCCGACGTGTTCCTGTTCCGCCGAGAGAAACGGTCCCAACGTGAGCCTGAACATCATGTCGTCGAACTCCGTTCCCGAGGTGCATCTGGTCGCCGGGACGCGGCCGGAGGCCATCAAGATCGCTCCGGTGGCGCTGGAACTGGCTGCGGCGGGCCGCATGCGGCCGGTCGTGGTGGCGACCGGCCAGCACCCCACGATGGTTCATCAAGCCCTTGCCGCGTTCGGCATCGAGGCCGACGTCACGCTGCGGCTCGATCGGCATGACGGCGGACAGGCCGAGCTCTACGCCCAGCTCCTGCCCCAACTCGATGCCCTGTGGGCGCGGCGCCCGCCGGCCGCGGTCGTGGTGCAGGGCGATACCTCCTCGACGGTCGCGGGCGCGTGCGCCGCGTTCTGGCGGCGAGTGCCTGTGGTGCACCTGGAAGCCGGACTGCGCTCACACGACCTGGATTCGCCGTTCCCAGAGGAGGCCAACCGCCGTCTGGTCGGCACCCTCTCCCGCCTGCACCTCGCGCCGACCGGACGGGCGGCGGACAACCTCCGCCGCGAGGGCGTCGAGCTGGAACGAGTGCTCGTGACCGGAAACACCGTGGTCGACGCGGTGCGCATGATCGCTCGCCGCCGTGAACCCTTCAGCCAGCGCGAACTCGACGCGGTGGAGGCACGCGCGTTGTCCGGGAACAGGAGGCTGTTGCTGGTCACCGTGCACCGGCGCGAGTCGTGGGGCGAGCCGATGGCCGCCGTCCTGCGCAGCGTCCGCGCCATCGTCCGGGAGCACGACGATGTCGAAGTCGTGCTTCCCGCGCACCCCAACCCCTCGGTGAGCGCGCAGGTGTGGCAGGCACTGGGGAACTACCCGAGGGTCACGGTGACTGAGCCGCTCGACTACCCCGACCTGGCCCGACTGCTCACAGCGTGCACGCTCGTGCTGTCCGACTCGGGCGGCATTCAGGAAGAGGCACCGTCGTTCGGGGTGCCGGTGCTGGTGCTGCGGGAGGTCACCGAGCGACAGGAGGCGGTCGACGCGGGCTGCGCCCAGCTGGTGGGCACCGACGAGACCCGCATCCTGTCCACGGCGCGCAGGTTGCTGGCGGACCCCGCGACGCGAACGCGGATGACCGCGTCAGGCAACCCTTTCGGGGACGGACTGGCCAGTGCGCGCGCCGAACACGCCCTCGCCGCCCTGATCGGGCTCACGGAGAGCGTGCCGGAGCGGTTCGAGCCGTTCGACAGGCACGTGCGGACCGCCTGACACCGCACGGCCGATTCGCGGTCGCACTTTCGGGTGATTGTTCCGTCATGCCGGGGTCTCTCGCGCATCGGATGTGCTGTCCACGTAATCCACACTGGGAGGTGGCTTGATGACAGGTGGTCAGAGGAACGCGGCGGTCAGCGCGCCCCGCGGACGCACACTGGACCGCGTGCTCATCGCATGCGCGGTGCCGTTGCTCGCTGAAGGTATGGCAAGGGTGATCGACCACTTGCCAGGTGTGGCCGTCGCGGGCATCTGCGGCGCGGCGACCGACCTGTTCGCCGAGATACGCCGCAGCGACCCGGCTGTGGTCGTGGTGGACGACACGCTCGATTCCGCGTTCCACACGGTCCGCCTGGTCGCAGGCACAGGCCGATCGGTCGTCGTGGTCCTGCCGCCGACACGACTAGGGCGACTGCGGGCGAGAACGGCGATGCGCGCGGGTGCCTCCGCTGTGGTGTCCTGGGCTTCTGGGCGGGTTGTGGTCGCCGATGCCCTGCGTCACGTGGGCGCGGACGACCGCTTCGTCGCTCCCGAGTTGCGGCTGCAGGCCGCGGTGGACGACACACCGGCGATGTCGCCTCGGGAGAGCGAAGTGCTGCAGTTGGTCTGTCGCGGCCTGGACAACCGGGAGATCGCGAGGCGGTTGTTCGTGTCGAGCGAGACGGTGAAGACGCACGTCCGCAACATCGCCAAGAAGCTCGGTGCCCGCGACCGCATTCAGGTCGTGGTCAATGCGCTTCAGTCGGACCTGGTCCACGAGGGGATCCCGTCGCCGCGGACGTAGGTCCGCGTCGACGTCACGGGTCGCGCGAGTGAGAGCGAGGAAGACGAGGTGCGAATCGCTGAACTGAGCGCGTGCAGTGGCGTGCCGATACCGACGATCAAGTACTACCTGCGCGAGCGGCTGATGCCCCCTGGCGAGCGCACTGGGTCCAACCAGGCGCGCTACGACCACGGTCATCTCCAGAGACTGCGCCTGGTGCGTGTCCTGACCGATCTCGGTGGCTTGCCCATCGCCACCGTCCGGGAGATCGTCCTGGCGGTCGACGTGCCGGTGCCCCATGCCGACGTGCTGATGGAGACGGTTCAGAACGGTGTGGCCGACGTCAGGTGGGATGTGGACCACGAGGCATTCACGGCCGCCAGGGCACTGCTGGCTGACCTCGGCTGGCACGGCATCGCCGACCACGCGGCGCTTGGCACGTTGGCCGGCGTCTTCGCCGCCGCTCGCGATCTCGGCCACCAGGGCGTCAGCGACTCCCTGTACGAGTACGCCCGTGCGTGCGAGACGATCGCCAGAAGCGATCTCAAGCACCTGGCCGCGGTATCCGAGACCGATTGTGTTTCGGAGGCGGTCGTCATCGGCACGGTACTCGGGAACACGGCGTTGAGAGCGCTCCGTTGGCTTGCTTACGAGGTCGAGTCCGTTCGTCGTCGCGACTGGCCGGTCGGGGGAGCGTCCCCCGCTGTGGACGTCAGTGGTGTTCCTCCTCGACCGTGACGAGATCGTGCCGGCGCGACATGTGCAGCGGCCGGACATTGAGCAGGTGGTCGCGACCTACGAGGAGATGTCGGCCAAGGTCGGGGAGCGACTTACCGCTGAGCTGGGACGAACCTGGGAACAGGTCAGCGAGGGCGGTGCCTCTGGGTGTGGCAGCGAGTTCCCCGGGCTCACAGGTGACGTCGACATCCGTCACCTGCCTCGGTGGAGTTCAAAGGGCAACCTGCCAGACGACCAGTGGTCCCGCGCGGAGGCGATCGTCGGTGAGGTTGCCGAAGGCTATGGCTTCGGCAAGCAGCCGGCCGTCATCGTCAACCGGCCGAGTGACCACGAAGTCGTCTACAAGAAGCCTGATGGCGCGCAGATCAGCTTCGGAACCGCAGTTAACACCCCGCCGGACGTCCGGACCGGCTGCCATTTGAAGGCAGAGGTACACAAGCGGGGAGCGCCATCGCGAAAGTCGTGAGTGCCGACATCTGTGGTCAGCCGTGAGCGCCTACCGCGCCGCTCGGTTCCGCCTTCCTGATGTCGCAAGAGGAGTGATTGTCCCCGGAATGAACTCACGGGACTCGGTCTGTACTCCTCGAATCGAGTCCGGTGCCTGCCCGAACAGGCAGCGGACGCTGCCCGTCTCGGCGCTGCGCTCGTCCAGGTCGGCCTGCGACCATGGGATTTCGTGCGTGGATTCTGGAGGACGGGCAATGACCAGGGCTGTCGACCACGGCTCGGCCCAGGTGGTCGGGGACCGGCTCCATCGGGCGGCGCCGCCCAACGCCTGGCTCCATGTCAGCCGCGCTGCCGGCAACGCCGCGCTCGGGGCCGTCCACCAGGCTGCGGGCCCGCTGTCGGCGCAGCGGGCGCCCAAGCTCGATCCGGCGAAAGTGGCCACTGCGGCCCAGCAGGCGCACGCCTCGGCGGACGCGGCACAGGCGCTCAGCATGCTTCGCTGGTTGACGGGCCTGCCGTGGCCGATGGGCGCTTTGGTGCAACTTCAGCTGATGGCCGGCGTGCAGGTCGGGGTGGACAGTTCCGGCAATCCGGTGCAGGCCCACGTGTTCCCCGGCCAGATCACCGAGGTGGCGATGGTGGTGGCCGGTGTGCACGGCTCGGAGCAGTCCGGCGTGGAGGTGGCCGAGCGCCTGCTCAAGCAGCTCATGACCACCAAGCCCTACTTCACCGTGGTGATCGTGCCGAAGTTGTTCCCGGGCAACGTCGACAGCCGCGCTGCCTGGGAAGCGGAGCTGGCCAGGAAACAGTCCGGCATTGCGGTGGGCAAGTACCAGCAGCTTCGCGACAAGGCAGGCGACATCGGCCGGTCCTCGGCCGGCCAGGAGGATCCCAATCGGCAGTTCCCCGATCTGGGCAAGGATCTGGACCTGGACCGACCGGTGGACGCGAAAGGCCGGCTGATCGAACCGTCGAACCTCGCCCTGTTGGGGCTGATCAACGCGTTCAAGCCGTCCCGGCTGGTGTCTATCCACGCTGTCAAGAACTTCACCCAGGCGGGGATCTTCGCCGACCCGCACCCGTCGGTGCGCAACAGGCAACTCGCGCAGGACTCCGACGCACTCGCCATCGCCATGGCCAAGGAGGCGGAAAAACGCGGGGTCCACGTAGCCGGCAACAAGCGCGGCACGGCGTGGAGCAGCCTGTATCCCGGCCAAGACCCGAAGAAGTCCGCCGAGCAGATCAAGCGGGAGAACGCCAAGGGCCGGTCGCTCGGCCAGTGGGGCCCGTCCCAGGGCATGACCGTGATCACCGTCGAGGTGGGCGAGCAGTACCGCTCCAACTCGGCAGTCAACGACCCCGACCGGGCGGCCGAACTCGAGGCCGAGGCCGGCGTGATCCGCGAGATTTTCCTCGGCCCACCGCAGGCAACACCCACCCCCACCCCGGCACCGACTCCCGCCGTTCCGGTGCAGCCCATGCTGGTGGCGGCGGCCGCGGCCGGCGTCGGCAACGTGGCCGCGACCGACCTCGCTCAGCGGTTCATGCGCTACCGGCGGGGCATGGACGGCGGGCCTTGAGCGAGCCGGAGAGTGCAGGAGCCGGGCGTCTTGGCCAGCGGGGCCCTGACACGGTCGCCACGACCTTCCTCGGCGGCATCCTCCGACCTCGCCACCCGATCAAGAGGATCATCCGAGCGAACCCAGACCGCACACGCCGAACCTGCTCCGCACCCTCGCCATGCATTCCAGGAGCGCCGTCAGCGAACGTGCTTGACCGTGCATCAAGTGCATGAACTGCGCGGTAGATCTTGTTCTGTAGGTCAGACGGTCATGAACCCGTATCTCGGGGGTCGCGGATCGCAGGTTCAAATCCTGTCGTCTCAGCGGACTGAATCAGCCCGCTGACTCCGGGAGAAAGCCCAGGTCAGCGGGCTTGTTCGTGCGCTCTGAACGATCTTGGGTTGATCGTCATTTTCATGATCAACAGGCGAAGGAAGGGGAGTATGTAACGGCTTCGGTTGCGGCGGCTCGCCGAAGGTCCAGTGGCGTGGCCCGGCAATGTTCCGGGTCGCGCCACTAGCTGATCGAGCGAACTTGGAGCGTTGGGTGCTTCGCGTCGAGTCGGACGAGATCGGCGTCCATGGTCACGGCGTCGGCCGACCGGCTGACTCTGAGGTCGTCGCGGACGACGGACAGGGCGGCCTCGCGGTGGGCGTCGTGTTCGGCGAGGCGGGCGACGAGGGACGTCCGCACGTCCTGGTACGTGTCGAGGCCCAGTGGCAGCCGCAACGGGGTTGCGCCGCGGTCGACGAGGTCGATCATCGCGTCCGCGATCTTCTCCGGGTCGTTGACCAGAGGGAAGGTGCCGTCCGCGAGGGCCCGTCGGGTGTCGCCGGCCGGTCCCGCGTCGTACTCGGGCATGATCGGCGCGGTGGCCAGCGAGTCACCGAACCCGGTCGGCGCCGCACCGGGTTCCACGATGGTCAGCCCGATGCCGAACGGCTCGATCTCGCGGGCGACCGTCTCACAGAGACCTTCGATGCCCCACTTCGACGCGTGGTAGTAGCTGAAGTTCGGGTACGTCGTCTGCCCGCCCGCGGTGGACACCTGCAGGATGCGGCCGTGTCCCTGCGCACGCAGGTGCGGCAGTGCGGCCCGGATCACGTGGATCGACCCCAGCAGGTTGGTGTCGATCACCTGCCGGATCTGCTCGTCGGTTGCTTCCTCGACCGCGGCGAAGACCCCGAACCCGGCGTTGTTCACGATCACGTCGATGGTGCCGAGGGCTGCGAAGGCCTCGTCCACGACACGTCGGACCTGGCCGGTGTCGGTGACGTCGAGCCGTGTCACCCAGAGCCGGTCGCTTCGCAGGTCGTCGAGCACTTCCGGACGCCGCAGCGTCGCGGCGACCCTGTCACCCCGCGCGAGCGCCTTCTCGGTGAGCAGCCGGCCGAGACCGGAGGAGGTGCCGGTGATGAACCACGTCGTCGTCATTCGCCTTCCTTTCTTGTGGGTCGCCTTCGACGGTAGGAGCTAGAGCCGACTCGAAGTCAAACAACTGCACCGGAATCCATGACAGCCGGCTCCGAAGACGACCCTCGCCATCGGCGAGGCGGCGAGCTGACCGGCCGATCCTCCGCGATGTCCCTTCTGGACATTCGCGCGAAACCGGGGTGACCCAGCAAATGGCCGAGTTGCGGGAGGCGCTGGACGTGACCCGGTGGAAGGTGGCGCTGTACGCCGAGCGCCTGGCCGCCGGCTCTGCGGATGGGTTGTGGCGCAACGGTCCTACGTGCCACGCTGCGAAGACGACTTTCGCGCGGGGGCGTTGGCAGCCCATTCGGCCGGGTCGTACAGATCGAGATCGAGTCGAAGTACCGCTGATAGTCCACATCGGACAGACCTTCTGCTGTGCGCACCCACTCGCCCCGCCGCCGGCAGGGCGAGGCTTCATGCTGCAGCATCTCGCGACACCGGACTCCCCTCCCAGCCCCGACGACCTCATCGAGGCCCTGCGCGCCCTGCTCGCCGGCTACCTGCTGACCGAGGACGAGCGGCAGAACCTGCAGCAACGGCTGAGGGCTCACCCGGCGTGCTCCGCAGCGTGTACCGCCCGTGTACCGCAGCGCCGGAAGCTCCTGCCTGCCGGGCACCAGCGGCGCCCCGGACGAGGGGTGGGGCGCCGCGAACGGTTCAGGTGCCTGCGGACAGGGGAGGAGACAACGATGCGCAACAGACTTGCGGCCCTGGTGGTCGTGATCGGCGCAGTGGTGCCGATCGGGCTCGGTGTCGGGACGGCGGGGGCGGCGCCCGGCGAGTCGGAGCAGGTCACGGCTTCGGTGATGTCGACCCAGCGGAACGCGGACGGGACGGTCACGCAGACGACGTACACGCCCGCCGAGGGCGTCCGTCCGGCCGACCTGGCGCGGAAGCTGACCGCGAACGGCGTGCAGGGGGTCGCGCTGGTGAACGGGGCGGGTGACGTGTCCGCGCAGGTCGCGGCCTGCTCCTACGGAACGGCGCGCACGTGGCCGACCGGCACGACTTGTTTCTCCCGGTGGTCCTACAACGGGTGGGCGCGGCCGCAGATGTACTTCCGCGACCGCTCCAACAGCCTGTGGCCGGTCGGGCGTGCGGTGACGAAGTGGAACGAGACGTCGGGCATCGACTCTCACTACCGCACGTTCAGCGCGGGCTGCCCCAGCAGCACGGTGCACTGCGTGATCGTCTACAACGCCGCGTACGGCAAGACCGGCGAGTGGGACGGGGTGGTCGGCATGACGAAACGCACCCTGAACGCCGCGCAGACCTACACCACGGGCGCGTACATCGCGCTGAACGAGTCCTACGGCGGCACGGAAGCTCAGCGCTGGAACACGGCGTGCCACGAGATCGGGCACGTGCTCGGCCTTGACCACAACACGTCGACGGCCAGCTGCATGTACTACTCGAGGACGTCGCAGCGGTATCCGAACGCCAACGACTTCACCCTGCTGGAGACCTACTACTGAGCCGGCGAACGGATGCCCTCGACGCCCCGCGCGTCGAGGGCATCCAGCCGTTGGCGCACCTCGTCGGCCTCCTGCTCGCGGTCCTGCGACCGGTACAGCTCCCACGCCGTGGACCACACCGCGCGAGCGCGGTCGAGGTGGCCGAGCGCGGTGAGCGGGTGACCGAGGTTGTTCAGGGTGTTGGCCTCCTCGTACGTGTTGGCGATGTCGCGCAGCACGGACAGGGCCTGCTCGTAGTGCTGGACGGCGTCGGAGTACCGCCCGCTGTGGTGGTCGATGAACCCCAGGCTGTCCAGGGTGTCGGCCTCACCGGTACGACTGCCGTTGTGACGGAACCGTTCGAGCGCGGCGGAGCAGTGCTCGCGCGCCCGCTCGTAGTTGCCGAGCAGTGCCGAACACCACCCGACCGCGTTGAGTGCGAGCGCCTCGCCGACCGCGTGGCCGGCCTTCCGATACGCGGCCAGAGCCTCCACCGCGTGGTCATGTGCCCGCTGATGGTCGCCCCACTGCTCCCACGACCACGCGAGCGTTCGATGGGTGTGGGCGGCCTCGGCGTGGTCGCCGAGCCGTACCGCCAGGTCCAGGGCGCGGTGCAGGTGCTCGACCGCCTCGTCGCGCTGCCCCAGGTCGCTGTGCGCGTCGCCGACGAGCCGGTTCGCGAGAAGCTGTGCCGCGGGGTCGTTCAGGTGTCCGGTGGCGGCCAGGCCCGCGCGGCACGCGGTGAGCTGGTCGTGCCGGTGCCCGCGCCGGTTGTGGTAGGTGAACAGCGACCAGGCGAACAGCCACGCGGTCCGGTGATCGTGCTCGTCGGCGGCGACCCGCTGGGCGGCGAGCAGGCACTCGTGTTCCTCGTCCAGCCAGCTCAGGGCGGCCGTGAGGTCGGGCAGTGGTGCCACGGCGGCGCCCGGTGCGGCGAGAGCCAGCGGGACGGCCGGGCGATGCGGGTCCAGCAGCGCGACGGTGGCGTACGTGGTGTGCAGGTAGTGGTCCACGACCCGGCGATGCGCCTCCGCCGCTTCCCGCGAACCGCGCGCGGTGTCGGCGGCGTAGCGGCGGATCAGGTCGTGCATGCGGTAGCGGCCGCCGGCCTCGCGGCTGATCAGCGAGGCGTCCTCGAGGGCGTCCAGCACCTGCTCGGTCCGGGTCCGGGACAGACCGGTGAGCGCGACTGCCGCACCCGGTCCGATGTCCGGCCCCGGCGCCTGGCCGAGCAGTCCGAACACCGTGGCCTGCTCGGCGGTGAGCGCCCGGTACGACCACGAGAGCACGGCGGGCAGGCTGGCCGCCGGGTCACCCTCGTCCAGCGCGTCGAGCCCGCTGTCGCGCACCTCGGCGGCGATGGCGGCGAGCGGTGTCCCAGGCTCGAGCCGGGCACGGGCGGCGATGATGCTCAACGCCAGGGGATACCCGCCGCACAGCCGCACGAGGTCCTCGATGGCGGCTTCCTCCGCCGCGACCCGCTCCGCTCCGAGCCTGCCGGTGAGCAGGGCACGGGCTTCGGCGTGGCTCAGCGGGTCCAGAGCGAGGTGCTGCGCGCCGTGCCCCGTGATCAGGCCGGGCATCCGGTCGCGGCTGGTGACGAGCACGGTGCACGCGTCACCGCCCGGCAGCAGCGGCACGACCTGCGCGGTGTCGGCGGCGTTGTCGAGCACCACCAGCAGCCGCTTGTGCGACACCAGGCTGCGGAACAGCGCGGCCTGCGCGTGCGGTTCGACCGGAACGCGGCCGGCTTCGACCCCGAGCGCGTCGAGGAACCCCCGCACGGCCACGGCCGGGTCCATCGGCGGACCGTCCGGGCTGAACCCGCGCAGGTCGACGAACAGCTGGCCGTCCGGGAAGCGATCCAGGTTGCGGTGCGCCCAGCGCAGGGCGAGCCACGTCTTGCCCATACCGCCCGCGCCGCGGATGGCCGAGATCACCACCGTGCCACCGGCTCGCGCGCTGGACTCGACCGCGGCGGTCAGCACGTCCAGCTCCCGTTCCCGGCCCGCGAACACGTCGGGCGCGGCAGGGAGCTGTGCGACGCCCGGCCGGGACGGCGTCCGGGCCAGGTCCAGGCCGGGGTCGTGGGTGAGGATCGCGGACTGGAGGCGCCGCAGTTCGGCGCCCGGCCGCAAGCCCAGTTCCCGGTCGAGCACCCGGCGCGCGTCGTCGTAGATCTCCAGCGCCTCGGCCGACCGCCCCGTCTGGTGCAGGGCCGTCATCAGCAGACCGCGCGGGTGCTCCATGAACGGGTTCTCCGCCACGACCCGCCGCAGGACGGCCACGGCCTCGTCGTGACGCCGCAAGGACATCAGCGCCTGCGCCAGGTGCTCGTGCGCCGCGAGCCGATGGTCGCCCAGCCGCGATCGGGCCGCCTCGGCCTCCGCGCCGGTCAGCTCCGCGAACGGCTCACCGCGCCACAGGTCCAGTGCACCGCGCAACACGTCCACTGCGTCCCGCATGCGCCCTTCGTTCCAGGCAGCACGCCCCTGCGCGACCCGATCCTCGAACAGCAGCACGTCGAACTCGTTCCGCGTCACGCCGAGCCGGTAGCCGTTGGCGCCGTTGACGATCCGCGCCGCGCCGCCCGCCGCGAGCCGGCGCAGGTTCGAGACGTAGGTCTTGACGTTGGCGGCGCTGGAACGTGGCGGTACGCCACCCCACAGCACGTCGGCGATCCGGTCGGTCCGCACCCACTCGTTGGCGTGCAACAGGAGCAGGGCCAGCACCAGCCGCCGCTTCCGTGACGGCAACTCGATCCGCTCCCCGTCGTCCCTCACCAGGCCGACGGCGCCCAACGCCTCGAACCGCACCGTTCCCCGCTTCCCTAGACGGGTAAAGGTAGCGCACCGTCGGCTCGATCAGCCGTGGTTCTCGGGCAACGCATCACTGGTGAGTTCCCCCGCAACGGCCGAGAGCGTCAAGCATCAAAAGGATCCGAAATGGACGGTGTCATGCGCTGATTGAGCCGCAGTGCGAGCGCCTCTCGCATTCCGGCCGGGCGCAGACGTGTTCACCTGCCAATTGAACTTTTCGCCGAACAGCCGAAATTTCGTACATGCCGATTGGAATACGAGCGAGTGTCTCACCTGCGGTTTGGACCCCCGCAGGCCGGGATAAGCCTCACCGCACGCACTTCGCGTCGTTGCACGACAAGGACACCGGCGGCGAGGCGCGTCCCGCACGGCTGTGGCCGCGGCTGGTCAAGACCCACCACGTGCCGGTCGTGTTCTCGGAGGCGGCGTTCGGGGGTGTGTGGCTGCTCGTGCGCGACCCGCGGGACGCGATCTACGCGAGCTACCAGTGGCGGTCGCGATTCGGCGAGGAGCCCTGGGACCAGGTGCCGGACACGTTCGAGGCGTGGCTTTCCGGTCCCGGTGACTTCAGCCGGAGTCCCGCGGACGACTGGGCGGCCTTCTACACGGCTTGGGCAGGCGCTTTCCCGCAGGCTGACGTCCTGCGGTTCGAGGACCTCAAGCAGCGGCCGGTCGAGGTCGTCACCGACATCGTGCGGCGTCTCGGTGTCGAGGTCGGCGAGGCGGACGTCACCCGTGCGGTGGACGCGAGCTCGTTCACGAGAATGCGTGAACACGAGGAGCGGGCGGCCGGCTCCCGGCCTGGTGGAGGCCGGATGGTCCGCGAGGGCAAGACCGACGGCTGGAAGGGGTGGATGTATCCGGATCTCGCCGGGTACTTCACGAGCGTGGAACTGCGCACGACCGCCCGTGAGTTCGGCTACGACCTGCCGGAGAGCCCGTGACGACGGACCAGCGACAGGCGACCGGTGACGTCAAGGCGTGGCCGGTCGCCGTGCTCCTCGCGAGCGCCTCGCTGCTCGTGTTGTTCGACAGCCTCGCCGTCGCGACCGCGCTGCCGACCATCGGCGCCGAGTTCTCGTTGCGGCCGGGGTTGCTGCAGTGGGTCGTCAGCCTTTACTCGGTGAGCATCGGCGCGTTCCTCATCCTGGGTGGCCGGGCCTGTGACCTGTGGGGCCGGAAACGCATGATGGTGGCGAGCCTCGCACTGTGCACCGTCGCCGGCCTGATCGCGGGGATCGCGCCGAACCTGCCGGTGTTGCTGGCGGGGCGTGCGTTGCAGGGTGTGGCCGCGGCGTTCGCGATCCCCGCGGCACTGGCCACCGGCGCCTCGATCTTCCGCGAGGAACCGTGGCGCAGCAGGGTGTTCTCGGTGATCGCCTTCGCCTCGTGGGCGGCCGGCCTGGCGGGAGCGATGATGGGCGGCCTGATCACCGTCCACTTCGGATGGCGCTGGGTGTTCCTGGTGACCGTGCCGGTCGGCGTGGTGGCGTGCTTGGCCGCGCTGGTGTTGCTGCCGGCGGACGTGGTGCCGGACGGGGAACGGGAAAGGCTCGATCTCTGGGGCGCGGTGCTGGCCAGCACCGGACTCGTGGTGCTGATCGTCGGGCTGGAGGAACTGGGCAGGGGCACCCACACCGGCCCTGCCCTGCTGGTGGTCTGCCTGGCGGTCATCGTGCTGGTCGCGTTCGTGCAGGTGGAGCGCAAGGTGCGGCACCCACTCGTGAAGCCGCGTCTGGTGCGCTCACGGCGGATGATCGGCAGCTGCCTCGCCTTCGGGGCCTACTGCGTGGGATACACGGCGGTCATCGTGGTGCTCAGTCTGCGTTTGCAGGAGGTCCACGGGCTGTCGGCCGCGGGTGCGGGTCTCGCGCTCACGCCGTTGCTGCTCGGTGGGATTCCCAGCGCGTTGCTCGCACCCATGGCGCTGCGGAGGTTCAGCGCACGGGTCGTCGTCACGATGTCACTGGTGTCCTGCGCGCTGGCGTTGACGATGATCGCGACCACGCCGGGCACGACGGCGCTGCTGCCGTGGCTGGTGCTGTGGGGAGTGGCGTCGGGGCCTGTCTACGTCGCGCTCACCCGTGAGTGCATCAGCGACGCGGAGGAAGAAGACCGCGGTGCGGCGTCGGCACTGTTCGAGTCGATGAGCCACATCGGCGGGGCGATCGCGATCGCGGTGTTCATGACGTTGCTCGGGGCCGGCGTCAGCTACCGCTCCACCGAGCTGGTCGGCGTGGTCGTGGTCGCTGCCGGTGCGGTGGTCGCGCTGACCGTGCTGCCACGCCGGCGGGAGGCTGATCGGCGGTGAACGACCACGCGTTGGCCCACCACCTCGCCGAACAAGCTCGCGACCTGCTCGTGCGGTTGCGGCGGACCGATCTCGGTGGCGAGGAGCTGGGCCGCGAGGGCGACCGGCAGGCGCACGCCCTGCTCGTCGGCGCCTTGCGCGAGCAGCGGCCCGGTGACGCGGTGCTGTCCGAAGAAGGCGCGCTGGAGCGCGGTCCGCGGACGTGGATCGTGGATCCCCTCGACGGCACCCTCGAGTACCGCGTCGGCCGGGACGACTGGGCCGTGCACGTCGCCCTCGCCGAGAACGGTGTTCTTGTCGCGGGAGCTGTCGCGCTGGCTTCGGGCCGCACGCACAGCACTCTCACACCGGCACCGCTACCCGTTGCCCCGCAGCGGACTCGGCCCCGTGTCGTGGTGAGTCGCAGTCACCGTCCGCCCTTGGCCGATGCACTGGCCGCGGTGCTGGACGCCGATCTGGTTCCCCTCGGCTCGGCCGGTGTCAAAACCGTCGAGGTCCCACCTGTCGCCGTGGCCGAGGCCGCCGGCGCACATGCGTCGCGGATCGACGGAGCGCCGCTGGTCTACGGCGGACCCACCGCGTGCATCCCGGATCTGCTGGTGTGCCGGCCGGAGCTGGCGCCCGTGCTGCTGGAAGCACTCTCCGCCGCACGTTCGTCGTGAGGTTCTGACCGCGCCTCACCACCACGCGTCGATCGTGGCCGCGTCCTTCTTCGCGTTGCCGCTCTTCGTGTCGGTGTGCTTCGCGCCGGTGAGGCGGGCGCCGGAGAAGTCGGTGTGGCCGAGGTCGGCGTGGTCGAAGGTGGCGTCGATGAACGTCGAGCCGGAGAAGTCCGCACTGCCGAACTTCGCCGACGCGAACGTGGCCCGCGTGAAGTCCGCGTCTTCGCAGAACACGAAGCCGTCGGTCATGTCCGCCGTGTCGAGACGCACCTCGACCATCGTGGCCTTCGAGAACGACGTCAGACCGAGGCGGGCAGCGTTGAGGTTCGCCCCGGTGAGGTCCGCGCCGACGAACGACATCCCGGTCAGGTTGCCCTGCGGCGCCCGCGCGGCCCGCAGGCACGTGTCCCTGAGGTCGATCACCATCGGCTTCGGGTCGAGAGTGACGTTCCGGCGGGCCAGCACGGTGAACGCGGCCAGCACGTCCACCGGAGTCTCCCCGCAGGTGCCGTTCTTCGGGCGCGGGCTGGTCGAGCGGATGAACGCCGACAGCACCTCGACCACGGTCGACTGGTGGTCGTGCGGCGAGTCGGCCGCGATGCGCTCCAACGCGTAGATACCGCCGATCCGGCGATGCAGGTTCTCCGGCCCCTGCGCACCGACCTGGTCGACCGCACGCGTGTAGCGGTCGTTGATCTGGCCCTGCCGCGCCACTTCGATCTGGTCGCGGGTGGCCGCCAGGGACAACGCGGTGAACAGCAGCGCGAGCACCGCCGTGATCGCGGTGACGATACCGCTGATCCGGGCCCACCGGCTCTCCCGGGACGAGCTGGACGAGCCGGGTGAGCTGGGAGAACCGACCGGCCGGGTGCGCCACCACAGCACCGCGGCGACCACCAGTGCGGCAACGGCGGCCAGCGCTGGCCACCACCGCTGCAGGTCGTCCCACGACGGCACGAGGTGCAGGCGGATCAACTGCCACACGGCCGCCGCGACGGCGAGCCCGACCAGCAGCAGCGCGACCAGGCGGGCTCGGCGGGGGCGATCGTGGGTCCGGTACGCCCGGCGGAGCAGTTCTTCGTCCACACCCTCGTGTCGTCGCGGCACTCGGTCATGTAACTCGAACCTTCGCGCACGCGCAGCAGTGGTCCTGACCCAGGCCGGGGTTGAGCGCCTGCCGATGGGGATGCGGGCGTCGTCAGGGCTGGAGTTCCCGCATGGCGGACAGCTCGGCCGGTGGTGGGCCGGGGTGCACGATTCCCAGCCGGCGGGTGGCTCTGGTCATGGCGACGTACAGGTCGTTGTGGCCGAGTGGCGTGGTGAGAATCGTGGCCGGGTCGGCGATCAGGACCGAGTCGAACTCCAGGCCCTTGGCCTGCTCGGGGGTGAGCAGCACGACCTTGCCGGTCAGGTCCGGTGGCGTGGCGAGGGACAGCGCGGCGGCCAGCGGTCCGATGTGGATGGCCGGGGTGATGATCGCGAGCTGGCCGTCGGTGTGTGTTGAGGCGAGGCCGGCGATGACCGTGGGCAGGTCGGCACGGGTGGTGCGGGCACGCCACGGTGTCTCGCCGGCCGAACGGACCGACCGGGGTGGCGGCGTTGCGGGATGGTGGGCGGCGAGCAGGTCGGCGGTGGCGGCCATGATCTCCGCCGGTGTGCGGTAGTTGACGGTGAGCCGGGTGAGTTGCCGGCGGTCGCGCACGTGTGGCCGCAGCACGCGGTCCCACGAGGAGGTGCCGGCCGGGTTTCCGGTCTGGGCGAGGTCCCCGACGATGGTCATCGACCTGGCGGGGCACCGGCGCATCAGCATCCGCCAGGCCATTTCGGACAGTTCCTGTGCCTCGTCGACGACCACGTGCCCGAACGTCGCGCGGTCGTTGCCGTGGCCGATCAGGGTGGCCGCCTCGTCCAGCAACGGGATGTCCGCGGCGCTCCAGCCGTCGGCCGGCTCTCCGAGGAGGTCCGACACCACGCGCTCCGGGGTCAGTGGCGGCCACAGCCCGTCGAGGGCGGCCTGGACGCCGGTGTCGGCGAGCAATGTGCACCGCAGACCGGCCCGGTCGGTCTCGTCCAGCAGGGTTCTCGGTCCGCCGTCGTCCTGACCGAGCACGACACCCGCGGCGGCCAGAGCGCGCAGGTCGGCCTCGCCGAGACGGCCGTCCGGGCTGCCGCCGTCGATCGCCTCGCCGGTGTCGGTGAGCACGACCGCCTCCATGCCCTCGATCAGGCGCCGCGCGAGCACGTCCACGATCTCCCGCTGGAAGACCAGCCTGGCCTGGTTGTGCGGGAGGCCGGTCCGCCTGGCCTTCTGCACGGCACGGCCGCAGGTGCCTGGGTGGAGCCGCAGCACCTCCTGCTCGAACTCGATCTCGACCGGGGTGTCCGGTATCTGCACCTTCGACCGCACCGCGGCCGCCAGCCGTTCGGCCATGATCGACCGGCCCTTGAGCTCGGCGGTTTCCGGCGGGTCCGTCCGGCTGCCCTCGACACCCGGCCACAGGTCGGCGATGGTCGCCGTCACCACGCTGTTCTCGCCGAGACCCGGCAGGACCTGGCCGATGTAGTCGAGGTAGATCCGGCTGGGACCCACGACCAGGACACCGCGGGTGCGCAGGTGCGGACGGGTGTACAGCAGGTACGCGACGCGGTGCAGCGCGACGGCTGTCTTGCCCGTGCCGGGACCGCCCTCCACCACCAGCACCCCGTTGGACTCGTGCCGGATGATGCGGTCCTGTTCGGCTTGGAGGGTGGTCACGATGTCCTGCATCCGCCCGGTTCGCTCCGTGGTCACCGCGGCCAGCAACGCCGCCTCGCCGACCAGACCGCTGATGCCGGCACCGTCCGCGTCCAGCAGCTCGTCGTTCAGAGCGATGACCGTCCGGCCTCGCGTGGTGATGCGCCGCCGCCGTCGTACGCCGTGCGGATCGGTCGCCGTCGCGGTGTAGAACACCCGCGCCACCGGTACGCGCCAGTCCACCAGCAACGGCTCTCCGCCCTCGTCCCGGAACAGGCCCAGCCTGCCGATGTAGACGCGCCGACCGTCGTGCATGTCCAGCCGCCCGAAGCACAACCCGTGCTCCACCGCCTCCAGCCGGGCCACCTCCGCCTGCCAGACGGCCACCGCCTCCCGCTCCCCGGCACGCCGCGCGGCCACCAGTCGCGCGGCCGCCGCCTCGCGCAGCGCATCCACACGGGCGTACAGGCCCGCCACGTACTTCTGCTCGATGTCGATCTCGCGGTCGATGTCGTTGCCGGTCACACCCGCACGCCCCCTGGGTCGGCGATCAGTGCCATCGAGAGTGCACAGCGACATCCGCGGAAAACAGTCTTGTTCTTTTCCACCGCCTCAGCCGCCCAGGGCGCCGCGACCACTTGAGGATTGCTTATCCAGGTGCCGACAACCCCTGGTTGCCCGACCTGTGATCACGCACATTGGTGGGGTGAACCTCGTCGAGCTGGGAGCGTTCCTCAAGTCGCGCCGGGACCGGATCCGGCCTGCCGATGTCGGCTTGCCCGCTGGTCCGCGGCGCCGGGTGTCAGGACTGCGTCGTGACGAGGTGGCGCAGTTGGCCGGCGCCTCGGTCGACTACTACACAGAGCTCGAGCGCGGTGCCGGTGCCCAGCCGTCCGAGCAGATGCTGGCGGCGCTCGCCCGAGCGCTGCGGCTCAGCCGTGACGAGCGCGACCACCTCTTCTACCTGGCAGGCCGCGCGGTGCCCGCGCACGGCGGCCCTGCCGACCACGTCCATCCCAGCATGCTCGACCTGCTGCACCGGCTGGACGGCACGCCGGCTCAGGTGGTCACGGATCTGCGCGTGACGTTGGTGCAGAACCGGTTGGCGGCCGCGCTGGTCGGCCCGGCACCGCCGCCGACCGGGTGGACGGCGAGCTTCGTGCACCGGTGGTTCACCGACCCGGCGTCGCGGGCGATCTACCCCGTCGAGGACCACGACTACTACGCGCGCTCGTTCGTCGCCGACCTCCGCGCGGCGATGGCCCGCCGTGGTGGCGACGACTCCGAGGTGACCGCGCTGATCGCGGATCTGACCGCACGCAGCCCGGAGTTCACGGAGCACTGGAAGCGCCACGATGTCGCGTTCCGCCGCAACGACCGCAAGCGTTTGGTGCATCCCGAACTCGGGCTGCTGGAGGTGAACTGCCTCAATCTGCTCAGCGAGGACGGCAAGCAGCGGTTGCTGTGGTTCACGCCGGCGGTCGGCACCGACTCGGTCGCCAAACTCGAGATGCTGGCCGTCGTGGGATCCCAGGCGTTGCGGTAAATCTCCAGGAGACCCCATGACCACGTACGCGCCAACTCTGCGGTGGACCGCTGCCGCCCTGATCGCCCTGTCTCTCACCGGCCTGACCGCCGAGGCGTCGTCCAGCTCGCGCACGCCAGACCTCGGCGCCGCCCCCGCCGTGATCGCCACCGACATCCAGATGCCGTGGGGCATGGCTTTTCTGCCCGGCGGCGACGCGCTGATCACCGAACGACAGACGAGCCGCGTTCTGCGCATCGGGCCGGGTCGCGAACCCGAGCTCGTCCGCACGATTCCCGACGTGTACCTCCCAGGTGGTGACGGCGGGCTGCTCGGCCTGGATCTCTCGCCCCGTTTTGCCCGGGACAAACGGGTGTACGTCTACTACACCGCCGTCGGCGGCGAGTCACGGATCGCCCGGTTCACACTCGGCACCGACGAACCGCTCGAGGTCGTCCTGGCCTTCACCCGCGGGGAGAACCACAGTGGCGGGCGCCTCAAGTTCGGCCCGGACGGCATGCTGTACGCCACCGTCGGTGATGGCCGCAACCCCGGAAACGCGCAGGATCTGACCAACCTCAACGGCAAGATCCTGCGGGTCACGCCGGACGGCCGCCCGGCGCCGGGCAACCCGTTTCCCCACTCGCCGATCTGGAGCTACGGCCACCGCAACCCGGAAGGCCTCGCCTGGGACGCCCGGGGCCGGATGTACTCCTCCGAGTTCGGCGAGGACGCCGTCGACGAGATCAACCTGATCCGGCCCGGCCGCAACTACGGCTGGCCGATGGTGGAAGGCATGGGGGACACCGACAACGGCCGTCTCACCAACCCGCTGATCACCTTTCCCACCGCCGAAGCCGGCCCTTCGGGCATAGCCATCTCCGGCAACACGCTCTACATGGCCTGCCTTACCGGCCAACGGCTGTACACCATGCCGCTCGTCAAAGGCCGCATCGGTGAGCCGAAGGCGTACTTCCCCGGCGTTCACGGTCGCTTGCGGACCGTGGAGATCGCCCCCGACGGCGCGCTCTGGCTCACCACGTCCAACCACCCGCGTCAGCCGCGTGAGGGTGACGATCACGTCCTGCGGTTCCCACACGCTGACAAAATCCCAGGAGACCTGTCGTGACAGCTGATTCGGAGTACAAGCGGCGAACCGTGCTGAGGGCGGGAAGTGCCGCCGTCACCGCGACCTTCGTGGCAACGCGCGCGGTAACGTCCGCAGCGGCAGCGCAGACAGAGTCCTCTGTGGACATAACGTTGCGCGTCAACGGACACGACCACCGGTTGGGGGTCGAACCCCGCGTGACGTTGCTGGACGCTTTGCGAGAGCGTCTTGACCTCACCGGCACCAAGAAGGGCTGCGACCGCGGTGAGTGCGGCGCCTGCACGGTGCTGGCCGACGGGCGGCGGATCAAGTCCTGCCTGACGCTCGCGGTGATGCGCCAGAACACCGAGATCACCACGATCGAAGGCCTGGCACGGGGTGACCGGCTGCACCCGCTGCAGGAGGCGTTCATCCGGCGTGATGCGCTCCAATGTGGAGGATGCACACCCGGTCAGATCATGTCCGGTGTCGCCTGCATCTCCGAGGGGCACACCCGTTCGGCGGACGAGATCCGCGAGTGGATGAGCGGGAACCTGTGCCGGTGCGCGTGCTATCCGAACATCGTCGCCGCCATCCAGGACGCGGCGAAATGAGGAACTTCACGTACGCCGCGCCTCGCGACGTCGCCGAGGCGGTGCGGCTGGCCGGGCAACCCGGCGCACGGTTCATCGCGGGCGGAACGGACCTGCTGAACCTGATGAGGGACGGCGCCCAGAGCCACGGCGTGATCATCGACATCAACGGTCTGGCGCTGGGCGACATCGTGCAGCGCAACGGCGTGATCCGGATCGGCGCGCTGGCCCGGATGAGCGACGTGGCCGCGCATCCTGCTGTCCGCAGATCCCTGCCCGTCGTGTCGGAGGCGTTGCTGAACTCCGCGTCCCCGCAGGTCCGGAACATGGCCGCGGTCGGTGGCAACGTCCTGCAGCGGACCCGATGCGGGTACTTCCGCGACAGCGGGACCACGTGCAACAAGAAGGCTCCCGGCAGCGGATGCCCCGCGCTCGAAGGTGAGAACCGCGGCCACGCGATCCTCGGCGGCAGCGATCACTGCCTCGCCGTGCACCCGTCGGACCTGGCGGTGGCCCTGCTGGCAGTGGACGCCGTCGTGCTGACCGACCGCAGGCGGTTCCCGTTCGCCGATCTCCACGTCGTTCCCGGCACGACGCCGGATCAGGAGACCGTGCTCGGGCACGGCGAGCTGATCACCGGGTTCGAGATCCCGGTGACCCCGCTCGCGGCCAGGTCGAGGTACCTGAAACTGCGTGACCGCGCGACGTTCGAGTTCGCGGTCGTGTCCGTTGCCGCGGCGTTGGCCATGCGCGGCAACACCGTGCGAGACGTCCGGCTGACATTTGGTGGCGTGGCCACAAAACCTTGGCGCTCGCCGGAAGCCGAAGACGCTTTGCGCGGGAAGCCGCTCACCACGACGACAATCACCGAAGCCGGGCGTGCGTTGGTCCGCGGTGCCGTCACCCGTGACCACAACGCGTTCAAGGTGGACCTCGTCCAACGCGCGCTCGATGGCTTGCTGCGAGATCTCGGAGGTGTGCGATGACTGTCGGACAGCCTGTCGAACGCGTCGACGGACGTGCCAAGGTCACCGGCACCGCCCGATACGCCGCCGACCGCACGCTGCCCGGAATGCTGTACTGCCACCTGGTGATGGGCACGATCGCTCGCGGCCGGGTCACGGCCGTGGACACCACCGCTGCCCGTGCGGTCCCCGGAGTCGTCGAGGTGTTCACGCACGAGAACGCGCCTCGACTGACCAGCGAGCAGCACTTCATGCCGTTGCAGGGAAACCAGATCCACTACAACGGGCAGATCGTGGCCATCACGGTCGCCACTACACTTGAGCAGGCGCAGGAAGCCGCCGAGCTCGTGCGCGTCACCTACGCTCCGGAAACCCCGAAAGCGGTGATCGCCGACGCGTTGGCGGAGGTCTACCTGCCCGCGAACCAGGAAGTGATCGTCGGCGATGCGGCCGCGGGCCTGGCCGCGGCCGAAGTCACCGTCAAGCAGAACTACTCGAGCCCGCCACACCACCACAACCCGATAGAGCCCCATGCGACAGTCGCGCAGTGGGACGGCGATCGCCTGACCGTGCACGAGACGACCCAGGGCGTCGTCAACGCCCAACGCACCTTCGCCACCGCTTTCGCCATCCCGCAGACCAACGTGCGGGTGCTGGCGCCGTACCTGGGCGGCGGGTTCGGCTGCAAGTCACCGGTGTGGCCGCACTCGCTGCTCAACGCCGCGATCGCCCGGCAGCTCGGGCGGCCAGCCAAGATGGTGCTCGCGCGGTCCCAGATGTATTCGATCGTCAGTCACCGCGCCGAGTTCTGGCAACAGGTCACCCTGGGCGCCAAACGGGACGGCACCCTCACCGCGCTGGTGCACGTCAGCACCCAGCAGCTGTCCAGGACCAGCGAGAACATGTACAGCCACAGCATTTCCAGCAGGATGCTCTACGCCTGCCCGAACATCCACACCCGGCAACAAGGAGTCCGCCTCGACGTTCCGACGTCGCGGTTCATGCGCTCACCGCAGATGGCCTCCCACTTCGGACTGGAAACGGCGCTGGACGAGCTGAGCTACGAGCTCGGTGTCGACCCGGTCGAGCTGCGCAGGCGCAACTACACCGACGTGAACCCCACCACGGGGGAGCGCTTCTCGAGCAGGTTCCTGCTGGAGTGCTACAACCTCGGCGCCGACGCCTTCGGCTGGTCACGCCGCAACCCGAAGCCGGGTTCCACAAAGGACGGTCACGAGTTCGTCGGCTGGGGCATGGCTACCGAAGCACACGACCACAGCGCCAGCCCGTCTTCGGCAATGGTCAGGATGGCAGCGGACGGCACCGTGCTGAGCCAGACAGCCACGCAGGACATCGGAACGGGCACGTACACGGTGTTCACCCAGGTCGTCGCCGAAGCCCTCGGCGTGCCGCTGAACCAGGTCAAGGTCGAGCTCGCCGACACCAACTTCCCAGCGGCGGCGTTGTCGGCGGGGTCCGGGACGATCGCCAGCGTCACCGGCGCCGTCAACGCGGCCGCGTCGGCCGTGCGGACCGCCGTCGTCCAGCTCGCTGTGTCGAATCCCGCGTCACCGTTGTACGGCCTGCCTGCCGAGCAGATCGTCACGCAGCACGGGTACTTGTTCTCGCCGGACCGTTCCCGCCGCGAAAGCTATCGAGCCGTCATGGCACGGCATGGCGCGCCGGTGCAGAACACCAGCACCATGACCAACGCCAGGGGCTACTCCACCGGAGCGGTCTTCGTCGAAGTCCGGGTTGATCCGCGCTACGGCCGAGTGCGCGTGACCCGCGGAGTCGGCGCGTACGACGCCGGCCGCGTGATGAACCGCAAGACCGCACGCAGCCAGGTGATCGGTGGATTCACCTGGGGCATCGGCAATGCGTTGATGGAACACACCGTGCTCGACCGCCGGACCGCGCGGGTGGTCAACCCGAACCTGTCGACGTATCTGCTTGCCGTGAACGCGGATGTGCCGGACATCCAGGCGATCTTCGTGGACAAGCCGGATCCGGTCAGCACGGCCCTCGGGGCCAGGGGCTTCGGCGAAACACCGATCACCGGCGTGCCCGCCGCGATCGGCAACGCGATCTTCCACGCCACCGGCCGCCGGATCCGTGACCTCCCGTTCACCCAGGACAAACTGCTGCGAGAACTCCTGACGCAGTGATCTGGCCATCAGGTTGATCATCGTGGTGTGGATGAACGCCGCCAGTCCCGGATACGGCGATGCGACCAGCGGACCCGCGTGCGCGGTCGCGGTGAGTTTCAGCCGCGTGGGAGGCAGTAGCTGGGGCTGCCCGCCTTCTCCCGCAACGGTCGCAGATCCGCCGCGAACAGTGCTACGTCGCCGCTGTCGACGTCCAGCCTCCTGCCGTGCCGGGGTCAGCTGGTGACGCGGAACGTGGCGTCGCTGCGGCTGACCGCGGTGGTGATCGGGGCGAGCCTCAACTCGTAGGCGTAGTGCCGGATGTAGCGATCGGGGTGGTTGTAGGACTGGAAGGAACTCCACGACGACGAAGCCAGGCGCAACGTGGTCCAGGTTTGGGCGAAATCCGGTGCGAAGGCGTCTACGCGTGCAACGAACTGCGATTCATGCTGTACCTCTGTGGCGCGCGCACCGTTGTCGGCCATTGCTCTCGGACCCTTCTGACTGGCACCGCCAGCCGTCGGCAGGTCTTGAGGCGCGCCTTCACCTTGACCAACAGGAGAGGGCGGTAGCGTCACCCGAGGCGGAGTCCGGCGCAGCAGCCGGCCAGACCTGTCGGAGTGAGGCGAGCGTGGCGAGCGAACCGGTGCCGGGGGAGATCGACCTGACCAGGCCCAGCGTGGCCAGGGTGTACGACTACTACCTGGGTGGTGCCCACAACTTCGCGGTGGACCGCGAGATGGCCCAGCAGGCGATCGAGATGTGGCCGGACCTCCCGCTGATCATGCAGGCCAACCGGGCGTTCCTGCGCCGCGCCGTGCGGTTCTGCGTCGACGCCGGGGTGCGGCAGTTCCTCGACCTCGGCTCGGGTATCCCGACCGCGGGTAACGTGCACCAGGTCGCGCAGGACGCGGCGCCCGGCACGCGGGTCGTCTACGTCGACAGCGACCCCATCGCCGTCGCCTACAGCCGCACCATCCTCGGCGACGACCCCCGGACCGCGGTGGTGCAGGCCGACCTGCGCCACCCGGAGCAGGTGCTCGGCAGTCCTGAAGTGCGTTCGCTGCTGAACTTCGACGAGCCGATCGCGGTCATGATGGTCGCGGTGCTGCACTTCGTCCCCGACGCCGACGACCCGGCCGCCGTCATCGCCGGTTACCGCGAAGCGATGGCTCCCGGCAGCTTCCTGGTCGTCTCGCACGCCAGCCAGGACGGCCAGCCGGAGAAGGCCGGCTCGCACGAGGACCTCTACCGCCGCCGCACGGCGAGCCCGATGACGATGCGTTCCAAGTCGCAGGTCATCGCTCTGATGGACGGCTTCGACCTGGTCGAGCCCGGAGTGGTGTTCCTGCCGCTGTGGCGGCCCGTGTCGCTCGACGACGTCGACGACCAGCCGGAGCGGTTCACCGGGCTCGCCGCGGTCGGCCGCAAGCGCTGACGCTGCTCAGACCGTGGTCCTCGTCGCGGCTAGCACCCGAGCATGGCGGCGTGGGCGGGTGAGCGGCTTGGGCTGGTGCGGGTGCCCGGCGGGGTGCGGGGCACTGCGGTGCCGGCGCAGCACGCGGTGTGCGAGCGCTGTCCGTCGTTGTGGCGATGCGGCGAAGAGAGTGGCCGCGCTCAAGGTCACGAGCAGGGTTGTGGTGCCCGCCAGCACCAACGTCGTGTCCGCTCCGATCCGCTCGCACAGCCAGCCGAGCAGGGGAGCACCGAGCGCGCCCGCGGCCGCGCCGGTGGACCCGCTGATCGCGAGCATCCGGCCGCGCATGCCCTCCTCGGAGTCGAGCTGCAGGCGGGTGCTCATGGTGGTGTCGATCAGCACCGCCGCGGCCGCGATCGGGACGAGCACGACGGCGAACGCGACGGGGCCGGGCAGGAGGCCACCGGCGGCCTGGAGCACGCTGGCGAGGCCGGCCGCCACGAGCAGCAGCCGCACGGACAGCCTCGGTCGCGCTGCCGCGAACAGCCCGCCGAGGACGGTTCCGATGGCGAACACCGACGACAGCACGCCGTACATGGCCGCGTCGGTGCTCATCGCCGCCATGGTGACCTGGTAGTTGCGGCCCAGACAGGACAAGACGAACCCGAGCGCGACGAGCAGCAGCAGGCGACCACTGCTGACGATGTAGCGCAGGCCGTCCCGCACTCCGGCGCGGCACGCGGTGCTGGCGGCGAGGGGATGCAGCTCCTCGCGGCGAATGCACAGGACGGCGGCGATGACGGCACCGAAGCTGAGGCCGTTGAGCACGAACAACATCGGCGCACCGACGAGCGCGATCAGCAGCGCCGCGGTGCTCATGCCCAGAATCCGTCCGACCGAGCTGACCACGGAACCGAGTGCGACCGCGTTGGCGAGACCGTCACGCGGCACGATCTGGCTGCTCAACCTGCCGAACGCGGGACCGTCGAACACGGAGATCAGGCCGGCGGTGACGGTGAGTGCGTAGACCGCCGCCATCGGCAGATCCGACCAGATGGCCACCGCGAGTGCCCCCGCCAGCACGGCGTGCAGTGTCTGGCAGACGAGCACGATTCGGCGCACCGGCAACCGGTCGGCGAGCGCACCCGCCCACGGGCCGAGAAGGACGGCGGGCAGCGTGCTGAGCAGTACCGAGAAACCGACCGAGGTCGCGGATCCGGTGCGTTCGAGCACCACCCAGTTGAGGCCGATGACCTGCATCCACGAGCCCGTCACGGAGATCAGGTCCGCGGTGGCCCACAGGCGGTAGTTCCGATGGCGCAGCGCGCGGAACATCGGCGGCATGGTTCGCCGCACGGTGCAACTCCTCAAACGGGGGGTGGGCCAGACACCTCGTGGCCCGGACGGCGGCAAGCCTACGTGCGGCTGCCCCGCGCTCCCACGTGAGAACGTTCACCTCTGTGGTTGTAACGCCCCGTTGAGTGCGTCGTTGATCAGTGGCGACAACAGGTGTACCTCGGGTTCCGTCCTAAGTGGATTGTCGTCCGCGGCGAGGCCGGGCCGTGCTGTGACGCACAACCATCCGGGTGGGCACCAGGGCCATGCCGGGTTCGACCGCTTCGCGGCGGATCTGCCGGAGCAGTCGCTCCACGCAGCGGCGGCCCACCTCGGCGAAGTCCTGGCGGACCGTGGTCAGCGGTGGGTGGAAGCAACCCGCGTCCGGGATGTCGTCGAACCCGACCACGCTCACGTCGCCGGGCACGGAGCGACCGTGCTCGTGCAAGGCTCGCAGCACGCCCAGCGCCATCTGGTCGTTGGCGGCGAATATGGCGGTGCACCGGTCTTGTTCCGCTAGTCGCAGGCCGGCCTGGTATCCCGACTCCGCCGACCAGTCACCTCGTTCGACGGGCGGAACACGGCGGCCCGCCTCCTGCAAAGTCGTGCGCCAGGCGTTGGTGCGGCGTTCGGCGGCGAATGACCCGGTGGGGCCGGCTACGTGCCAGACCGTGCGGTGCCCGAGCTCCAGCAGGTGGCGAACGGCCTGCCGCGCCCCGTCGAACTGGTCGCTGTCGACGACCGCGTAGCGGTCTCCCGCGTCGGAATCCACCACGACCACCTGGACGCCGGGCGGCAACGTCACGGTGGCGGCGTCGAGCAGGTGCACTTCCATGATCACGATGACGCCGTCCACGGCCAGCTCCTCGAGCCGGGTGAACGCCCCGAGGACGTCGTCCTGGGTTGGTGACGCCACGGGGATGAGGGTGATCGCGTAGCCCTCGGCGGCGGCGTGGTCGGCGATCGCTTCGACAGTGCGGCTGTTTCCGGTGGTGGACAACGTGAAGAGGACGACGCCGATGGTGCGGAATTCGCCCAGCCTCAGCGCCCGCGCGGCGTTGTTGGGCCGGTAGCCCAGTTCTTCCATGGCCGCCAGGACGCGCTCGCGGGTGGAGGCGATCACCCTGGGGTGGCCGGTGGAGACTCGGGAAACCGTCTGCGACGAGACGCCGGCGAGCCGCGCGACGTCACCTATGGAGACACCGCGCTTTCTGCGGCCGGACGGCTCCGGTGGTGGTGCTCCTGGCGAGGTGTCCGCGGCAGTCAACGCCGTACCGCCCCTTCCCGACATGGGTTAACCGGGTCTTGACGACCGTGCAACGTGATGTAAGCATCGTGCATGTTCACGTTAACATGACTCCATGATCACCGTGTAGTTATGCGGCACTTCCCCGCCGCTGTGCATTCCGGCCGCTCGAACCGGCGTCATGTTTACGTAAACATTGCACTGGCAGCGCATGATCGAACGTCAAGGAGCAGCAGTGGTTTCTCCTCCCGCCGCCCGCTGGCTGCGTTGGCCCGGCGCCGTCGCCGAGGCGCGGCTCGCCTACGGCGCCGACTACAACCCGGAACAATGGCCCGTCGAGGTCTGGGCCGAGGACGTCCAGGCGATGCAGGCGGCCGGGGTGAACATCGTCTCGCTGGGGATCTTCTCGTGGGCCCGCATCCAGCCCACTCCGGACGCTTACGACTTCTCCTGGCTCGACGACGTCATGGACCTGCTGCACGCGGGCGGCATCGCCGTCGACCTCGCCACGGCGACCGCCTCGCCACCGCCGTGGCTGACCGCCCGGCACCCGGAAATCCTTCCCGTCGACCGCAACGGCGCGACGGTGTGGCCGGGTTCGCGTCAGCACTGGCGGCCCACCTCACCCGTCTTCCGCGAGCACGCGCTGCGGCTGGTGCGCGCCATGGCCGAGAGGTACGCCACCCACCCGGCGCTGGCGGCCTGGCACGTGTCCAACGAGTTGGGCTGCCACAACGCCTACGACTACTCCGACGACGCGGCGCGCGCGTTCCGCACGTGGCTGCGGGCCCGGTACAGCACCCTGGACCGGTTGAACGCCGCCTGGGGAACCGCGTTCTGGTCACAGCACTACAGCGACTGGGAACAGATCCTGCCTCCCCGGCTGACGGCGGCGCAGCCGAACCCGACGCAGCAGCTCGACTTCAAGCGCTTCTCCTCCAACGCGTTGAAGGACTACCTGCGGGCCGAACGCGACACCCTGCGGGAGATCACCCCTGATGTGCCGGTCACGACCAACTTCATGGTCATGCACGGAATCAAGGCCATGGACTACGCCGACTGGGCCGGCGAAGTCGACTTCGTCTCCAACGACCACTACGTGCACCCCGGACCGCAGGCGCTCGACGAGCTGTCGTTCTCGGCGAACCTGACCGGCAACCTGGCGCCGGGGCCGTGGTTCCTGATGGAGCACTCCACCAGCGCCGTCAACTGGCAGCCGGTCAACGTGGCGAAACGACCGGGCGAACTGGCTCGTGACTCGCTGACGCACGTGGCCCACGGCGCCGACGCGGTGTGCTTCTTCCAATGGCGGCAGTCGGTCGCGGGCGCGGAGAAGTACCACTCCGCGATGCTGCCGCACGCCGGTCGGGACAGCGAGGTCTTCCGATCCGTCGCGGAGCTCGGGCGGACCCTGCGCGAACTCGGCCCCGTGGCGGGCACGGTGCGCCACGCGGCGCGCGCCGCCATCGTGTTCGACTGGTCCTCCTGGTGGGCGAGCGAACAGGACTCCCACCCGACCTCGCGGCTGGACTACCGGCAGGAAGCGCTCGACTGGTACTCGGCCTTCCTGGACCTCGGCGTCCGCGTCGACGTGGTGCCGGTGAACACACCGCTCGACGGGTACGACGTCGTCGTCGCCCCGGTGCTGCACCTCGTGCCGGCAGCGCTGTCCGAGCGCCTGACCGCCTACGTCGCCGGCGGCGGGCACCTCGTCGCGACCTACTTCTCCGGCATCGTCGACGAGAACGACCACATCTGGCCGGGTGGCCATCCCGGTGCGCTGCGAGACCTGACGGGCATCCGGATCGAGGAGTTCGGGCCCCTGCTCGACGACCAGCGGGTGGAGCTGGACAACGGCACAACCGGCACGATGTGGACGGACCGGATCGACATCACCGCCGACGGCGTGGAAGTGCTCGCCTGGTACAAGAGCGGCGACCACGAAGGCCGGCCCGCGATCACCAGGCGCGTCACCACGACGGGATCCGCCACGTACGTATCGACCCGTCTCGGGCCGGTGGGTCTCCTCCCGGTGCTGACCGAGGTCCTGGACGCGGCCGCTGTCCGCAGCGAGCTCCCGGCAGGGATTCGCGGCCGGGTCGAGCTGGCCGTCAGGGCCGACCGGGACACGGCCTTCTGGTTCCTGATCAACCGCACCGACGAACCGGTCGAGGTCTCCGAGGTGACGGGTGACGTCATCGTCGGCCCCGCTGACGGACGGCAACTCGTTCTCCCGCCGCGGGCGGTCGCCGTGCTGCGCAGACACGCCGGCTGATCTGCCTGTGCGAAGTGATGTTCACGTGAACACGGTGTGGTGCGGGCGATCCACGCGCTGCACGAGGCGGTTCGGTCCGTGCTGACCCGGCCGACCGTTCTGTCCACTCCCGACAGCCGCAGTTCCTCTCAACTCCCGATAGGACAGTCCGTGACCATGAAGAAATGGCTCGCCAGGGTCGTGACCACAGTGATGGGGGCGGCGCTGCTGACCTTGCCGGCCACCTCCAGCCAGGCAGTCAGTCCGACACCCCAAACGCTCTACCAGCTTCCCGCCAACGCCCAGTGCACCAAGGGTCTCGGCAACTGCGCGATCTACTCCAAGGCCGCCGCGCTGCCGAGCGGGCGCCTGGTCGCCGGTTTCGAGAGGGCGATCGTCGGCCCGACCGGAACGGCCGTCGGTCAGGTCATCCCGGTGTACCGCAGTGACGACGACGGCACGACGTGGCAGTGGCTGTCCGACGTCCGGGCGCCGGCGTACCTGTCGAGCAACCCCGCGTACGCGAAGTACACGAGCAACTGGGGTGCCCCGTTCTTCTACGTTCTTCCCCAGAACATGGGCAACCTGAGCGCGGGCACGTTGCTGCTGTCCACTTTGGTCACGGGCGAGGATCACTACTTCACCGAGCACAAGGCGGCGGACCCGAACTGGGTGCCGACCAACGACGGCGACCGTCGCGACCTGGCACTCGCGCTCTACTCCAGCACGGACCAGGGCGCGTCCTGGAACTTCCTCAACATCATCACCGCGGGCGGCTGGCAGGGCGGCAGCGCGGGCGCCGTCGGACAGAACATCGCGAACGCCAACACGTACCGGCAGGTCGACCCCGTGTGGGAGACGTACCTGATGGTGTACAACAACCAACTCGTCGCGTACTACTCCGACGAGAACGACTACACCGGCTACGACACCTCGACGGGCGTGCTGACCATGCGCGCCGACAACGACACGGCCGGCGACTCCCACGGGCAGGTCATCGCGCACCGGACCTGGAACGGCAACACCTCCAGCGCGTGGAGCGCCCCCGTGCTGGACGTCGCCGGCCTCACCCAGAACGTGGGCGGCGTCAACCAGATCGGCGGCGGACGCCCGGGTATGCCGAACGTGGTGCAGACCACCGACGGCCAGTGGATGATGACCTACGAGTACTTCGGCGGCGGCGACAACGTGCGCTACAAGATCTCGTCGAACCCGTTGAACTTCTTCTCCGTCGGCGGTGCGGCCGGGACGAACATCACGGCCCTTCCGATCACCTCCGGATCCCCGGCGCTCACCAGGGGTGGAAGCCCGGTCATCGTCCGGCTTCCCGACGGCCGGCTGATGTACAACGCGGCAGGCAGCGGTGACGTCTGGGTCAACCCGAGCGGCAGCAGCACGGGTGCCTGGACGCGGCAGCTCACCACCATCGGGTCGGGGTACTTCCGCAACCTGACGTACGTCCCCCGCACCGGTCGTGTGCTGATCCTGTCCGGGGCCGGCACCATCCGGCACGCCGACATCGACTTCGGACGATCCACCGGGCCGTACTACAAGCTGGTCAACCGGCAGAGCGGCAAGGTGCTCGACGCGTTCGAAGCCAGCCTGGCCGACGGCACGAACCTCGTGCAGTGGGCGGACAACGGTGGCTTCAACCAGCACTGGCACATCACGGACACCGGTGACGGCTACCGGACGCTCCTCAACCGCAACAGCGGCCGGGCCGTGTCCATCTTCGGCGCGAGCACCGCCGATGGGACACGAGCCGCGCAGTGGGTGCAGAACACCGCGTTCGACCAGGCGTTCACGCTCGAACCCGTCGGCGCCTACTACGAGATCCGCGCCCGCCACAGCGGCAAGCTGCTCAGTGTCGCCGGCGGATCGACCGCTGACGGCGCGCAGGTCGTCCAGTGGCCGGACGGCAACCGGTTCGAACAGCAGTGGTCGCTGGTCCAGGTGACGAGCTAGTCACTGCGGAGCCGAGGGGAAGGCCGCCGGATCTCGACCGGTGGCCTTCCCCTCGGCCCGTTTTCCGGCGTTCGGCCGCCGGACCGAGCTCGAGATCAGCGATCCCACGTCACCGGAAGGGCCGTGAGTCCGCCCGTCAGCACGTCGCCCCGGATCGTCAGGCATTCCACGGGAACAGCCAGGCGCATGGTGGGGAAGCGCGGGATCAGTTGGGAGAACACGGCTTGCAGTTCCATGCGGGCCAGTGGGGCGCCGATGCAGTAGCGCAGGCCGTGGCCGAAGGTGAGATGCGCTGCGGCCTTGCGGGTGATGTCGACGCGGTCCGGTTCGGTGAAGGCGGCCGGGTCGTGGTTGGCGGCGCCGTTGTCGAGCAGGACGAGGTCGCCGGCGCGGATGCCGACGCCGTCGATCTCCATGTCAGTGCGGGCGTAGCGAGGGATGCCTCCACCGCCCTTGCCCGGCGCGCGAAGAAGCTCCTCGACGGCGTTCGGGACGAGGGTCGGGTCGTTTCGCAGGGCGTTCCACTGGTCCGGGCTGGTCAGCAGGAGCAGTGCGCCCAAGCCGATCTGGACCACCGTCGTCTCGTGGCCTGCGAACAGCAGTGCCATGGACAGCATGGCGGCCTCCTCGGTGGAGACGCCGTCGGTCGCGCACAGGCGGGAGATCACGTCGTCACCCGGTTCGCGTCGTTTCGCCTCGACGAGGCGCATGCCGTAGCCGAACAGGTTGCCAAGGCCCTGCTCCGAGACGGCTCGGTCGTTGATGTTCGCGGCGGCTTCGGTCCAGGCGCGGAACTGGTCGCGGTCGTCGTACGGCACGCCGAGCAGTTCGCAGATCACGAGGATCGGCAGCGGGAGCGCGATCGCGGCGTGCAGGTCGGCCGGTGCTTGCGAGTTGGCCAGGTTGTCGAGCAGCTGTGTGGTCAGCGCGTCGATTCGGGGACGTAACCCGCGCATGTGCTGGGAGAGAAGTGCGGTTGCAGCAGTGCGCGCATCCGGGCGTGGTCGGTGTGCTCGGTGGCGAAGTCTCCCATCGGGCCGCCGAACAGGGCGGATTCACCGGTGCGGGCCGCGTTCTGCGGGTCGGGGTGGGATCGGCCGAGCCGGTCGTCGGCGAGGAGCTCGCGCACGTGGGCGTAGTCGGTGACCAGCCAGGCCTCGTGACCGACCGCGGTGCGGACGCGGTGGACCGCGCCCTGGGATTGGAGCGCGCGTAGTTGTGGAGCGAGCTGAAGCGGGTGGGACTGCTCGAACGGCAGCTGAGCAGGAGAGACCATGACGAGCCCCCTTGTTGAAGTCAGCTTGTATAAGTTGACTTATACAAAGATACTTGTTTAGTCTGATCTAAACAAGCGGAGGTGTGATGGCAGCGGGGCCACAGAACGTGCGGCGCATGCCGCGGGCGGAGCGGCGTGAGCAGATCCTCGACGCCGCGACCCGTGCGTTCGCGCGTACGGGTTATGTGGCGACCGGGCTCGACGGGGTGACGGCTGAAGCCGGCGTCACGCTTGTGTTGCTGTACCGGCATTTCGACTCGAAGGCCGACCTGTACCGGGCTGTGCTCGACCGGGCGTGTTCCCGGCTTGAGGTGGCGGTCGGCTCCGGTGATTTCGATGACGGCAGCATCCCCGCCCTGCTGCGCGCCGCGGCCGCCGATCCGGACGGGTTCCGGTTGTTGTTCCGCCACGCCGTGCGCGAACCGGAGTTCCGGGAGGTGATCGACGGGATCCGGGCGATGTCCGCGGAGGTCACCCGTCGCGAGCTCGCCGCGGTGATCCCGGCTGGTCCGTGGCTGGACTGGGCGGTGCAGATCGTGCCGACGGTGACCCTGGAGTCCGTGATCGCCTGGCTCGACGCCGGTCAACCCGATCCGGGTCAGGCTGCTGACCGCATCGCTCAGGTGGTGCACAGCGCGATTCGGGCGGCTCGCGATATTGACTGACCCAGTCGGTCATTTATTGTGGGAGGGTGCCACGTACTCGTTCAGCGGACATGTTTCCCAGGCTCGTCTCGGCTGCCGCCGAGACGTTCATCGCGCAGGGCTTCCAGCGGACCCAGATGCAGGACGTCGCCGACGTCCTCGGCGTGGCCAAAGGCACGGTCTACGGCTACGTGGAGAACAAGGACGCCCTGCTCGGCGCCGCGCTGCGCTTCGCCGACGGCGTGGAGTCCTTGCCCGAGGTGGCCGACCTGCCGGTCCGTGCGCCGGCGGCAGGCGAGCTGGCGGCGCTGGTGGCCGACCGGCTCCGCACCGAGATCGGGCAGCTGCGGCTGGTCGAGGCGGTGTCGAAGCGGCGGCGTGGTCCGCTGGACGTCGAGCTGAGCGAGATCATCACGAACCTGTACGACACGCTGTCCCGGCATCGGGTCAGCATCAAGCTGGTCGACCGCTGTGCCTCCGAGCTTCCGGAGCTGGCCGCGGTCTGGTTCGGCCATGGCCGCGCGGGCCTGGTGGCCGTGCTGACCGAGTATCTCCAGCGGCGCAAGGCGTTGCGGCTTCCCGGACCGGCGCCGCTGGTCGCCCGCACGATCCTGGAGACCTGCGTGTTGTGGGCGGTGCACCTGCACTGGGATCCCGCCGGGCAACCCGTCGAGACCGCTGCCGTTCCAGCCACGCTGGCAGGCCTGCTCACGCGTGGACTGCTGCCTGAAGGGACATCGACATGAGCCAGAAGCTCACCGCTGAAGGCCTCCGCGAGGTGTGGGACCGCTACGCACCCCGCTACGACCGCGACATCAGCTTCTTCGAACGCATCCAGTTCAGCGGCGGGCGCGAATGGGTGTGCCCGCAGGCCACCGGCGACGTGCTAGAGGTGGCTGTCGGGACTGGCCTCAACCTTCCGCACTATCCGGCGAACGTCAGACTCACCGGCCTGGACCTCAGCCCGGCCATGCTCGACATCGCCCGCACCCGTGCCGCCGAGCTCGGCCGCGAGATCGAGCTGTGCGAGGGGGACGCGCAGGCGCTGCCGTTCCCGGATGCCTCGTTCGACACCGTGGTCTGCACGCTCGGCCTGTGCGGGGTTCCCGACGAGCGCGGGGCAATCACCGAGATGCAGCGCGTGCTCAAGCCGGGCGGGAAGCTGTTGTTGCTCGATCACGTCGGTAGCCACCACCGGATCGTCCACTTCGTACAGTCGCTGCTGGAGAAGTTCACCGTCCGGATGATGGGCGACTACCAGACCCGGCGGCCGCTGCCCCTGGTGGAGCAGGCGGGGTTTGTGGTGCAGCGGCAGGAACGGCTCAAGCTCGGCATGGTCGAGCGGGTGGCCGCGGTCAAGGTCTGAGGCGCTGTTCCAGCAGTGCTTGCTCGGCCGGGTTGGTGGTGAGCCGCAGCGCGCGCTGATCAGCCTCGCGGGCCTCGTCGCCCCGGCCGAGCGCGCGCAGCAGTTCGGCGCGCGTGGCGTGGTAGAGGTGATAGCGGTCCAGGTCGAGAGATTCCAGCTCGGCCAACGCCTTCTCCGCACCGGCGACGTAGCGCAGCGCGATCGCGCGATGCAGCCGGGTCACCGGGGACGGTGCGAGGCACAGCAGCATGTCGTAGAGGACCACGATCTGCGGCCAGTCGGTGTCCTCCCACGACTTCGCTTCCGCGTGACAGGCGACGATCGCCGCCTGCAACTGGTACGGCCCCGGTCGGCGGTGTCGGGCCGCGCGCGCGTCAGCAGTTCCACGGCCTCGTCGATCATCTGCTGGTCCCACGACGAACGGTCTTGAGCCTGCAGCCTCACCAGGTCGCCGCTGGGGGAGAAGCGGGCTGCGGCGCGGGCGCGGTGCAGCCGGATCAGCGCGAGCAGGCCGGCGACCTCGGGCTCGCGCGGCATCAGCCCGTGCAGCAACGACGCGAGCCAGTCGGCATCGGCGACGTGGCGCAGCCGGCGTGGCGAGCACGGGCCGTCGGCGTCTACCGGCTCTGGCGCGACGGCGGCTTCGCGGTCGGTGCGCTTCTCGGCGGCGTCGTCGCCGACCTCTGGGGCCTGCGTGCCGCGGTGTGGGTGGTCGCCGCGCTCACGGCTCTGTCCGGAATCGTTGTGGCCGTGCGCATGTACGAAACCCACTCCAACAGGAAGGTCAGCGCATGACCGTCCCACATGGACTCCTCGACGGACCGATCTACCTCGACCACAACGCCACCACGCCCATCGACCCTGCGGTGACCGAGTCGATGCTGCCCTGTCTGACAGCGGAGTTCGGCAACCCGTCCAGCACGCACCACTACGGCCGAGGGTCCCGCGGCGCACTCGATCACGCCCGCGGGCAGGTCGCGGCGCTGCTCGGCACGACAGCCGAGCGGATCGTGTTCACCGGGTCCGGTTCCGAAGCGGACAACCTCGCCGTCCGCGGCACCGTGCTCGCCTCCGGCGTGGAACGGCCGCACGTGATCACCCAGCCCACCGAGCACCCCGCGGTGCTGCGGGCCTGCGAGGCGTTGCACCGCTGGCACAACACGGAGGTGACACTGCTGCCGGTCGACGGCGACGGCCTCGTCGACCCGGCCGATCTCGCCGCGGCGATCACCCCGCGCACCGTGCTGGTGTCCGTCATGGCGGCGAACAACGAAACCGGTGCACTGCAACCTGTCGACGATCTCGCCGGATCGCACGCGAGCGCGAAGTGGTGTTCCACACCGACGCCGCCCAGGCGATCGGCAAGATCCCGTTCGGCGCGGCCGAACTCGACCTGGTGACGGTGGCCGGGCACAAGATGTACGCGCCGAAGGGAATCGGCGCGCTCTGTGTCCGGCCCGGTGTACCGCTGGAGCCGCTGGTGTACGGCGGCGGCCAGGAACACGGCCTGCGCGCCGGCACCGAGAACGTCGCACTCGCTGTCGCACTCGGCACGGCCGCAGCGCTCGCAGCCGAAGAACTCGCCTCGGGTGGTCACGAGCGCCTCCGTGCGCTGCGGGACCACCTGCACCACCGACTCGCCACCGCGCTGCCGGGCAGGGTCCACCTCAACGGTCCCGAGACGGCGCGGTTGCCCAACACCCTCAACGTCAGCATCGACGGCATCGCCGGGCACGAACTGCTCGGCGCCACAAGCGCGATCGCCGCCTCCACCGGCTCGGCCTGCCACAGCGGACACCACCAGCCCTCACCCGTGCTCACCGCCATGGGCCTGCCCGCCTGCCGTGGCCTGGGCGCACTGCGGCTGTCGCTGGGCCGCTGGACGACCACCGAGCAGATCCACCAGGCAGCACATCACATCATCTCCGCCGCCAGCTGACACCACGGGAAGCAGGGCCGCCGACGGACGCAGACCGGAGGTTCACCGCGCCGGGTGGCGCAGGGGTGCTCCTGAGTCGTGCAGGTGGCGCAGGACCTGCGCGTACGAGTCGCGCAGGGTGGTCTTGCTGTACGGGATGCCGTGCCGCAGGCAGAAGTCCTCGACGACGGGCTGTGCGCGACGCAGGTTGGGGCGAGGCATGTGCGGGTAGAGGTGGTGTTCGATCTGGTGGTTGAGGCCACCGAGCAGAGCGTCGACCCACCGGCCGCCGGTGACGTTGCGCGAGGTGAGCACCTGCTTGTGGAGATGGTCCAGACGCTGGCCCTCGGCGATGATCGGCATTCCCTTGTGGTTCGGCGCGAACGAGCATCCCAGGTAGACGCCCATCAGGCCCTGGTGCACAGCGATGAACACGACTGCCTTCACGGGTGACAGCACGAGGAACGCCGCCGCGAGATACGCGGCCAGCGGCAGGATCTGGAGCGTCGCCTCGCGCCACGGGTTGCGCAGTTCGTTGCGGCACAACGCGACCAGGCCGGAGATCCGCAGCACGGCCGCCTCGGCCAGCAGCAGGGGGAAGAACAGGAACGCCTGGTTCTTGGTGATCCAGCTGTACAAGCCGCGTTTCTGGAGGGCCTGCGCGCGGCTGAACGCGAGGGCGTGGATCTCGATGTCCGGATCGTGGTCCTCGTGGTTGGGGTTGGCGTGGTGCCGGTTGTGCTTGGCGACCCACCACTGGTAGCTGATGCCGGTGAGGCTGCCGTGCAGGTGCCCGACGACGTTGTTGCTGCGGTGGCTGCGGAAGATCTGCCGATGCCCGGCGTCGTGTCCGATGAACGCCAGCTGCGTCGACGCCACGGCCAGGACGCCTGCTGTCACGAGCTGCCACCAGGAGTCGCCCAGCACGACGAAAGCGACGGCGATGGCGCCGAGCAACAGCGCGTTGACCGTCATTCGCAGCAGGTAGTAGCCGCGTCGGCGGTTCAGCAGCCCTGCGGCCTTCAGTTCTTTGGTCAGGCGGGCGAAGTCGCTGCCGCGCGGGCGTTCGGCCGTGTCGGTGCGGACGTCGTGCGTTGAGGTCATGTACCTGCTCCGGATAGGTGGCTGTGGGGAGCCGTCGTCGAGGTCTGCTTGCCGGCTTCGGTGTCCAGCCCGGGCTCGTCCGGTCCGGACTCCTCCGGTTGGCTGGTGTGCACGTCGGAGGGCAGCACGTGTTCGTCAGCTTCGCTGAGCAGCGAGCGCACTGCGGAGTTGAGCACCGCCAGCAGTGGAACGGCGAGCAACGCACCCGCGATGCCCGCGACGAGCAGGCCGGCCGCGATGGCCAGCACCACTGCGAGCGGGTGCAGCTTCACCGCTCGTCCGAGCAGGAACGGTTGCAGGATGTGGCTTTCCAGCTGGTTCACCGCGATGACGATGATCAGGACGATCAACGCGGTGACGGGACCGTTCGCGACGAGCGCGATGAGAACCGCCACGCCGCCCGCCACCACCGCACCGAAGATGGGGATGAACGCCGCGATGAACACCAGCGCCGCCAACGGAACCGCCAGCGGCACACGCAACACGGCAAGCCCGATCCCGATGCCCAGCGCGTCCACCACGGCGACCGCTCCTGTCGCACGGACGTAGCTGACCAATGCGGCCAGACTGCGCCTGCCGGCGACGTCGACGCGCCTGCGGGGTGCGACGGGGACGACGCGGAGGAGGAACTGCCAGATCCGCGGACCGTCGTAGAGGAAGAACGCGAGCGAGAACAGCACCAGCAGCATCTCCGCGAAGGTCTCGCCGACCGTCGCGGCGGTGGTGATGGCGCTCGACGTGATGCCGGACTGGTTGTCCTGCAATGTCTTCACGATCCGGTCCGCGAAGTCCCGCAGCTGTGTCTCGCTCAGCTGCAACGGGCCGCTGACGAGCCAGCCGGACACCGTGTCGACGCTGCGGGCCAGTTGCGCCGCCAGGTCCGGCAAGCCGTTGACGAAGGTCACCACGACGAACGTGAGCAGCCCGCCGAGCACGACCAGTCCTCCGACCAGCACCAGCGCGGTGGCCAGACCTCGCGGAACCCGACGCGCCATCAGAAAACCGACGGCCGGCGCGAGCAACGCGGCCAGCAACAACGCGATCGCGAGCGGTACGACGAGTCCCGCCAGCCTGCTGAAGATGACACCCACGACGTACAGCGCCGCGACCACGACCAGAAAGCGCCAACCCAGCGCCGCACTGACGCGCAACGCAGCGGGAATCGAGGTGGCGTCGCCGCTGTTCGCGCGCGCCGCGGGAAGAGGCGAGCGGAGTCGATCCGCCGTCGTGCTCACAATGTCCGTACCTCCGGTGTCGATCTCCGACGCCGGGGTCTGGGGTCATCGGTGGGGCGGCGGTGTTCGCAACGCCTGTGGCTGGAATTCCCCTGCACCGCGGTGGCAAAACCCGTTGCGCGTCCGAGGGTTGAGGTTCGGCTGGGCGGGCATCCGGGGTGGACGTCGCACCTGAGATTCGGGTGTGGGGGAAGGACGGACCACATGGGTACCGACGACAAGCTCGACGCCAAGGGCGACGAGCTCAAGGGCAAGGTCAAGGAAGGCGTCGGCGACGCCACCGACGACCAGGGTCTGCAGACCGAGGGCAAGGTCGACCAGGCGAAGGGTCACCTCAAGGAGTCGGCCGAGAAGGTCAAGGACGCCTTCAAGAAGGACTGACTCGCTCATCGCCCTCCGCAGGAGTGTGCACCGTTCGGTGCACGCTCCTGCGGGCGTTCACCACATGATGGTGCCTTCATCGCCAGACGAACGTCAGCAGCCCTCCCAGGAGCAGGGCGGCGCTCACGACGGCGCCGAGCAGTTCGACCGGTACCAGTCGTCGCCGAGCCCATCGGGCGAACGCGACGTTCACCAAGGCGTGCGCGGACGCGGTGACGAGCACCCACCACGGCCAGGAGGCCACGAGCAGGGTCGCACCGAGGTGGAACGAGGTCGCGGTGATGCCGCGAACCCCGCCGTGCACGGGATGCGTGCTGATGAACCCGCCCTGCGACCTCAGTTGCTCAGCCGCCTGGCGTCCGATGGGCCAGCTGAACTGCGTCAGCTGGGTGGCGGCGACGAACACGAGCCCGGCCAGCGCCCAGCCGAAGCCCGTCCAGAGCGCCGATCCGATCCCGCTGACGACGATCAGCACGAGCCCCAGCCGGACCACTTCGTCGGTGACTCCCGACGCCACGCCGAGGATGGTGTCGCGCTGCCTGACCGCGTGCAGTCTGCCCGCCGATGCCAGCACCGGCAGGCGTGCCGCCAGTGCGACCGTCCAGCCCAGCACGCCCAGCAGCGCCGCGCCCGCCTCCGAGACGCCGAGCAGCATCACCAGAGCGGCCGCGAGAAGCAGGAGAACGCCCGCCATCACGGCGGCGCCCGCCCGGATCCTCCCGGTGACCCCGGTCGAGCCGGCCTGGGGTCGTTCGCTGTTCGCTGATTCGTCGATGACTCAACGCTACGCCTGAACTCGTCGTCCAGAGGGGGCGTTCGAGCGAGGAATGTCTATTGTGGAGTGACTCTGAGTGAGGCCGGTCGGCGAATCCGCTTTGTTCGGTGCATGAGGTGTAGTGTCTGAGTCAAGTGCCCTGGACCCAGGCGCGGCGAAAGCCGACCGAGGAGGTCCCATGGTACTTGTTGATGTGACCACGACCGTCGCCGCGGGGCCCGCACCGATCGCCCCGGCCGCCGGTGAGCTCATGCCCGTCACCTCGCGGATGGCCCCTTCCGGTGCGCTCGTGGTGGCCGTGCACGGCGAGATGGACGCGACAACCTGTCCGTTGTTGCACGATCGTCTCATCGCGCACGTGCGATCCACCCGCCACCTGATCCTCGACCTCACTGGCGTGAGCTTCTTCGGTGCGGCCGGCCTCACCGTTCTGGTCGTCGTGAGGGAGGCGGCGCTGCTCGCGGATTGCCGCCTGTGCGTGGTCGCACGCACCCGGCCGGTGCGGCTGTCTCTGATGATCACCGGGCTGGTCGGCGTGCTCGACCTCCACACCGATGTCACCGAGGCGCTGGTGTGCCCTGACCTACCAGCGGGAGCGCGGCTGGTTGATCCTCGTCAGCCTGGCGATCTCCGGTGACCGGGCGTTGACCTGCCCGGCGACGTCGGGCAGCAGCTGGTTGGTGTTGCGGGCGTAGTTCCGCATGAGGGAGAAGGCATCCGCGACGTCGATCTGCAGGCGTTCGGTCAGCACGCCCTTCGCCTGCTCGATCGCTGTCCGGCTCGTCAGTGCGGACTGCAGCTGCTCGGTGAGCAGCTCGTTGTGCCGGATCGCCCGCACCTGGAGAAGGCTGAGCGTCGCGACGTTCGCGAACGACTGCGCCAGTGCCGCCGTTGCGGGCGGGAGCGCTCCTGGCGTGGTGCGGAACAGGTTCAGCGTGCCGATGACCTCGTCCTGCAACCGCATCGGCACCACGTCGACCGCGGTGAACCCGAGTTGCACCGCCGCGACGCTGAACCGCGGCCATCGTTGTGGTTCCGCGTGAAGGTCGTGACACCGCACGCTCCGGCCGGAGTTGAAGCATTCGGTGGACGGGGCTTCTTCGCTCTGGAGCAGGAAGTGCTCCAGAGGACGCAACAGGTCGCTGGAGGAGGCCATCAGCTTGAGCGAACCCCCTTCGTCGGCCAGCAGGATTCCGGCCGCGTCCACCACCAGCAACTCGACGCAACGCTCGGCCAGCACGTGCAGGAACTCGGTGCTGTCGAACCGCTCCACGAGCGTGTCCGCCAGCTCGACGAAGGTCTGTGCCACAGCGCTGACCGGTGCCCATGTCGCTAGCCGATCTCCGGTGCCGGCGGGATGGACCGCAGGGACCGGTTGCTGCGCGGCTCGGTGCGCGTCTTGGCCTCGTCCACCTGACGGATCAGCTCGTCGCGGACCTCGTTGAGCGCGGAGGACAACCGCTGCTCGGACGAGGAGGCGACCAGGTGCAGGCGATGCGCACTGCTGATCCAGCACTGCAGGATGACCCGCTGGCCGATGCCCTCGCGGTCCTTCAGAGCTATCTCCAGGTCCACCTGGTCGTCACGGTACGACCGCAGGCGAGAACCGAGCGCGGCCAGTCGCTCCACGACCCAGTCGCGTTCGGACGCGTGGAAACCGGTGGCGAGGTGCAGGCGCTGGGCGATCACCGACGCGTCTGCCGGGACTGCGTTCATGCGTTACCGCACACGGTGCTCAATGGAATCTCCTCACAAGACCAGAGCGACCGCGGGGTCTGGGCGGTTTTTCCCAGGATAGCCCTGGTGTGGCCGAGGTCAAACATTTTCTGTTCATTTCTTGCCACCTGCGCCGGTCGTCTGTTGAAGCCGGGCGGAAATGTGGCACCCGAACGGCGGAGTCAGGGCAGACCTGCGGCAACGTCGCAGGTAGCAGCTGTTGGCGGGGTGAAAATATTCGCCGTCATTTCAGGCGATCAAGTCTGAAGGGGTGTAGTGTCGATTTTGTCGAGAACATCTCGGCGAAACCTGAACCGGTCCGTTTTTTCGGCCGGAGACGGGAGTCCCGGCATGACGTCGGCCCCTCACCTTTCCACGACCTCACCGGTTGTCACAGCCGATGAGCAGCCTCGGTATCCGCTGCGATTGCGGTTGCGGCCGAAGGCGCTCACCACGGGGTATGTCGACGGTGCTTGGTGGCCACGTTCCCGGGACCTCGCCGCCGAACTGCCCGCGCTGCTCGCGGTGCTGGCGGTTCGGCTGGGTGAGATCCCTCGCGTGAGCTACAACCTGACCGAGTGGGACACAACGCCGGCGCAGATCTCGCCCGACGGTGTCCGCGTCCGGCTCAGCGGGTTCTGGTCCAGGCCGCCGCACACCGTGGACCTCATCGCGGGCGACCGGCGCCGCCTCACGCTGCTCCTCGTTCCACCGGACACCGAACCGTCCGCCGCCCACCACACCATGATGCGTGCCGTCCTGCGCGAAAACACGGACACCGTCGAGGATCTGCTCCGCGTGGACGTCGGGGACGCCCCCGGAGTCCACAACGGACGTGAGGGAGACCGAAGGCGGCCAGATACCCTCGCAGACCACGCGAGGACGTGAACTACGAAGGTGAGCGCCGCGCGGGCGGATCAGCTGCCTCTCTCGCCGCCAGCGCCGTCAGGTCGATCTCGCCGGCGATGACGCCTTCCGCCACCTTGCTGAGGTACAGGTTGTGGCTCCTCGAGTAACGGCGCATGGTCTCGAACGCCCGGCTCATGTCGAGCTGCAGCCGCTCCGCGAGAACGCCCTTCGCCTGTTCGATGAGCACCCTGCTCTGCAACGCGTTCTGCAGCTGCACGGCGAGCAACTCACGACGGCTGATGACCTGGGCCTGGAGCAGGCCGATGGTGGCGACATCCGCCATGGCCTGCGCGACCCTGAGCGTGCGTTCGCTCAGGGCTCCCTCAGCGATGGAGAACAGGTTCAACGCGCCGATGGTCTGCTCACGCAACCGCATCGGCAGTGCGTGCAGCGCACCGAACCCCGCATCCCTCGCCACCGAGGAGAACTGGGGCCATCGTTGCGGCGGCTCGGTGAAGCTGGCGACCGTCACCGGCGCGCTCGTGAGGTAGCACTCCATGCACGGACCCTGGTGATGCTGGAGCTCGAAGAGTTCGAGCAGCCGGGCGCGGTCGGTGGAGGCACCGACGACCTGCAGCTCACCGTGGTGGTCGACGAGCAGGATGCCGGCGGCGTCCACCTCCAGCGTGGTGACGCAGCGGTCGGTGAGGAGGTGCATGAACTCGACCGGGTCGAAGTCGGCCACCAGGGTGTCGGCCAGCTCGACGAACGTCTCCGCCAGATTCTCCATGGTCATGGGAGCCACCTCTGTTGATCGATCGCCGGACGGAGGAGTGATCATCTGGGATCAGACCGGCCGTCCGGACTCAGTCGCAGGCGCCGGCCGATGATGTCGCGGGAGACATCGACGACCGACTGGTCATGAGCGAACGCGTGGGCGCGCAGTCGCACCAGTGCCTCATCCATGCTCACCCCCATCTGGACGGACAGCATCCCGGTGGCTTGGTGCACCTCGGCACGGCTCAGTGAAACTCCGTCGGCTGGAGGAACCTCGGAGTCGAGATGCCGGCGAGTCAGTTCGTCCAGCAGCAACGACAGGATGATGTCGGCCACGATGTGTGCGTCGTAGACCTGATCCGGAGTCAGCGGTCCTGGGCTCGTCCGGTGCAGCACGAGCGCACCGATCCGGATCGCACCGCTGCGCAACGGGAACGCGAACGCCGCTCGTGCGCCGGCGGCACTTGCCGCAGGCACGAAAAGCGGCCACCTCTGGCGGTTCTCCCAGGTGTCCAGCTCTTCCACCAGCACGGGCACACCTGATCGGACCGCGTCCTCGCACGGCCCTTCACCCAGGGTGAACCGCAGGTTCTCGAGCTGGGTGCCGATCTCGTTCGTGGAGTACCGGGACTCACCCCGGCCCGTCCCGTTCATGAGGGTCAGCTGCGCGCCGCTCACCCCGATCAGCACAACGCACGCTTCGCAAGCCGACTCGGTGGAGGTCGTGATGCCGCGGGCCGCCGCGTCGCCGGCGAGGTGCGCCAGCGCCTTGGCCAGTCGCTCACCGCTCACCGACTTCGCCTTCCGTTGTGAAGAGCATCCCACGTGGAGCGGCTCACGGCGGAAGAGGCCACGATCCCGTGATCACCGCGCGCAGCGCCTCGAGCGCCTGGTGCTGCACGAGTCGCACCTCCGCCGGCGTGGAGCCCAGCACCAGTGCCGCCTGCTCGGCGGACAGACCGTGAACGACACGCAGCCTCAGCACCTCGTGTTGCTCGTCGGTGAGCACCACCAGAGGCCACGACCCGGGCAGGGTTGTGCTGTTCATGGCGCGTGGGACGCGAGTGGATGGAAACGATCGCGCACAAGAGCCGAGCCAATGGTTCCCGGTCGGTCAGAAAACGCCAACGCCCGCCTGCTCGCCGGGTGTCGGCACGTGCCGGGTACCCGTGGCTCGGTGGTGGCGAAACCGCCGGGCCTGACCGCGCGGGTGTGTCACCACCACGGCGTCGCCGGCTTTCGTGCAACGTATTCGACTGTCGATTCGATGAGAATATTGCGGGCTCCAAGGTTGATTTCACATTGAGGGTGGGCCGAATCAACGCGCCGGGGGCCGGGAATAACGATAACGATATCGTTTTCGACGGATACGAGTCTCAGGTCGACGTTCCCGTGCGGCTCGCGGGCTGTCGTGATGACGCTCCTGACCTGGTCTTAAGCCGCTTGGATGGTTCTCTGGAACCTCGGATGTCTGCGCGGTGCAGTAGGCCGTCGGCGTTCGGCACTCCACGGTGTAAACGATTTCCCGGCCGGTTCAATCGCCCGCTCTCGGTGAGTTGGCGGAACGTCCGAGCTTCGTCATCGAAGCAATGGATGACCCTTGACGGCCGTTCTGGCTCGGTCTTATGGTGATTCTCGGGAAAGCGCTTTCCAGAAGTTCTTCTCCACCGCTGCCACGGTGATCTGTTGTCAGAAGAAGTCGCGTCGTACAGCCGGTCTCGTCGAGACCGGCACGACAGTGCTGCAGTGCCGGTGGAAGTCGAGCATCTGGAGGTTGAGCTTCATGTGCCGTGTCGAAGCGCGTGCCGGGCGGAGGACATCCCGGTCGCCGAGCCGGATGCTGCGGTGGTTCGCGTCCGTGATCGGCTTGGTGGTTCTCGCCGGCGTGGCGACAGGTTCGCCAACGGCACCACATCCGCGCGACCGGCTTCGCTGATCGTCAACGGATCGGCCGTCCAGACGCCGTCGTTCGAGGGTACGGGCGCCTGGAACGCCTGGGCTGTCAAGACCTTCACGGTCTCGCTGAACGCCGGCAGCAACACGATCCGGTTCAGTCCCGCGACCTCGGCCGGGCTGCCGAACGTCGGCCACCTCGAAGTCATCAGCGCGTAGAAGCATCGAGAGGGCAATGGAGCCGAAGACCAACACGTGGCCGCGGCGCAGGTTCCTCACCACCGCGGGAGCGGCAGCGCTCGGCGGGCTGGGCCTGGGCGTGTTCGGTGACCAGCGTGCGGCCGGTGCGGCCGGTCCGACGGCAACGATGGTGTCCTATGTGGACACGGCACGATCCGCTCACGACAAGATGGTCCTGATGGTCGATGGAAAGCCGTTCTTCCACAACGGGATCCAGTACCGGTACGAGAAGCGGCGGTACAGCTACGGCTGGAACGACACCCAGCTCAAGTCGCTGCTGGGCGTGTTCGCCCAGGACGGCTCCGGCGGATCGGGCGCGGATGCCTTTTGGGCGCTGGAACCGGTCTCCACCGGTGGTTACCGCCTCAACAACCAGAACGCCGGGAGCGAATACCCGTACGCGACCTCGGCCGGCGAGGTGAGGTGGAACACCGGCTCCACCGACGCCGCCACGGTCTGGACCTTCGAACCCAAGTGAGCAAAGAGATGCGCAGGGGGACTCCACGTGCATGCAGACCAACGGCGATCCCGCCGGTTTCTCCGGCCCACGGCCGTCGTCGCCGTCCTCGTGGCGGCGGCGGTCACCGTCGTCGCCCCCACCGCGGCCGCGGCCGGCGTGCTGATCGACGAGACGTTCAGCTCCCAGACGAGTCCGGCCAACTTCGGTTTCCCCTCCGGCGCCCCGGTGACCGGCGGGGTCCTGAACGTGACCAGAGGGATGGGCAACTACACCACCTCGGCCAAGACGTTCGACGCACCTGTTGTGCGGGAACGGACTCTCGATCTGACCTTCGACTGGAAGACGGCGATCGCGACCAGCGGGAACAAGACGGGCATCGAACTGCGCGACAGCGAGGGCAACCTCGTGTTCTCGCTCGCCGGCACCACCACCGAACTCCGCTACGGCCTCACCGGCCCCGTTTCCGACTCGACGTCCGCCCCCGATTCGCTCAACCCGGCCTGGACGAGGACCGCCTACGACCGCACCAAGTGGTACACGATCAACCTGCATCTCGACTTCGCGCTGCAGCGTGTGCAGTACCTGATCTCCACCAAGGAAACCGCCGCGCGGGTGATGGCCTCGGGCACGGCGACCGTGACCGGTAAGAACCTCGCGAAGCTGGTTGCCTGCAACTACTACGGCTCCGGCGTGCAGTCCATCGACAACTTCCGCCTCACCGCACCGGCGAATGCCGCGAACGGGAGCCTGAGGGGCAAGACGATGTACGCGTTCGGCGACAGCATCGTCGCCGGCCACAACTACTCGCGCGGCTTCACGCACCTCACGGCCGAACGCGAGCTCATGACGTTGACCAAATACGCCATCAACGGCGCGACCATCGGCGCCGGTGGCAACCAGATCGTCACACAGGTGCAGAACGCCTCTGCGCAGTCACCCGACTACGTGGTGTTCGACGGTGGCACCAATGACGCCTACCCGGCCACCTTCAACAGGTCCGCGTTCACGAGTGCGTTCGACACCACTGTCCGCACCATGCGGGCGAAGTGGCCGAACGCCCGCATCGTCTACGTCGCCGTGCACAAGCTCGGCTCCCGCGACTGGAACACCCAGCTCGCGATCCGCGACGTGACGCTGCAGGTCTGCGCCAAGTACGGCGTCACGGTGACGGACGTCTTCAACGGCACCACTTTGGACACCCGCATCGACAGCCACCGGGTGGCGTACACCTTCAACGGTCTCGTGAACGGCTATCCCGGAACCAGCGGTACCGGCACGCATCCGAACCTCGCCGGGATCACCTCCTTCTACGTTCCGGTGCTCACTGCCGCACTGATCTGACGACGTCTCAAGGGGACAACAGCTATGAGAACCGCACGACCGAGTCTCCGGCGATTCTTCCGGGCAGCTGCAGTCCTGCCGCTCCTGGCCGCCGCAACCATCGTCTCCGTCAGCTCACCTCAACCGGCCATGGCGGCCGGCGTTCCACCGAACCCGATCGAGAAGCCGGGCTGGACCCTCGACCGGCACGACGAGTTCAACGGAAGCCTCGACAGCAGCCTGTGGATCACGAACTACCTCGAGTCCCGCACACCCGAATGGCGATCCCGCGCGCGCTACCACTTCAGGGACAACGCCCTCGTGCTGCGCATCGACGACGACCAGCCGACCTACTACGCGGGCGGCAACCCGATGAAGGTCTCCAGCATCCAGACCGCGCAGAGAGTCGGTCTGCACCAGACGTCGCCCTTCGACCACGAGATCCCGACCGTCATGAAGTACACCCCGCAGTACGGATACTTCGAGATCCGCGCCAAGTCCAGCGCACGACACGGGATGCACACGGCGTTCTGGACGGTCGGCAAGCAGGACACGTACGAGCAGCGAGCCGAGATCGACGTTTTCGAGCACGGGAAGGGAAAGCACGGCCTCAGCAGCTTCTACTACAGCCTGCACAAGTGGTCGGATCCGAACCTCCCGGAGGTCGGACAAACGCTTCAGGCCGGGTTCGACGTGACCTCGGACTTCCACATCTACGCTCTCGAGTGGACGCCCACACAGATCAAGCTGTACGTCGACAACGTCCTGAAGAACACGATCAACGCCTCTCCGGCGTACGCCTCGGCGTTCCTGCTCGGGATCTACGAGAACGCGGGATGGAACGGGACGGTGAACCCCAGCGACCCGGAGCCGAAGGAGTTCGTCGTCGACTACTTCCGCGCCTACAAGAAGGCCGACCCCGGCGGGATCGTCAGCGGCGCCACCTACAAGATCAAAAATGTGGCCACGGGCAGGTACCTGGACTCGGAGAACAACGGCGGACTCACCGTCGCGTCCGGCACCTCGTACGACGACCAGAACTGGGTCGTCACCCAGCACTCCTCCGGCGCGTGCACCGTTCGCAACGCCAGGAGCGGGCGGTTCTACCTGGACACCGACACCACGGGTAACAGGGTGGTGTGGAACTCCGGCGAAGTCAGCACGGACTCGTTGTGGAGCCTCGAGCCGGCCGGTGGGGGATGGCGTCTGAACAACAGCACCTCCGTCAGGGACCACCTGTACACGACCGCGGCCGGTGAGGTGAAGTGGAACACCGGCTCCACCGACAACACGACGGTCTGGTCGTTCGAACGACGGTAGGGAACACCGGCTTCGTGCTTGGACCTGACTGGCAGCGGAGGAGTTCGGCATGGCGGCGCACGACGAAACGGAAACCGGTGCGGGCACGGTCTGGTCCGCTGAGCTGAACCGGCGCCGGTTCCTGGGCGGTGCGGTGGTCGGCGCGGGGCTGGTGGCGACGCGGCTACCGCTCGCACGCCTGGCCGCCGCCGAGGTACCGGTCCAGCTGAGCGCGGCGGCGCTGAGACCGGACGCGCGGGTCCGGGACCTGATCGCCGCGCTCACGCTGGACGAGAAGGTGGGTCTGCTGCACCAGTTCAGCGTCGCCGTCATCCGCCTCGGAATTCCGCAGTTCCGCACCGGGACCGAGTGTCTGCACGGGTTGTCCTGGCTGGGCCACGCCACCGTCTTCCCTCAGAACACCGGCCTGGCGATGACCTGGAACCCGGCGCTCATGTCGAAGGTGGGCAACGTCATCGGGCAGGAGACGCGCGCCTACAACAGCGTCGACGCCCGCTTCAACGGCATCGACCTCTGGGGTCCGGTCGTCGACCTCGCGCGTGATCCGCGCAGCGGCCGCGCCTCGGAGAGCATGGGGGAGGACGTCACGCTGGCCGCAATCATGTCGACGGCGATGGCACGGGGGATGAAGGGGAACGATCCCTTCTACTACCAGAGCATCCCGACGCTCAAGCACGTCGCGGCCTACGGACAGGAGGCTTCGCGCACCTCGTACTCCGCCAACGCGACGCCGCGGAACCTGCACGAGTACTACTTGCGCGTCTTCCGGAAGGGGATCGAGTCAGGCGCGGCGAACGGGATGATGACCTCCTACAACTTCGTCAACGGCAAGCCCACGATGGTCTTCCCGGAGATGATGTCCACCGTCTACGAGGACTGGGTTGCGGGCGGTTACGGGAACTGCGCCTACTTCAACGTCACCGACGCCGGGTTACCGGGCAACCTGACCGGCTCCAACGGCTACTACCCGAACAACTCGGTGGGGCAGGCCGCCGCGATGGCCGACTCGATCAAGAACGGCGTCGCCGTCATGACGCCGGGCGACACGGACACGCCCAGCACGCGCCGCCCGATCTACGAGGCGCTGGCCCGCGGCATGCTGACCGGCGCGGACATCGACAAAGCGGTCCACGGCATCCTGATGGTGCGCCTGCACGCCGGTGACCTCGACACCGAGCCGGCCAACCCGTACAAGCGGCTGACGCGTTCGGTCGCCCACGACCGCTACCTCGCGGCCCGCGGCGCCGGCAACACGGTGATGGCCGATGCCGACCCGCCCGGCTACCAGAGCCCTCACCGCTCCAGCCAGCAGTGGACGACCGACCAGAACCTCGGGATCGTCAGCCGGTCCGGAACCACGGTGTCGCTGCGCTTCGCGAAGAGCACCGGCATCGTCAGCCCGACGGCGAACCCCAACGTGCAGGTGGACACCAGCGCGCCTTACGCCGTGCGGCACGACGGCTCGGCGTCCAGCCCCAACCGGCAGTTCCAGCTCGTCACCGTCAAGGACGGCATCGCCGACGCGGTCGCCAAGGCGTCCTCGGCCCCGGTAGCGGTGGTGGTCGTCGGCGACCAGCCGCACCTGACCTCGCGTGAGACGCAGGACCGGCTCACCACTCTGCCCGACATCAAGCTGCCGCCCCACCAGCAGCAGCTCGTCGACGCGGTTGCCGCCGCCAACCCGAACACGGTCGTGGTGGTCGTCGGCAGCTACCCGTTCGACCTGCGCGCCATCGCCGCGAACCCGAACGTGAAGGCAATCGTCTACACCAGCCATGCCGGCCAGGAGCTCGGCTCGGCGGTCGCCGACGTGCTCTTCGGCGACCACGCCCCGGCGGGGCGGCTCAACCAGACCTGGTACCCCGGCCTCGACGCGCTGCCGACGATCTCCGACTACGACATCATCAAGGGCAAGCGCACCTACGAGTACTACGACGGCGACGTCCTCTACCCCTTCGGGTACGGACTGACGTACACGTCGTTCCGCTACAGCAATCTCACCGTGAACCCGGCCTCGGCGCGCAACACCCGTGATCCGGATGTCGCGGTGGGTCTCACCGTGACCAACACCGGCGCTGTGGCCAGCGACGACGTCGTGCAGGTGTACGCGAGTTACCGCCACAGCGCCGAGTCGCGCGTCGAACACCCGAAGAAGCAACTGATCGGCTTCCAGCGCGTCCATCTCGCCCCAGGCCGGTCCCGGCGCGTCACCATCAGCGCCAAGCTGTCCGACCTCGCGATCTGGGACGTGTCACGCAGCCGCTTCTTCGTGGAGCCCGGCCGCTACACGATCAGCGCCGGCCGCTCGTCCTCCGACGCGGACCAGTTGGTGTCACGCACCCTGACCGTGACCGGTGATCCGATCCCGGCCCGGGACCTGACTCGCGTCACGCCGGCCTGCGACTTCGACGACCACTCGTTCACGAGCCGGACATCGACCGGTCTGCAGGCCGACGTCGTGCCGACGTCGGTCAGCGAGGACAACACCTACGGCATCCTGGCCAGGACGGCAGGAGCGTGGGTGAAGTACGCCGACGTCAGCTTCGGACGCCGGCCGACGGGAATCACGGTCCGCGCGTCCAACCCGAACCCCTCAGCGTCGAACGTCGCGGTGTGGAGCGGTGGGCCGAGCGCGGACCAGGGCGGAACGCGGATCGGGACGATCACCGTCGCGCCCACCGGCAACGCCCAGACGTTCGTCAACGCGGGTGCCGGGCTGACGAGGCCCAGCGGCCGCACCGCCGACCTGTACCTCGTCTTCCCCGACGCCGGCGTGAGCGTCAAATGGCTCAGGCTGGGAGCGGTGGCACCGGCGACGAGCGCGGACGTCTCGATCACCTCGAACCTCTTCGGCTCCAGTGCGGCCACGTCCCTGGGCCGTGCTCGCGTCCGGGTCCCCGCCACGATCGAGCAGCAGTCCGCGAGCCTGCTCCTGGAAGCACAGTTGCGCGGGACCGGAGTCGTCACCGGTCCGCCGACCTGGGCGGTGACCGCGCCCGACGGCGGCCCCACGACACTCGCGACGATCAACAGTTCCGGCCAGCTGACCGCCACCGGCGCAGGCGACGGGACCGCCCGCGTCACCGCGACCTATGCCACCTCGAACGGGACGGCCGCCGCCGGGCTCCCGGTGACCCTCAAGAACCAGGCCGTACCCGCGGGCACCGAACCCGAGGCGATCATCATTCGCAGCGGCCACGACTCGCGTCCGCGCGACATTTCCTGGGGGCCCAACCAGTTCTCCCGGTTCGGGGCGATCGACCAGCATCGAGGCTCGCTGGTGCTGTCGGCGGTCACCTACCCGTTCCCGTCGGAGGCTCGGCCCGTCACCTTCGAGCTCACCGACGAGAAGGGCCGTCCCACCGCCCTCGCGGAGATCACCGCGTCTGCGGCGGGTTTCATCGAGGGCCAGACCTCCGGCAACCACAACCGGGCGTGGAACTGCACGATCCGCGCGACGGCCGCCGGTGACGGCCACGTCCACCTCAAGGCGACCACGGGCAACGGGCTGTCCTGCACGACCCGGGTCGTGATCCAGGGGCAGACGAACAAGAACGCCTTCGCCGTCCGGCACGAGGCGCAACTGTTCGACGCCTCCGGGAACATCAGCGGCGCCCCGTCGAACCTGCGCGCGGACAACGTCCACGGTGATGATGTCGGCCTGCAGCTGAACAGGATCCGCAACGGTGACTGGGCGGCCTATCACAAGATCGACTTTCGGGACGTCACCAGAGCCAGCCTGACGATCAACTACGTCAAGGTGTCGACCGAACCGGCCCTGATCACCATCAAGGCAGACGATCCGGTCAACGGGGCCGTGCTCGGCAGCGTGACTGTCACCGGAGACCACGGCCTCAACTCGGTGGCCGACTACCGCAACCCGCTCTACCACTGGCGGCGGACAACCGTGCCGATCACCGCCCTGCCCGGTGTTCACGACCTGTACTTCGTGTTCGGCATCTCGCCCGCCATCCCCGACACCGACATCTCGAACACCTACGGCGCCGTCGCCGGCTGGCTCGACCTCGGCATCAACTGGTTCAGGATCGGCTGCTGATCAGAGGGCGTTCCATTGTGGCGACATCGCCGCTACGGTCCAGGCGAGACTGATCGAAGCGTTTCGATTCGAATTCGACAATTAGTTCGTTCGCAATGCGAGGAGGGGTCGATGACTGGGGTGAAGGGGCTGTCCAAGCGGGCTCTCGCAGCCATGCTGGCCGCCGCGCTGGTGATCGCCGGGTGCGGGTCGGGATCCGGTGACGACGGGCCGAGGACGCTGAAACTCTGGCACTACGAAGGCCCGGACAGCGCGATGGGGGTGGCGTGGGCCGAGGCGATCAAGCAGTTCGAGTCGACCCACCCCGGTGTGAAGGTGGAGTTCGAGGAGAAGGGCTTCGAGCAGATCCAGAAGACGGCACCGATGGTGCTCAACTCCAAGGACGCGCCGGATGTCCTGGAGTACAACAAGGGCAACGCGACCGCGGGCCTGCTGTCGAGGCAGGGGCTGCTGACCGACATCACCGACGAGGTGACGAAGCGCGGCTGGGACAAGCAGCTGAGCCAGAACATCCAGACCACCGCCCGCTACGACGAGCGGGGCGTGATGGGGTCGGGCAAGTGGTTCGGTGTGCCGAACTACGCCGAGTACGTGATGGCCTTCTACAACAAGGACATGTTCGCGAAGCACGGGATCGCGGTGCCGACGACGATCGCGGAGCTGACGGCGGCGATGGACAAGTTCGTCGCGGCCGGCATCACGCCGCTCGCCGTCGGTGGCGCCGAGTACCCGGCGCACCAGATCATGTACCAGCTCGCGCTTTCCAAGGCGGACAAGGGCTGGGTGGACCGGTTCCAGCGGTACACCGGCTCCGTGGACTTCCACGACCCGGCCTGGACGTACGGCGCGGAGACGTTCGCCGACTGGGTGAAGAAGGGCTACGTCAGCAAGGACTCGGCCGGGGTGAAGGCCGAGGACATGGGTGTGTCGTTCATGCAGGGCAAGCACCCGATCATGATCACGGGCACGTGGTGGTACGGCCGGCTGGCCGCCGGGATCAAGGACTTCCAGTGGGGGTCGTTCCTGTGGCCGGGGCTGACCGCCGGGTCCGCGGGCAACATGTGGGTGGTGCCGCAGGGCTCGAAGAACAAGGACCTGGCCTACGACTTCATCGCGATCACCATGTCGCCGCAGATCCAGGACAAGCTCAGGGACGCGGGCGGTGTGCCCCTCGCGGACAGCGGTTCGCCCGCCGCGTCGCCGCAGATCAAGGAGCTCACCGAGAACTTCAAGACCCTGAGCGGGGGCGACCGCCTGGCCTTCTACCCGGACTGGCCCGCACCCGGCTACTACGACGTGCAGGTCTCCGCGGTGCAGAAGCTGATCACCGGCACGGCCACGCCGCGGCAGGCGCTGGACGAGCTGGCCAAGCCGTACCAGGAGAACCTGGCGAACGTCGGCAAATGATCGCGAAGACGTTGCGGGACCGCGGCTCGTACCTGCTGTTCCTGATCCCCGGCGCGCTGTTGCTGGTCGCGGTGATCCTGGTGCCGTTCGCGATGAACATCGGCATCAGCTTCACCCGGTGGCAGGGCGTCGGCGATCCGAAGTGGACCGGGCTGGACAACTACACGCGGCTGCTCGGCGACGGCACGTTCTGGTCGTCGTTCCAGCACAACCTCGCGCTCGTGGTGGCGATGGCGATCCTGCCGACAGCCATCGGGCTGGTGATCGCGGCGGCGTTGTTCGACGTGATCGGCAAGAGGTTCGGGCAGCGGGCGGCGAGCGTGCTGCGTGCGTGCGTCTACCTGCCGCAGGTGCTGCCGATCGCGGTGGCGGGCATCGTGTGGAGCTGGATCCTGGCTCCGCAGGGCGCGCTCAACGAGTTCCTCGGCGTGGTCGGGCTGGGCTCGCTGGGGCAGAACTGGCTGGGCGACCCGGAAGTCGCGCTGTGGAGCGTGATGGGTGTGCTGCTGTGGATCCAGATCGGGTATCCGGTGGTGATCTTCATGGCGGGCCTGCAGCGGGCGGACCCGTCGCTGTACGAGGCCGCCGAGCTGGACGGCGCGTCGTGGTGGGGCCGGTTCTGGCACGTGACCGTGCCGCAGATCCGGCCAGAGGTCTTCGTGGTGCTGCTGACGTGCACGATCGCCGCGCTGAAGGTGTTCGGGCCGATCTACGTGCTGACCAGGGGCGGTCCTGGCGGGGCGACGAACGTCCCGTCCTACTTCTCGTTCCAGAACTTCTTCGAGAAGACCCAGGTCGGCTACGGCGCGGCGATCGCGACCGTCCTCACCGTGCTGATCCTCATCCTCACCACGGTGTTCCTGAAGGTGCAGAACCGGGGTGAGCGCGCGTGAAACGCCATGCCGTGCTCTGGTCGCTGATCGTGCTCGCGGTCGTGATGCTGGCACCGTTCGTGATCGTGGCCCTGAACGCGCTCAAGACTCCGGCGCAGTACGCGTCCGACGGGCCGCTGGCGTTGCCCAGCGACATCACCTTCCAGGGCGTCATCGACTTCTGGGACCGGGTCGGGTTCGGCCAGAAGCTGTTGAACAGCTTCATCATCAGCGGTTCGGTCGCGGTGCTGGCGGTCGTCGTGTCGGTGCTGAACGCCTACGCGCTGGGCATCGGCCGGATCCGCGGCAGATCGTGGATTCTGATCGCCTTCCTGGTGGCGAACACGCTGCCGCAGGAAGCGATGGTGTACCCGTTGTACTTCCTGGCCAAGGAAACCGGGCTGTACGACACGCAGCTCAGCGTGATCATCATCTTCACGATCATCCAGGCCGCGTTCGGCACCTACCTGTTGTCCTCGACCTACGCCGGGTTCCCGCACGAGCTGCTCGAGGCGGCTCGGATCGACGGCGCGAACAAGTGGCAGACCCTGGTCCGGATCGTGGTGCCGATCAGCAGGCCGACCCTGGGTGTGCTGTTCGTCTTCTCGTTCATCTGGACGTGGAACGAGTTCTTCCTGCCGCTGGTCCTGCTCATCTCCAACGACACCCAGACCGTGCCGGTCGCGTTGGGTGTGCTGCAGGGCCAGCGGCTGATGGACGCGACGATGACCAGTGCCTCGGCGTTGCTCGGCGTGATCCCCGCCATCGCGTTCTTCCTGATCTTCCAGCGCACCCTCACGCGGGGCATCACCGCGGGAGCGGTCAAGTGATGTCGAAGCCCAGGGGAGCGCCTTGGAGGAAACGCCTTCGAGACGGGCCCGCGTGATCCGCCAGCCGTCAGCGACACCACGGCGTCGGCGCAGATGTCCTCCAGCCGGGCCTGCTCGTACCCCTCGCCGAGGAACCGCTCGAGTGCCCTGGCTTCGATCGTGGCCCAGATCAGAGCCAGGCGGTCGCGGACTACGCCGCCGAGCCGGAACGGGAGCTGACCCGGCTCCGGCTCGTCGCCGCGACCGCGGCTTTCCGGGTCGGGCTCGACATGTGGGTGGCGGGGGACGCCCGGTCCGACCTCGCCCGGCTCGTCCTCGACAACTTCGACGACCTCACCGCCGGCGTCCTCGCCCGACGGGCATCAGGGGCCGGTGAGGACTCCCGCCCCAGCGGACCGCGGTGATCCCGTCCCTGGCTGACGACGGCGGTAGATGATCAGACGCCTCGCAGGGGCGGGTACGGCTCGTCGGGGGTGTGCGGCGGTGAAGTCCGGGTGTTGAGGTTTCGGGCTTCCTCGAGCTGGTCCTCGAGGGTGACGATGCGGCAGGCCGCGTCCAGCCCGATGCCCTCGTCGAGCAGCGCGCGGACGCGGGCGGCGAGGCGCAGTTGCTGGCGGGAGTAGCGGCGGTGGCCGCCGGCGGAGCGTTGCGGCTCGATGAGTTTCGCCTCGTCGAGGCTGCGCAGGAAGGCGGCGCTGGTGTTGAGCATCTCCGCGGCGCGGCCCATGGTGTACGCGGGGTAGTGGTCGTCGTCGAGGTTCTCGGCCGCGGTGTGCGGCTCGCCGGATTCCGTCCGGGGGGTCTCAGGGGTCATCGCGCCTCCGCATCACGAGGGGCCCCGATGCGCGTAGCACCGGGGCCCCGAGGGTTTTTGGGTTTCACTTCCATCAACCGATCGTGAGATCGGGTTCCTGTGTCCGCGGATCCCGCGTCAGAGGCGGGAGCTGCGGGGATCGTTGCTTGTGCTTAACCGAAGACCACCTGCCAATCTGATGGAACTGCGGTACCCGCTCGGCGGTGTTCAGCCGGAGGCGGGCGATCCGATGGTGTGCAACCCTTCCCTTCTCCTCTGGTACTGACTTTCTGTTCTCGCGTGATCGCCGGTGCCGGTCCTGCTGCACCGACTGGTCTCGGTCGTCTGCCGGAGCTCGTACTGCTGGCCGGCTCCGGCGGACGACCGTCTTGCACTTGCTTCGTACTGCGGTCTTGCACTTGCTCTGTCGTGCGACTGTCGGCTCCGGGGGTCGTGCGTACTGCGGTCGTGCTTCCGGTCTTGCCTGCCGACTGTTCTGTCTCACTTCACGGGTAGTTCGTCATCTCCCGTGCAGATATGACGTTCTCTCTCTCGCTACTTGTAGAAGGCTACACGCGGTCAGGCACGGATGTCTACGCCAGCCACTGGAGATTTGCTCGACCAGGTGGCATAGGCGTGCTGTGCGCCGCTCGCGTCAGGTGAGCAGCTGGCCGCCGGTGACGCCGAGCACCTCTCCGGTGACGTAGCTCGACTCCTGCGATGCGAGGAAGACGAAGACCGGTGCCAGTTCGGCGGGTTGCGCGGCGCGGCCGATCGGCGTCTGTGCGCCGAAGTCGTCGACCTTCTCGGCGGGCATCGTGGCGGGGATCAGTGGTGTCCAGACCGGGCCGGGAGCCACCGAGTTGACCCTGATGCCCTTGTCGATGAGGTCGGCCGAAAGGGCTTTGGTGAAGTTGACGATGGCGGCCTTGGTGGCGGCGTAGTCCATGAGCGGGGGAGAGGGCATGAACGCCTGGATCGACGAGGTGTTGATGATGGCGGCGCCGGGACGCATGAGCGGCACTGCGGCCTTGCAGAGCCAGAACATCGCGTACACGTTGGTCTTGAACACCCGGTCGAACTGGTCGCTGCTGATGCCGAGCAGGCCTTCGCTCTGCGCCATCTGGTAGGCGGCGTTGTTGACCAGGACGTCGATGCGCCCGAACTCCTCTTCGGCGCGCTTGGCCACCTCGCGGCACGCTTCCTCGGTGCGCAGGTCGCCGGGCACCAGCACGGCCTGCCGACCGGCGTCCCGGACGAGCTCGGCGGTGCGCTCGGCGTCGGCCTGCTCTTCCTCGAGGTAGGACAGCAGCACATCGGCGCCTTCGCGGGCGAACGCGAGAGCCGCGGCACGGCCGATGCCCGAGTCGCCGCCGGTGATCACGGCTTTGGTGTCGAGCAGGCGGTTGCTGCCCCGGTAGGTGCGCTCGCCGTGGTCGGGCTCCGGCCCCATCCGCCGGTCTGTGCCGGGATGCGGCTGTTCCTGGCCCTCCTGGTCACCTGGGCGCGGATACTGGGTCCTCGGGTCCTGGCGGGTGTACTGGTCTTCGGACATGAGCGGCCACCTCGCGACGATGAGATCTCGGAACCGCAGGTGTTCCCGTGCGGACGGTGTTCAACCGCGAGAATGCCGACCGTCACCCCCGTTCGAGCACCCCGGTGCTGCCGATGGCGGCGAGTGAGAGCGTCTTGTAGCCGACGTCGTCGAACAACACCATCAACCGGTCGGCTTCGCGCCGCACGACCGTGCCTCGGCCCCACTGTTCGTGGCGCACGACGGAGTTGGGCGGGTACTCGGCAGAGCCCGAGTCGTCGGCCACCACGCCCTCGTCGCAGGTGTCGCAGTTGCCGCACGGCTCGTCGAGCTCCTGACCGAAGTAGCCGAGCAGGAACCGCCTGCGGCAGCCGCGCGTCTCGGCGTACTCGCGCATGACCTCCACCCGTGACTGGTCTCGTCTCGCTCGTCGCTCGGCCTCCTTGGCGACGGCTGCGACGGCTTTCGCCGGTGGGGGAGCGCCTTCGGCGTACCGCACCCGGTCCTGCTCGGTCCGCACGATTTCCGCGTCCTCCAACAGGTTCACGACACCGGTGACCTTCCGCCGGGAGCAGTCCAGCCGCCGCGCCAGTTCGGTGATCGCGATACCAAGGCGACGGCGGCGAACCGCGGCGGCGACCTGGCGAACGCAGTCGCGGTCGAGCTGCCGGGTGGCGAGGAACCGTTGCAGGCCTTGGTCTTCCGGACGGTGAAAGAGGATGACCTCCGCGGCCTCGCCGTCGCGTCCCGCCCGGCCGATCTCCTGGTAGTAGGCGTCGAGCGAGCCGGGTGTCGCGGCGTGCGCCACGAATCTCACGTCCGGCTTGTCGATGCCCATGCCGAACGCCGACGTGGCCACCACGACATCGAGATCACCGCGCATGAAACCGTCCTGCACCTGCCGCCGGTCAGCGGCCTTCATACCGGCGTGGAAGGCCGCCACGGCGAGGTTCCCGCCGGCCAGATCGGCGGCGTACCGCTCGGCGTCCCTGCGGGTGGCCACGTACAGCAGGCCGGGTCCGGCGCGGCCCGTCACCCAGTCGGTCACCGCCCGTCCGCGATCGTCCTCGTCGGTGCAGAACCGGGCGCCCAGGTGCAGGTTGGGCCGGTCGAACCCGGCGACGATCACCACCGCGTCGCGCAGGCCGAGGTGCTCGGCGATGTCAGCGCGGACCGGGCCGCTCGCGGTGGCGGTCAGCGCGAGCACCGGCGGATGGCCCAGCCGCTCGATCACGTGGCGCAGTCGCAGGTAGTCGGGCCGGAAGTCGTGTCCCCACGCCGACACGCAGTGTGCCTCGTCCACGACGAACAACGAAGGCTTCGCCTGGTGCAGCCGCTGGAGCGTGTCGGCGTTCGCGAGTTGTTCGGGTGAGAGGAAGAGGTACTCCGTCCTGGCAGCGGTGAACGCCTGCCAGGTCTGCTCGCTGGCCGCCGCGGTCTGCGCCGAGTTCACCGCGGCCGCCGCGGGCGCGTCGCTGGCTCGCAGCGCCCTGACTTGATCTCGTTGCAAGGCGATCAGCGGTGACACCACCACGGTCGGGCCGTCGAGCAGGATCGCGGGCACCTGGTAGATGGCGGACTTTCCGGCACCGGTCGGCATGACGACCAGCACGTCCTGGCCGTCGACGAGGTGCCGCATACCGAGCAGCTGCTCGGGCCGCAGCTCGGTCCAGCCGAAGATCTCTTCTGCTGTTCGCAGCAGTTGTTCGTCACCCGGCATCGCGCAGGTCGTACCGCTGGGCGGCCCACGTGGCGAGACGTGGTCGCAGGGCGAGGTAGACGTCGGGATCGAGGCCCATGCCGGTGTGGGTGCTGTGCACCTCGACGCACTCGGCGGCCGGGTCGAGGCTCAGCCGCCACGGCACGATTCCATCGGATCGGGAATAGATCGACACCGCGGGCACGTCCAGGGGAGCGCTGATCGCCTTGACGTTGTCCTCGAAGCAGGTGCCGGAGAGGCAGTCGGTGTTCATCAGCCCCGGCACGCCGATCGCGGACAGCCGGGCCAGTGCCTTGGCGGCGAGCAGCACGTGAGGATGGGCGCCCATCGGGTCGATCACCGGGCTGCCCAGCATGACCAGGCCGCACACCAGGTCCGGGCGGCGCACGGCGGCCAGTCGGGCCAGCGCGCCACCGCGGCTCTGCCCCAGCAGCACCACCGGGCCGCCGGTGGCCTCGGCATGCTCCTCCAGACGTCGTTCGACGCGGTCCACCAGCTCCGCGGTGCAGCCCACGTTGAACCCGACACCCGCGCCCACCGGCACGTAGCCGCGGTCGCGCAACCACGTGGTGGCGAACGTGAGGCTGAAGTCGCCCGCACCGAAACCCGGCACCAGGACCACGCCGAGGCCGACGCCCTCGTGGGGATTCGCGTCACGCCACACCCGATGCCGCAGCAGACGGGGGATCGTGAGCGCGGCGACGGCGACGTGCTCACGTGCCAGCGATCGCAGTGCTCCAGCAGCACTCATTCTCGTTCTCCGCTCAGTTCGTCCTGGTGCGGAGGAATTAGCCCGGCAGAGCCCGGGCAAACACCGAGCAGCGTCACGTTTCCGGTCGCCACGATGGCGGTAGTTCCAGCTGAGGTCGTGTGAGCACCAGCTCGGTCGAACGCACTGAATTCACCGGAGCGCAGGTTGAGTGCGTTCGCCGCGCAAGGGGTATCCGCCAGTTCCCCGGCAGCGCGTATCGGTGCCATGAGCAGGACGGTGAAACGTGGAGCAGGCGTCAGCGAAGCGCGTGTGGTGCCCGACGGTCGGTGTGGAGGAGGAATTCCTCCTGGTGGATCCGGTGACCGGCGTCCCGGTGAACCGGGCGGACGATGTTCTCGCCGTTGCGCGTGAGCGGTTCGGCCTCGAGCTGGAACGCGAGCTGACCGGGGCGCAGGTGGAGATCAACACGTCGGTGTGCCGTGATGTGGAGCAAGTTCGCAGTGAGTTGTGCGAGACGCGTCGCGCGGTCGCGCAGGCCGCGCGGTCGGCCGGGTGCCGGGCCATCGCCGTGGGGGCGCCTCCGCTGGGCCATGCCACCGGGGAGATAACGGACAGCTTGCGTTATCGCCGAATCGCCCGCGAGTTCGGTGCGCTCGCCGAGCAGCAGCTGATCTGCGGATGCCACGTCCACGTCGCCGTACCCGATCGGGAGACCTCGGTGCAGGTGTGCAACCACGTGCGGCCGTGGCTGCCCGTGCTGGCCGCGGTGACCGCGAACTCACCCTTCTCGGACGGGAAGGACACCGGTTTCGCGAGCTGGCGCTCGACGGTGTGGTCGCGTTGGCCGGTGTCCGGCCCGCCGCCGTTTTTCAGGTCGTGGCGGCACTATGAGGAGGTTTGCGACACCCTGATCGTTGCGGGGACGGCACTGGACCGGGCGATGGTCTACTGGGACGTGCGGCCCGCCACCGAACTGCCGACCGTGGAGGTGCGGATCGCGGATGTCGCCGTGACCGTGGACGATGCGGCCTTGCTCGCGGCGCTTGTGCGCGCACTCGTCGCGAAGGCGGTTGTCGACGTCGAAGGCGGCGTACCGGCGGAGCCGATTCCACAGGAGACCTTGCGGCAGGCTTGCTGGGGTGCGGCGAACGAAGGCCTGCGAGGCAGCACTTTGGACGTGTCGTCCGGCGAGTCGCGGCCGGTCCGGCAACAGCTGAGCGATCTGGTTCGGCGACTCACCCCCGTGTTCGAGGCCAACGGTGATCTGACTGCGGTGCAACGAGGTTTGCGCTTGCTGGACGGTGACGGAGGCGGCGCGGACCGCCAGCGCCGTGCGTTCCGCGCAGGACAGGTCGAACCGCTGCTGAGCCTGCTCGACGTCGACAGCGCGGACCGGAGCGAGGCCCGTGGAACCACCGCTTGCTGACGTGAGACGTACGGAGGTTTTCGTGACCGACCTGACTGTCGGCTCGCACGACCTCGTGGTCGAGGGCTACACCGCTGACTTCCGGGACGCCGACGAACCGGTGTTGCGCGACGCGAACGGCCGGGAGGTGCTCACCTGGCGGGAGAACTACCCGTTCACCGAACGGATGCCCCGTCCCGAGTACGAACGGCTCAAGCGGCTGTTGCAGATCGAGCTGCTGAAGCTCCAGCACTGGGTCAGGGAGACCGGGCAACGTCTCGTCATCCTCTTCGAGGGCCGTGACGCCGCCGGCAAGGGTGGCACGATCAAGCGGTTCACCGAACATCTCGACCCACGCGGCGCGCGGACCGTCGCCCTGGGCAAGCCGAGCGAGCGCGAACGGGGCGAGTGGTACTTCCAGCGCTACGTCCGCGAGTTGCCGACCGCGGGAGAGATCGTGCTGTTCGACCGGTCCTGGTACAACCGCGCCGTGGTCGAGCACGTCATGGGGTACTGCACCCGGACGGAGTACGAGCTGTTCATGCGGCAGGCACCGGTGTTCGAACGGATGCTCGTCGACGATGGAGTGCTGCTGGTGAAGTTCTGGTTCTCCGTGTCCCGCAAGGAACAGCGGACCCGGTTCGTCATCCGGCAGATCGACCCGGTGCGCCAGTGGAAGCTCAGCCCCAACGACATCAAGTCCCTGGACCTCTGGGACGACTACACCGAGGCGAAGGTCGCCATGCTGCGCGTCACGGACACCGAGATCGCACCGTGGACAGTGGTCAAGAGCAACGACAAGAAACGGGCTCGCATCGAGGCCATGCGCAGCGTCCTGGCTCGCTTCGACTACGCCGACAGAGACCTCGAGGTGGTCGGCACCCCGGACGTCCGCGTCGTCGGCGCCGCAGCCACGCTCCTCGAAGAGGGCGAGGACGACACCGCGCTCAGTCCGACTCCAATCGCTCCCGGCACGGAGCCGGGCCCCGGTCTGCATCCCTGAACGCGCCCATGACAGCACGCCGCGACGTTTCTGCGACTTTCGCGGCGGCTCAGCGCTGACTGACGCTGTCGAGCAGGTTCTGCGCGACGTCGCGGAGCTTGACGTTCTCGTGCTGGGAGCGTTGGACGAGCATGGTGAAGGCCTCGTCCGCTGTGCAGGAGTGCACCGCGATGAGCACGCCCTTGGCCTGTTCGATCACCGCTCGCGAGACCAGTGCGGTCTCGAGCTGCTTGATGTGCTCGCGGGACCGTTGCCACTGGTGGGCGTTGGCGATCGCCGCGCTGGCGGCGGTGGTGAACAGCCGCATGACGCTTTCATCGAACGGATCGAAGGCCGTCGCGGTGTAGCTGTAGATGTTGAGCGATCCCACGTGCATGGCGTCGTTGTGGTTCGACGCCGGGAGCACGACCGGTACGGACAGATAGGCGCGCACGCCGTGTTCGTCCGCAGCAGCCTCGAACTCCGGCCAGGTGTCGTTGTTCTGACCGACGACCGCGCGGACGGCGTGGAGTGTGCGGGCGGCCTCCAGGCAGGGACCGCGGTTGGCGCCGTACTGCTTCTCGTCGATCTCGATGAGTGTGCTGTCGCTGGCCGCGGCGGTTCTCGGTTGCTGAGGCCCGACGGTGATGGTGACGGCATCGGCGTCCTGGATGGCTCTCGTCGCGGTTTCGGCGAGCCGCTGCAGGACCTCGTCGAGGGGCTCCTCGGCGGAGAACCCGTCCCTCAGCATCGCCAGTGCCGCGGTCGCCTCGTCCAGCCGCTCCACCGGGTCTTGCCTGTCCGCGTCCGCGGACTGCGCGTCCGCCTGCACAGGCGTGGTAACCAGGTCGTCCATGCCGCATCGCCTTTCGCTGAGAGCGAGTTCGCGGCGCTGGAGGCTCAACGCTCGCAGCGAATGGTACGGCGTCGGAGCTTCGATGGCTGCACCACTCCGGGTGAGGGAAACCGAACCGGTGCGGGTGCTGGATTGCTCAACAGGCCCGCACCGGTTCCGTCCGGCCACGCGAGGTGGCCTGCCGTGCAGAACGCGCGCGTGCACGGTATCGGTCTTGTACCCCGATTCGATCCAAGTGACTCCAGCACCATGCCACTGATTCAGCTGACGGGCTCATCGCGGCTTTCAGGACCACCGAAGGTGGGCATGTCGTGTGACAAGGGGCACGGGCGAGCCCGTGCCCCTGCCGTCAGGCCACGCGGATCTCGTTCCACAGGTGCAGCGCTTCCCGTGCCGTCCCCGGGCTGAGCGCGTCCGTGGACGCGATCACCTTGAACGTGGGGAACTTCCCGTCCGTCACCTCACCGCTGTTCTTGAGCTTGCGGTGCGTCGTGGCGTTCTCCCAGAACCAGTAGAGCTTGCCGTTGACGTGCTTGAGGCCCGTGGTCTGCCACACCTGCTTGGTGGCCGAACCCGGTGCCGTCTCGCAGGTGACCTCCCTGACCTGTGCGTTGGCGCCGGCGTCGGAGATGCACTTCTGGGTGGCGACGTTCTTCAGCTGCCACCCGGACGCGCTTCCCCCGCCCGGCAACGCGATGGTGCGCTCCGTCGCGTGCCATCGCTGCAGGCTGTCGGCCGCGTTGGGTGGTGCCGCCACCACGAACCCGGACAGGTTCGAGGCGAGGCTGCTGTTGAGGTTGAGACTGGTCTCGGTGTACTGCGCCGGCGCCGCCGACGCGGTGTTCGCGAGGCTCAGCACGGCCGCGGCGGTCAGTCCGGCCACCGCGGCGATCCTCTTCGTTGCGATCATTCAAATCTCCCGTGGTTGGGTTGGGGCTTCCATGCCACCAACCACGGGGTGTTCGCCTCCATACGTACTTCTGCGTAGTCGTATCTGCGGGTGCTGCTGGGGCTCTTTCGTTCTGTGGCAGATCTGACCGCACGCGACCTGCGCCGCGCTCTCGACCTGGTGCACGAGTGGAACGACGACGACACGCTTCCAACCCTCGACGGGCTGGGGCGCCTCGTCGGCTGCGACACGGCGGGAATCATCGGCAGCGACCACGTCGCACGACGGCTGACGAGCGTTCACATCACCCGCCCCGAACGAAACCTGCTGGGCCGTCCCGGTTTCGTCGCCGCGGTGGCACACCATCCCGCGTTCACGGCGTACCGCTCCGGCCGGTTGTCGCCCACGTCCTCGGTCGCGCTGACCGACCTGGAGGACCGGCGAAGCCTGTTGCGGCTACCGCTCTACGCCGACTTCTACCGTCCAGAGGGGACGGTCGACCAGCTGCTGCGGGTCGTGCGGCTGAACGGGCGCCGGGGCAGCGTGGTGGTGTTCAACCGCTCCCGGCCCAGCTTCTCCCGGCGCGACCGGGCGGTCGTCGACCTGCTGGCGCCCCACCTGTCCCAGGCGCTGGTCCGGCGTGAGCGGCTGGCCGCGCTGGTCGCGGCCGCCCGGCACGCGACGCTGGTGTCCGAACAGGCCACACGCTCGTTCGCCCGGCTGCCCGAGCTCACACCGCGGGAACGGCACGTCGCCGTGCACGTGGCCGACGGCTCGACCGACCGGGAGATCGCCCGCAACCTCGGCATCAGCCCGCGGACCGTGCACAAGCACCTCGAGCAGATCTACCGCAAGCTCGGCCTCACCAACCGCGCCGGCCTCGCTGTGCTGATCAACTCGACCAGCGTTGACGTGCCGGAAACATCGTTGTCACCGCAGCCGGACTGACTGTCGGATTTGGACAACGCGGCAGCGCACCTTCGACGATTTGTCGACTGTCCCTCGCAGGGCGGCACTCGCAGACTGATCGGAAACAGTCGATCGTTCTCGTCGAGGGAAGGAGGGCCGATGTCGCAGGACCTGCAACCCTCGTTGCGCAAGCGGCACCTCAGCATGATCGCAATTGCCGGGGTCATCGGCGCCGGGTTGTTCGTCGGCAGTGGTGCGGCGATCGGCAAGGCAGGGCCTGGCGTGCTCCTCTCGTACGCCGCGGCCGGTCTGCTCGTCGTGCTCGTGATGCGGATGCTGGGCGAGATGTCCTCGGCCAATCCCGACACCGGCAGCTTCTCCGCCTACGCCGAACGCGCGATCGGCCCGTGGGCCGGCTTCGCGATCGGGTGGCTGTACTGGTGGTTCTGGGTCGTCGTGGTCGGCATCGAGGCCACCGCCGGGGCCGCGATCGTGCACCGCTGGGTCCCGGCCGTGCCGCAGTGGACGTGGGCGCTCCTGCTGACGATCGTGCTGACGCTGACGAACCTGTACTCGGTCCGGTCGTTCGGCGAGTTCGAGTTCTGGTTCGCCGGCATCAAGGTCGCGGCGATCACCGTGTTCCTCGCGGTGGGAGTGCTGGCGATCGGCGGCCTGCTGCCGGGCTTCGACTCTCCGGGCCTCACCAACCTCACCGGCCACGGCGGCTTCTTCCCCCAGGGCACGGGTCCGGTCTTCGCCGCGATGCTCGTCGTGGTCTTCTCGTTCTTCGGCGCGGAGATCGCCACCGTCGCCGCGGGGGAGTCGGCCAACCCCGTGCAGGCGGTGCGCGCCGCGGTGAAATCGGTAGTGTGGCGCATCCTCGTCTTCTACATCGGTTCGATCGCCGTCGTCGTCACTCTGCTGCCGTGGGATGACGCCGATGTCGCCAAGAGTCCTTACGTAGCGGTGCTGGACACGCTCGGTCTGCCCGCGGCCGCGGTGGTCATGGACGTCGTGGTGCTCACGTCGGTGCTGTCCTGCCTGAACTCAGGTCTGTTCACCGCTTCCCGGATGGTCTTCTCGCTCTCCCGGCGCGGTGAGGCTCCCGCGGTGATGGGCAGGGTCTCCCGGCGAGGAGTGCCGACGGCCGCGGTGCTGGCCTCCACCGTCGTCGGATTCGCCACGGTGGCGCTGAACTACCTCTCGCCGGACACGGTGTTCCTCTTCCTGGTCAACTCTTCCGGCGCGGTGGCGGTGTTCGTGTGGCTGGCCATCGCGGTGTCCCAGCTGCGGATGCGGAAGCACCTGGAAGAGCGGACCCCCGAGCAGCTCACCTTGCGCATGTGGGGCTACCCGTACCTGACGTGGGCGGCGATCGTCGGCATGGTGGCCCTGCTGGTGGGCATGCTGTTCGACGCCGATGCCCGTTCCCAGCTGCTGCTGAGTCTGCTGGTCGCGGCGGTCGTGGTGGCGGTCGGCGTCGTACGCGGTCGGCGTGGTGCACCACGGGCTGCGGAAGTAGCGGAAACAAGGTGACGGCCGGCGTCCCGGTGCCGCGCGGTCACCAGGTAGGCGGCCGTGGCGAGCACCGTGGACGCGAGCGCGAGGCCGACCAGGGGCGCGGCTGGACCACCGAACGCGAACCTCGCCGTCCCGGGCAGCGCGGAGGCGGTGCCGGCGATGCCGGGGTAGTGCGCGAGGGCCAGCGAGGTCGCGGGCGGGGTGGTGGCGGCGAACCCGAAGACCATGAACCCCAGCGAGTTCAGCCCGAACGCGTAGGAGTAGCCCTGCGGCGAGAGTCCGTAGATGCCTTGCAGGACATAGGTCGCGCCGCTGAGGCAGGCGAACAGGGCGGCGTTGACGAAGCCCGTGACGAGTACGGCGCCGAGGAACACCGGATCGGTGAGCAAGCGTCGGAAGTCCTGTGCGGTCCTGGTCAGGCCGCCGGTCGCGACTGGCAGCGCACCCCAGTGCCGTTGACAGCCGGCTTTCTCACCTGTGGGCGAGGTCGTCCGCCAGCGCGCTCAGCAGATGTTCCGCCATCCTCGCCGACGTCGTCCTCGACTGGCCGGTCCTCCTGCGACTGGCCTACTCGTCGGACTGGATGACCATCAGCCGGAACGTCGTCGACGGTGACTCGCGGCCGCACGTCTGCAACATGTGCCAGGCCAGGTTGCCTGGGCCGTTGCCGGCCTGCGGGAGTCGCTGCCTGCTGATGCCGAGGACGCCGTCCGGGCTCTCGTCGAGGATCTCGGGCGTGCCGACGAGCACCGCCAGGCCGAACGCCAGCACGTCGGCGCGCAGGTCGTCGTCGAGGTCGTCGGTGAGTCCGATCGAGCACTGCGGCTCGCCGTCGTCGCCGGAGCTGACACCGACCAGGCCCGCGAGTCCGACGCTGTGTGCCGCGGGCACGTCGAACACGCGGATGCCGGTGCCCATCGCCAGAGCCAGCAGTCTGGCCACGGGGGTGGAGAGCAGTGGGTCGTTGATGGAGCCGTCGCCTTTGGCCGTGGGATCGTCCGCGCGCTCGCACATGATGAGTCAGATCGTATTGCCAAGCGCTCCCAGACCGGCGCACCTTGCCGCTACGACACGGCGGTGTGGTTGCTCGGCCGCAACGAGCTGACGTCCGGGGCCGCGACGCCCCGGACGTCGACCGGTCAGACCGCGGCCGGCGCAGCTGCCGGCGTTTCCTCGCGGGCGCGACCGCCCACGCCGCGCACGAGCAGGTAGCCGATCATCCAGAACTCTCCCACGGTCGCGGGGAGGGCGAGCGCGTCGACGAAGGCGTCCGCGCCGGGGACGAGGTAGCGCACGAACGCGTTGAGCACGTAGGCGACGCCGCCGGCGATGAGCACCCAGCCGAGCGCGCGCGGCATCCATCCGGACCGGAGCACGCACCAGCCCATCGGGATCAGCCACAGGCCGAAGAACAACGCCCCGACGCCCCACAGGTTCGCGCTGATCAGGTAGAGCAGCTGGACGGTGGCGGCCGCGTCGCCCGCCGGCGTCTGCGCGACCTGGAGCGCGGTGCCGAGCATCGCCGCGCTGGCGAGGATCGCGACCGCGTTGACGAGGCCGAAGGCGGCGATGCCGGCGGCGGCGAACGAGTCCGCGGTGCGGAACAGCCGGTAGAACCACGCGGCGGCGAGCGCCTGCGTGAGGACGACGAGCAGTTCGAACGCGACATCGGCACGGGCGAGCGTCTTGTGCTCGACGAGGTTGGCGAGCGTCGCGGCGGGGTCGTTCGCCACGAAGAGCTGTGACCGGATGAGCAGGAAACCGAGGGCGCCGGCGAAGGCCAGGCCGAGGTAGAGCAGGCCTGTCGTGCGGGCGGTGCGGACAAGCGCGTGCATCGTGGCTCCTTCGAGGGCCGAACCTTACGACGTAAGGCACCTTACGTCGTAAGGTAACTTACGATGTAAGGTGGGGGCAAGAGTGAGGAGACAGGTGACAGCCAAGGCATCACGGACGCCGCTCAGCCGCGAGCGAGTGCTGGCGGCGGCCGTCGCCCTGGTGGACTCCGAAGGAATTCAGGCGCTGACGATGCGCCGCCTCGCGGCCGACCTCGGGGTCGAGGCGATGTCGCTCTACTACCACCTGCCCGCCAAGGAAGCCCTGCTCGACGGCGTCGTCGAGACGGTGCTCGCGGAGATCGACGCCGCGACCGCCGGCTCCCCGGCGAACGGCGACGACTGGCGTGCGCGAATTCGGCGGCAGTTCCTCGCGGCGCGCCAGGTCATGCTGCGCCATCCGTGGATGCCGGGGCTGCTGAGCACGCGCCGGACGATTCCGCCGCGCGTGTTCGCGTACTACGACGGCATTCTGGGCGTCATGATCGACGCCGGGTTCTCGTACCGGCTCGCGCACCGCGCGCTGCACGCGTTCGGCAGCATGCCGCTCGGGTTCGTGCAGGAGATCTTCAGCCCCGGAGCGGCCGACGGCGGGGCGGAGGACGGCGCCTCAGAGGCGGAGCTTGCCGCGCTCGCGCAGCAGATGCCGCATCTCGCGGCCATGATGGCGGCCGAGATGCACGACAGCGCCGATCCCACGCTGGGGTGGTGCGACGGCCAGGTCGAGTTCGAGTTCACCCTCGACCTGCTCCTCGACGGGCTCGAACGCCTCCGCGCCTGAAGCGTTCAGGGCACTGCCGGTCCGTCCCGGAGCACGCCTCGCACCTGGTCCAGCGAGACCGTGTCCGGGTCGAACTCCGCCGGCCACCAGGTGGCGCCCGCGTCGGCGTAGGGCACCAGATCGGTGCCAGGCGGGAAAGCGACGGCGATGTCGTAGGAGGTCGACCTCGGCCCGCGGAGATCGGTGATGGTGCAGCTCGTGGGCGAAGCGGTCGCTGCCGAGACCGACGCCGAGGGTGAGGCGGCCGTTGCCGAGCCGGTCGAGCGTCGCGGTCTCCTTGGCCGCCTTGGCCGGTCGGCGGCGGGCCAGGGGTGTGACCATGGGGCTGAACCGGAGGCGTTCGGTGGAAGTGGCGATCGCGGCCAGCGTGATCCACGGGTCGGCCACGTCCCGGACCGGTGCCCGCCAGCGCAGGTGGTCCCACACGAACACGCCGTGCCCGCCGGCCCCGTCCGACCGCTGTGAACGTTCACGGTAGCGTCACGTGTCGCCGGTGTAAATATCCAGCACTTGTTGACTGTGCAAGGTGCGTCTGCACGGCATAGGGCTGTGAACGTTCCCAGTTTTGATCAGCTGCACGTCAAGTTCCGGCGCCAACCAGGAGGTCGTTCTGCGGCGTCGGGTCAGAACCTGGCACCGACGTCCGCGTTGTTCGCGGGACGCAGGAAGGTGGAGGCCGGGATCGACCCGTCCGGCCTGCGGGGGCCCTTGATCGTGGCCGGGTCGGTCGACGCGAACGACCATGAGCCGCCGAGGTTCCACGAGTTGCCGCTGCCCCCGGAGTTCGAGCCCAGCGCGACGTCGGTGCCGTTGGCCACCGCGAGGTTCTTGGTCAGCGTGCTGGCGGAGCGGTTGACGGCGAACCCCGTCTTCGGGTTGTCCCACGCGGTGTTGCGTTCGATCCGGTGCCGGCCGGGGTTGTCGTTGTCGACGAAACCGCCTGCCGCGTTGTCCCACGCCATGCTGTTGCGCACGGTGTGGTCGGCAGCGACGCCGTTGCCGCCGAGCTTGAAGCCGTTGCCGTCGCCGGTGAATCCGGGCAGGTTCCACCGGTTGAAGCCGTTGCCCCACGCCAGGGTGCTCTCGGTCAGGACGGGCGAGGAGAACATCCAGTAGTCGAGGCCGTCGTCGGAGTTGTTCCACAGCCGCGCGCCCCGCACGACGTTGCCGCTGCCGGAGCCCTCCTTGATGGCGAGCCCGTCCGCGCTCTCCCCGTTCTTGCGCGGATCGCGGTTGCCGTGGCTGTCGAGGTTCAGGATCTGGTTGTTGCTCGACGAACCCTGAAGGTGCAGGCCCGACTCGTAGTTGTCCCGGGTCACCAGACGCTCGAAGACGGTGTTGTTGACGTCGACTCCGAATACGCCGTACGGACCATGAATGATCTCAAGTCCGATGATCCGCCAGTGGTCGCCTTCGATGTGGATGGCCCCGCGGTCCGGCCGCGGAATCGACGATCCCACCGCGCCCGGCGTGTACGGCATGTTCTCGCCGTCGATCACAACGCGTTCCCCGTTGTGGTTGCGCAGCACGATGGGACTGCTCGACGTGCCGTTCTTGAGCAGTTTGATGGTGGTGCTCGGTGCGTAGGTGCCGCCGCGGATCGAGATCGTCGTGCCTGCCTCGGCCGTGTCGACCGCCTTCTGGATCGTTCGCAGCGGAGCGTCCAGAGTGCCGGGGTTGCTGTCGTTCCCGCTGGTCGCGACGTGCAGCACACTGGGTGCCGCCGCGGCGGGTACCGGGCACACCGTCAGGACTGCGGCAGCGACGGCCAGCGGGATGACTCGCACGATTTCCCTCCGGAGAATGTGAATGCGACCTCTGCGGTTCGCATTCTTGAACCGGGAAAATGGGCTCCAGCACGTTAACGCACTTCTTCGAGCGAGTGCAATGTCTGCGGCCCGAGATTCACCTCCGTGAACAGTCGAATTGGTTCGATCCGCCTGCTCGACGGAATTCGACGGGTCTGGTTGTTGAGGATTGACAGGGCAGGAAATGCGCATCTAGCGTCGCTCGCACCGTTCTCGTGGCCGGCTGCCGCCGCATTTCCGGGCAGCGGGAACCCTCGCCGGATCTTGAAGGAGCCACGATGACCGAGAACTTCCGGATCAGCAGGCGTGCCCTGCTCGCGGGAACCGCCGGCGCGCTCGTCGCCGGGCACCTCGCCACCCCGGCCGCCGCGGCCGGCGGCCCGGACGGGTTCGCCAACGTGCCCGCGTCAGGACTCGGCGGCACCACCGGGGGAGCGGGCGGCCAGGTCGTGACCGCCACGACGGCCGAGCAGTTCCTCGACTACATCGACACGGTCGGCGCGTTGGTCATCCAGGTGCAGGGCACCATCACCATCTCCAGCAAGCAGGGCGTCCGTCCGAACAAGACCGTCGTCGGCCTCGGCACCTCAGCCGTGATCAACGGTGGCGGCCTGGACTTCTACCGCTCCTCCAACGTGATCGTGCGCAACCTCCGCTTCACGGCAGCCGAGGACGACGCGATCAACATCGGTCAGAACTCGCACCACGTCTGGATCGACCACAACGAGTTCTCGAGCCCCGCCGACGGGGCGGTCGACATCGTGCGAGGCGCCGAGTACGTGACGGTGTCCTGGAACTGGTTCCGCGGCACCGACAAGTCGATGCTGATCGGCCATTCCGACGGCAGTGCGAGCACCGACAAGGGGCATCTCAAGGTCAGCATTCACCACAACTTCTTCGACGGCTCCCGTCAGCGGCACCCTCGCGTGCGTTTCGGCGAGCCCGTGCACGTCTACAACAACTACTTCCGCTCCAACGAGCTGTACGGCGTTGCGTCCACAATGGACGCCGGGGTGCTGGTGGAGGGCAACTACTTCGAGAACGTGCCGCACCCGATCCTCGTCGGCTACGGCGACAGCGGCCCTGGACGGGTCGTGCAGCGCAACAACATCTTCGCGGGCTCGGGAGCCCCGCAGACGGCGGGCACGGTGCAGGAACCGCGTTCCTACTACTCCTACACCCTCGACAACGCCGCCGACGTGCCGCGCATCGTCCGTGCGGGCGTGGGCGTCGGCCGGATCTGAGGGCCTCGGTCAGCGGCCCAGCTGCTCCGCGAGTGACGTCGCGTCGTTCTTCCTGCCCTGCGCCTGGTACAGCGTGAGCGCCCGGTCCCACAGCTCACGGGCCTCGGTGTGCTGGTTCATCGCGGCGTGCACGTCACCGAGGTGGTGCAGCACGCTGGCCTCCTCGTAGCTGTTGTCCAGCTCGCGGTACCGCTTCAGCGACTCGTGGTAGTGCGCGATCGCGTCCGCGTGCCTGCCGTCGTGGTGCGCGATGTGCGCGAGGCTGTCCAAAGTGGCCGCTTCGCCCTCCGCGTGGCCCAGCCGCCGGTTCAGCGCCATGCTCTCCTCGCAGTAGGCGGCTGCTTCGGCGTAGCGGCCGAGGCAGGCGTAGCGCCAGCCGACCTCGTTCAGGGCCTCGGCCTCCCTCATCTCCAGGCCCGCCTTGCGGAAACCCTCCAGCGCGTCCAGCGCGTGGGTCAGCGCACCCGCGAAGTCGCCCTGGAACTCCAGTGCCCACGCGATCGCGCGGTGTGCGCCCGCGCGTGCCTCGAAGTCGTCCTCGTCGTGCAGCTCCAGGCAACGGCCGAGGTGCTCCCGCGCGAGCGCCGTCCGTGACTGTTCGACGTGGTTCAGGCCGATGCACGTGTGCGCGGCGGCCTGTTTCTTCTTGTCTCCCAGCTGTTCCGCGGCGCTGAGTCCGAGGTGCCAGACGGTCAGCTCGTCGGCCGTGCGCCCGCGCCTGCGGTGGTAGTAGTTCATCGTCCTGGCCAGCAGCCAGGTGGTCTCGTGCCAGCCGCGCTCGGCCGCGACCCGCTGCACGGCCAGCAACGACTCGTGCTCGTTGTCGAACCAGCGCATGGCGGAGGCCGCGTCGGGGAACCTCTCACAGGGTTCCAGCTCCGGCAGCGGCCGGTGCGGTTCCAGCGTCAACGCACCGGCTCCGGCACGCCGCAGGTGATGGTCCACGAACCGGCGCAGGGCCTCGGTGTTCTCCCCGGCGAGGTCCGCCGCGTACAGCCGGACGAGGTCGTGCATGCGGTAGCGACCGGCGACGAGCTGCTGCACCAGGTGCGCGTTCTCCAGTTCCCGCAACACCATCCGCACTCGCGGCCGCGCGAAGAGGGCCTCGATCGCGGCCAGGCTCGTGTCCGCGGAGGGAACCAGCCCGAGCAACGCGAACAGCTCCGCAGCCGCGTCGCTCAGCGCGTCGCGCGACCACGAGAACACCGCCCGCAGGTTCGCTCCTGACTCGCCCGCGTCCAGGGCGTCGAGCCCGCACCCGGCCAGCTCGTCGGCCAGCGCGGACAACGGGAGGCCCTGGTCCATGGCGGCGCGCCCGTGCCGCCACGATGCTCAGCGCGAGCGGCAACCCGCCGCACCACCCGACCAGCTCGGTGACAACCCCAGGTTCGGCGGCGACGCGCGCCCGCCCGAGCCGGGAGGCCAGGAGCTCGCGCGCCTCACGGCCGCCCAGCACGTCGAGCGGCACGAGGTGAGCGCCGTCCGCCAGCAGCCCCGGCAACCGGTTGCGGCTGGTGACGAGCACCGCGCACGACCGGGTTCCCGGCAACAGCCCGGCCACCTGTTCGGTGTCGCGCGCGTTGTCCAGCAGGATCAGCAAAAGCTTGCCCGCCACGAGGCTCCGGAAGCGCGCGGTGCTCACCTGCCCGCCGTGCTCGCCCAGCGCGTCGAGGAACCCGCGCAGTGCCGCGCCGGTCGTGACGGGTTCGCCGGACGGGTCGAACCCGCGCAGGTTCACGTACAGCTGGCCGTCCGGGTAGTCGTCCAGGTGCCGGTGCGCCCACTGGACGGCCAATGCGGTCTTGCCCACTCCGCCGGCGCCCGCGATCACCGTGACACCTTCGCCGCGCACGCCGGCGAGTTCGGTCGTGCGGCCGGTGAACCACTGCTGCGGCGCGGGCAGCTGGCGCGGCGTGGGAGCCGGGTTCGCGGTGAGGATGTGCTCGTGCAGCACGCGCAGTGGCGCACCGGGATCCACACCCAGCTCATCGGCCAGTCGCTGCCGGAGCGCCTCGTAGTGGCGCAGCGCCTCGGCGGAGTTGCCCGCACGGTGCAGCGCGAGCATCAGCTGCCCGATCAGCCGTTCGTCGACCGGCCGCTCCGCGGCAGCTTTCCGCAGCTCCGGCAGCACGTTGCGGCCGAGTTTGATCGCCAGGTCGGTGCGGTCCAGCTCGGCCTCGACCCGTTCGACGTTCAGTTCCTCCCTGAACGCGGCGAGCCAGGGCGAGTCCAGGCCGGCGAGCGCGGGACCGCGCCACAACCCGATCGCCTCGTCGAACAGCTCCAGCGCACGCTCGTCCGTCTGCGTGCGCGCCTGCTCGACGAGTGTCCGGAACCGGTGCAGGTCGACGGAGTCCGCGCGCAGCCGGTAGCCACCGGGTTCCCGCTGGATGTCGAGCACCTGCCGCAGTTTCGAGAGGTAGCCGTAGAGCGTGTCCCTGGCCCGCGCAGGCGCCCGCTCGCCCCAGACCCGGTCGATCAGCCGGTCGACGGGCACCGGGCGGCCCTGTTCCGCCAGCAACGCCACCAGCACTGACCGCTGCTTGACGTGCCCGATCTCGGCGAGGCGACCGTCCACCCGCACCTCGAGGTCACCGAGCAGTCCGAACTCGACGGTCAACGCACTCCCCTCAGCCGATTCAAGATCCATCCTAGATTCGCCCTGGACGTGCGTCCCAGTGTGTGCGGCGTCTGGGGGGACACCCTGGGACTTCTACCAGGTGGCAACCGCGGAGAAGCGTCGGTCGGGGAGCTTCCGAGCACTTCAACGCATGTCCGGAAAGGTTGTTCGTGAGCACTGGAGCCAGAGCGGCGAGGATCTGCCTCGTCGCGGCCACCGCCTCGTTGGTCCTGTCCAGCCCGGCCACGGCCGACGCGCTGGGCGACGAGCCGACCACGGCGACCGCCGTCGCCGTCATCACGCAGGACCCGCACGAGAACGACGCGCCGCTGACACACGCCCAGCGCACGGCGCTGGCGTCGGCGTTCGACCGCGCCGCGGCGCACCCGGCCGAGCTGTCCGTCCCCTACGTCGCCAACGGCAAGGTCGTCGCCACCGCCACGCCGAACGCGTCGGCCGAGGCGCTCAGGGTGGGGCGTGAGCCCTACACCGTGCCCACCGCGGGCCCCGACCTGGGTTCCGACGACGGCACCATCGAGGGCGCCCCGGTGCAGAAGGAGGAGGTCGAGCCGAATCCCGTCGAAGAGGAGGGGACCGCCACGCTCTCCGTCCAGTCCACCACCGCGATCTCGCCGAACTTCACGACCGTGAAGTACAGCGTCGCGGAGCTGGAGGCGGTGCGGGACGAGGTGCTGACGCTGACCACCCTGCCCGATGCCGCGTCCCTGGTGTCGGCCTACGTGGACGCGTCGAACAACCGTGTGCTGGTCGAGACGTCGAAGGCGTCCGGCGCGCTGCGCGCGGCGCTGGCGGCCAAGTACGGCTCGGACCGGGTGGCGTTGTACCTGCGGCCCGACGCGGTCCCGCTGGTGAGGAAGGACGATCGCAAGTGGGACGGGAGCCCGTTCGCGGGCGGCTCCGAGTTCTCGAGTGGCAGATGCACCAAGGGGTTCGGCTGGGTGCACCAGGGCAAGTCGTACATCCTCACCGCAGGCCACTGCACGTCGTTGAACGAGACCGTCTCCACCAACGCCGGCTCGATGGGCAAGGTCACCGCGGACAACTGGAACAACAAGAAGGGCTCGGTCAAGTGGAACGGCCAGTCCTACTACTCGGGTGACCTGGCGACCATCAAGATGCCCGCCGGCAAGGCGTCCTCGACCCTGGTCTACAAGGGCGGCCCGAACTCCGACACGTACCGCGTCGTCACCGACAAGTGGGGCCCGTCCGGCACCGGCGACCGCTACTGCGTCGGCGGCCAGGTGACCGGCGAGATGTGCGGGTTCAAGGTGATCGCCTCCCACGTCACCGCGAAGTTCGCCGATGGCGAGATCCTCAGGGCGGCGCACAAGTCGTACCGCAAGGGCAAGTGCACGGTGGGCGGCGACTCGGGCGGCCCGATCTACACCATCCGCAGCGACGGCACGATCGCCGCGAAGGGCATCCTGAGCGGCGGCAGCAGCAACACCAGCGGCAACTGCTACGACTACTTCACCGACACCCACCTGGCGGAGAAGGCGCTCGCGGGCGTGCTCCGCGTGAAGGCGCCGAAGTAGGCCAGAACGCGAAGCAGGCCGGCTCCGGCGGGCCGAGCACGGCGGTACTCCACAGTGGACAGCCGTGGAGTACCGTCGGCGACGCACTGCCGGTCAACGGCGGTGCGGAGCGACGGCTTTCGAAGGCGGCGAACGGTGATCGAGTCGGACGGCAGCACCGGCCAGGACGTGGCGCGGGTCGCGGAGCGTCTCAAGGAACGCATCTACGCCGAGCTGGCGGTCATCGCGGTCACGCTCGGCTTGGCGTTGTCCGGGTCGAGCACCCACCTGCCGGCCGCTCTGTCCGTGCTCGGTGCCTCTCTGGGCCTGTGGCTCGCGACGATCGCGGCGGAGGTGCAGGGGCACCGGTTCGCCTACGGGCACAGGATGAGCGGCGGGGAGCTGCGTCACATGCTGCTCGTGACGAGCCCGCTGATGACCGCCGCCGCGGGCCCGCTGGTCCTGGTGCTCTTCTCCGCGTTCGGGGCCTTCTCGCTCACCGCCGCGTTGTACGGGTCGGTCGCCGTGGACACCGCGACGATGTTCGTCTGGGGCTACACGGCGGGGCGGCGCATGAAGGCGAGCGTGCTCATGTCGGTCCTCAGCGGACTCGTCAACCTGCTGATCGGTGGTGTCGTCATCGTGGTCAAGGTGGTCGGCGGTCACTGAGGGTGCGTCACCCGTGTGCGTGCGGGCGAGAGGGTGTCCTCTCGCCCGCTGTCCACTGTGGTCAGTTGGCGATCAGGCGCCAGCGGTTGTCCGCGCTGCCGTTGTCGGAGTCCTGCACGACCTGCGCGCCCGCGGCGGTGGAGCCGTTGAGGATGCCGAGCAGCTTGCCGCTGTTGGCGTTGCGGATCTTGTAGGTGCCGTCGCCGTTGGCGATCAGGGTCCACCTGTGGTCGGCGGTGCCGTTGTCGGACCATTGCAGCACGCGGGCGTTGTCGGCGGTGGACATGTTCTCCACGCCGAGCACCTTGCCGCTGTTGGCGTTGCGGAACCTCACGTCGGAGCCGTCGGTGATCAGCTGCCAGTTGTGGTCGGCTGTGCCGCTGTCGTGCCACTGCACGGCGAGGCCGCCGTCCGCGGTGGACATGTTCTGGATGCCCAGCACCAGGCCGGTGCCGGCGTTGACTAGCCGGTGGGTCGTGCCGCCGCTGGTGGTGCTCCAGTAGACGGTGTAGTTGAAGCCGTGCGCGTCGTGGAAGGGGCCGAGGTTCACCTGCGTGCCGTTCGCCTTCGCGGTGAACGCGAGTGACGAGGTGCTGGTGCGGGTGACGGAGTTGACGTCCAGCGAGGGCAACGCCGGCAGGGTGGTGCTGCCGTAGTTGCCCGCCAGCACGGCCGGGCCGTAGGTCAGCGCCACGACGTTGGCGTTGTCGTTGGAGGGCTGGACGATCACGCGCATCGGGAGGCGCAGGGTCACCACGTCGCCGGACGTCCACGACCGCGTCAGGGAGGCGTAGGTGCCGGGGGTGGTGGTCACGTTCTGCGCGACGCCGTTGACGCTGATGACCGCGCCCGAGGTCCAGGCGGGGATGCGGAACCGCATCGTCCAGCTTCCGCCCGCGTTGCCGGTGACGGTCAGCGTCGTGGTGTCGCTCGCCGGGTAGGTCGTGGTCTGGGTGACCGTGATGTTGCGGGACGACCACGTCAGCACCGAGGGCGCGTACAGGTTCACGGTGAGCGTGGTGCCGTTGAAGAAGTAGATGGAGTCGGCGAGCTTCGTGTTGGTTTCCAGGCCGGTGCCCTGGCAGCACCAGAACGTGCCGTAGTCCGTGCTCCAGTTGCCGCCACCCCACGCCGGGCCGGTGTTGCCGCGGCGGTGGCCGGGGTTGAGGCCGGTGAAGTAGCAGATGTGGCCGTGCGGGTCCGCCGGGTTCTGCTGGCCGATCAGGTGGTTGATCAGGGCGCGCTCGTAGTAGTCGAAGTAGGCCGCCCTGCCGGGGTCGGTCAGCCACAGTTCGCGGGTCAGCCTGAGCATGTTGTAGGTGTTGCAGGCTTCGCACGCGTCGGTGTTGAGGTAGGCCGCGATGGCGTTGGGCGCGCGGAAGTGCTCGGCCTGGCTGTTGCCGCCGATGACGTAGGTGTGGGCGCCGACGGTGATGTTCCAGGCGTTGAGGGCGATGTCGCGGTAGCGGGCGGTGCCGGTCGCCTTGTACTCGCGGGCGGCGCCGATCCACTTCGGCACCTGGGTGTTGGCGTGCAGGCCGTTCAGCCGGTCCTGGTTGGCGGCGAGCGGGTCGAACACCGCGGCGTGGTCGAACCGCTGGGCCGCCGTCAGCCAGCGGGAGTCGCCCGTCTGCTGGTACAGGTCGGCGAGCACCGCGTTCATGCCGCCGAACTCTGTGCCCAGAACCCTCTGCATCACGCTGTAGGACAGGCGGGCCGTGCGCCAGTCCACCCATCCGGCGAGGCGCAGCAACACGTCCCGCGCCTGGTTGTTGCCCAGGTAGCGCCACGCGTCCAGCAGCCCGGCGAGGGTCTTGTGCAGGGAGTAGTACGACACGGACTTGGGTGAACCGGCTTCCATAGCGTCGAAGTCCGACTCCGGAAAGCCCGACAGGTAACCGGTGTTGAACCCGGCCGCCGCGTTGTTCGCCTGGCACTTGGCCAGCTCGGCCACCATGCGGTTCGCCTTGTCACGGCACGTCGTGTCGCCCAGGACCGCCCACGCCTGCGCCCAGGCCGTGAGGAAGTGCCCCTGGCTGTGCGTGCGGAACGGGAAGTCCGGCGCCTCCCAGCCGCCCAGCGGTGCGGCGCCGTTGGTGGACAGGCGATGGTTGGCGCGGAAGTTGTAGAGCAGCCGATCGACGTCGACGAACCGCAGGTAGGACAGCGTCCTGTTCTGGTTGTCCAGCCACCGGCCCTGCGTCAGCCGGACCTCGGACAGGTCGAACGCGTAGGCCGACACCCCCGCGTCGCCGCGCGCAGGGGGCACCGTGGCCGCCTGCGCCGAACCTGCCGCCAGCGACGGCGCGACGGCCGCCACACCCGCGGCTTGGAAGAGCCTGCGTCGACTCAACGATGAGGACATGAGGATGCTCCAGTTGCTCGGCGAAACGGTGCGGTTCAGTGAGGTGTTGCGCATCCGGAGGAGGTGGGGGCGTGACTTCGCCCTCGGCGCCGGGAATCTGGGCAGAGCCGGGATGACCGCATCGAGACCCCTGACGTCGTCGTTGACGGACGGTCCGGGGGATGGCCCGGGCAGTCCGGGGCGGGTTCCGCGTGGTGGCGGCCCTGCGACGGAATGTAGTCACGTCTCCGCAAGGCGGTCAACGCCCAATGTTAGCGCTAACGCAACTGTGAAAAGTTGAGCGGGAGTCAGGTTGCTGCTCGGAGTGGGTTTTGCGCGTGTGTGGGCGCCGCATGAGAACAATAGTTGTTAACGCTCACACAATCGCTCGCGTGCGCCGGTGCGACCGTGGCACCAGTCACAAGCGTGCCCTGGCAGCTCCGGTTTCGGGAGTCTTGACTCCAGTGGATCGGCGAGAAGCGCGGGGAGCACTGATGAGAACGACGATTGTTGCGTTGCAGTCGAAGCAGCCGTTCACCGTCGCGCCGGCCATGGCGTTTCCTTCCGGGGAGTTCGACGTCGTCGTGCTGACCGACGGTCCGGCGGACGCGGTGCTGCGCGAGGACGTCACCGGTCCCGCACCCGAGATCACCGTGCAGGACCGGGAGAAGTGGCCGGCGCACCTCCTCGGGTTCGAGGGGCCGGTCGAGGTCGTGACGAACGACGAGTACTGCCTGGCGGAGTGCGCGCGGCTGCGGGCGGAACTGGGCCTCGCGGCCCGCGCGGCATCACGATCCTGCGCACCCCGCAGGACGTGCGCGACTGGCTGGCCGCGCACGACGGTGAGACCGGGTGGCAGGCCGACGAGTTCGTCGAGGGCACCCTGCACCACGTCAACGCGGTCGCGCGGGACGGTGAGATCACCCCGGTGCTGGTGGGCCGGTACCTGGGGCCGCTGCTAGGACTCGACGCCGGGCACATCCTCGGCGGTGCCACCGAACAGGAGTCGCCGTTCACCGCTGCCGCGCACGAGCTGAACGAGCGTGTCGTGCGCGCGTTGGGCAGCCAGGGGAGTTTCGTCGTGCACACCGAGTTCGCGGTGAACCCGGTCGGTGAGCTGGTGGTGCTGGAGGTCGCCGGCCGGGCACCGGGTGCGCTGGTGCCGGAGCTGGCGCGGCTGCACGCCGGGGTGAACCTGGAGGTCGTGAGCCTCAGGATGCAGGCGGGATTGCCGGTGCCGGAGCCGGTTCAGCAGGACCTTCAGGCAGCTTGGCTGTGGCCGCCGGTCATGCCGGGCAAGAGGTTCCGCGAGCCGGGTCCTGATCTGAGCGGCCTCAGGAGCGAGCACGAGGTCCACGTCCGCAAGGCCGGCCGGGAGGGAAACCAGGGCGACAGTGGGGTGATCGGCGCGTCGGTGCTGCTGTGGCACCGGGATCCGGCTCAGCTCGCCGAGGACGTCGCACGCGCTTGTGAGCTGACCTGGTTCTCGTAGGTCGGAGCGCGATCACCCCTGAACGGCCTACAGCGTTCGCCTGTAAGGGGCAGTGCGGCCCGCTAACCTCGCAGTGTCTGAGCAGTTGCGCGAGGAGGGGCGCGAAGATCGTGGACCACCGGAAGGGCCTGGTCGCCCGTGCTCTCGCGCTGGGCGTGGCGGTGACGCTGCTGCCGGCTCTGTCCGAAGTGGACGCCTCCGCCTCGCCCGGCTGCCCGTCCGTAGGCCAGGCCTGGGCAGCGCCCGGTCCGTTCGCGGTGGCCGAGACGCCGAGCGGGGCCGGGCACACGCTCTTCCACCCGGCCCGGCTCGGGGGCTGCCGCACGCATCCGGTCGTGTTGTGGGGCAACGGCAGCGGGTCCACGCCGGAGACGTACGCCGGGCTGCTGCGGCACCTCGCCTCCCACGGCTTCATCGTGGTCGCCGCCGACACGGGTGCCTCCGGGTCCGGCCGGGAGATGCTCGCCGGGCTGGACCACGTCACCGCCGAGCACCACCGGCCCGGCAGCTTCTTGCGCGGCAGGGTCGACCTCGATCGGGTCGGCGGCACCGGCCACTCCCAGGGCGGTGCCGGCGCCATCGTCACGGGCGCCGATCCCAGGGTGGACACCGTCGTGCCGATCCAGCCAGGGCCGTTCGGCGACCACCGGCTGCTGCACGGGCCGGCGTTCTACCTGGCCGGTCAGCTGGACCTGGTCGCGACGCCACTGCTGCTGGTTCACCCGCGGTACCGGGAGTCGGGCCACGTGCCCGCCGTCTACGGGGAGCTCGCGGGAGCCGGTCACACCGAGCCCACCGGGAACGGCGGCGGCTACCGGGGGCCTGTCACCGCGTGGTTCCGATTCCACCTGCTCGGTGACGAACAGGCTCGCGGTGTGTTCTTCGGGCCGGACTGCACCTCTTGTGCCGCACCGGAATGGTCCCGGTTCGAACGCAACGCCAGGGCGCAGGCCGTGCCGGGCGGTCGGTGAGTCACCCGGACCGCGGTCTGGGCGCCCACGCGATGAGGTTCGCGAAGAACGCGCCGAGGATCACGAAGCCCAGCATGCCGCCGGCCACCCAGTGCGCCTGGTCGTTGTCGGCCAGGGCTGCCTCGACGACCCGGCCGTTCTCCAGGTCGTAGCGGACGGTCACGCGGTCACCGGGGTGCCTGGCCGGTCCGTTCTCCGACAGGACCGTCACCTGCTTGGTGCCGTCCGGGAGCGGATACTCGACCTTGACCGAGATGCTCTTCCCCGAGCGCAGCCGTTCCTGCACGGTGCCCTCGGTGCTGGCCCAGGACCTCTGCTCGGTCGACGAGCGGATCACGAGCACCAGCCCGGCGATCGCGCCCACCAGCACGATCGCGGCCACGACCCGGCCTGTCTGCGACTTCAGCGACTTCGCCACCACGCCTCCCTCGCCCACGACATCGCTGCACAGGTGCCGAACGTGACATGTGCCGATCGGCACCCCTCGGGGCATTACTTCTGACGTCCGAAGTGGCCGGTGGTGACTTCGGGGCACGGTGGCCGCGTTCATAGCGTCGGTGGCGTGACGGACAACAAGGTCTTCTTGCCGAGGTTCGGTGCGGTGTGCGGGGGTGTGCTCGCCCTGTCGATCGGGGTGCCGGGGGCCGTCGAGGCGTTCACCGGGGAGACGGCGGCGACCAGTCTGGTGATCGGGCTGGGGACGGCGTTCGGGACGCCGGCGGTGGTGGCGTTGCACGGGCATCAGGCGCACGCGTCGGGGAGGTTCGGGGCGTTCGCGTTCGCGGCGAACATGCTCGGGCTGGGGCTGTTCACCGGGGTGGCGTTCGCGTTGAACCTGGTGCTCTTCTTCCAGGAGCCGGGACAGGTGGCGGCGGTGACGCAGGCGGTGCTGAAGGGGGCGTCGCTGGCGTTCGTGCTCGGCACCGTGCTGTTCGGGGTGTCGATGGTGCGGGCGAAGGTGTTTCCCGCGGTGCCGGCCTGGGGCTACGGGATCAGCTTCACGGTGCTGGCCGTGTTCGCGGCGCTGCCGGACACGCCTTGGTCCGCGCTGGCGCACGTCGTCTGCGCGGTGGTGCTGGTGTGGCTCGCAAAGTCCGTATGGCCAACGGCACTAGCCTGAGCGGCATGCACACGTCGCGACCGGCGCCCTGGGTCTCGCCCGTGCTGTGTGCCGCGGTGCTGGCCGCGGGGGTGTACGCCGCGGTTCTCGGACTGGGCACCACCAGACTGCCGCTGCTCGTCGGCGGGCTGATGGTGCTCGTGGCAGTCGACGTGGCCGAGTTCCGCCGTTACCCGGTCCGCACGCCGAAGCTCGTGGCGGCGGCGTTGCTGGGGCTGCGGGCCGCGCTGTACGTCGGACTGGCCCATGTGGACGGTTCGGGGCTGGCACGGGTGCTGCTGGTGCTCGTGCCGTTCACGGCGTACTTCGCGTTCGGGCAGACCGTCGCGATCGGGCTGGCCGCGGTGTGCCTGGCGGTGGCGGTGGCGAGCACGCCGGACTGGTACGCCCACGTGGAGCGGGTGTCGGACCTGGTGATGCTCACCGTCGGGCTGGTGCTCGCCATCGCGATGGCCGCGGTGGCGGTGCGCGAGCGGGACGGGCGCATCCGGTTGCAGGAGTCGCACCGCACAGTGGCCGAGCTGTCGGCGGCGGCGGAGCGGGCGAGGGTGGCCAGGGATCTGCACGACGACCTCGGCCACCACCTGACCGCGATCGTGGTGCTGCTGGAGAAGGCGGCCGCGTTCCACGACCGCGAACCCGGCACCGCGAAGGACGCTGTCCTCGACGCCGAGCGGTCGGCGCGGCGGGCGCTGGGCGAGGTGCGCGAGTCGGTGCGGTCGCTGCGGTCGTTCCACCTGCTCGCCGCCCTCGACGAACTCGTTGCGGGCCAAGGAGACGTCACCCTCACGGTCAGCGGCTCACCCGACGGCCACGACACCAGCGCCTTGCACGCGCTGTACCGGGCCGCGCAGGAGGGCATCACCAACTCGCGGAGGCACGCCGCCGCCACGCGCATCGCGGTCGCCGTCGACCTCGGCGCCGAGCGGGCCCGGCTGACCGTGGCCGACGACGGGCGCGGCATGGGCGCGGCGGTGGAGGGGTTCGGGTTGCTCGGGATGCGGGAGCGGGTCGCGCTGGCAGGTGGGCGGGTCGACCTCGCCAGCACGTCGTCCGGCACGAGGCTGACCGTCACGATTCCCGCGGCGAGGACCGCGTGACCCGCGTGCTGGTCGTCGACGACCAGCGGCTGATCCGCGAGGGCATCGCGTCACTTCTGGGCCTGCAGCCGGGCATCGAGGTCGTCGGCACCGCCGCCGACGGGCACGAGGCCGTGGAGCAGGCGGTGACGCTGGCCCCGGACGTCGTGCTGATGGACGTGCGGATGCCGGGGATCGACGGCGTCGAGGCGGTGGCACTGCTGCGAAAGCGCGCTCCCGGCTGCCAGGTCGTCATGCTGACCACGTTCGACGACGAGGACTACGTGGTGCGCTCGTTGCGTGCGGGCGCGACCGGCTACCTGCTCAAGGACCTGCCGTCGCAGGAGCTGGCGGCGGCGGTCAAGCTCGCCGCGGCGGGCGTGGCCCAGTTCGACCCGGCCGCCGCGGCACGGCTGGCGGCGGTGCTCGACCGGTCCGGCGGGCAGCGCGAACCGCTCACCGTGCGGGAGGTCGAGGTGCTGCGGCTGGTCGCGGCCGGAGCCACGAACCGGGAGATCGCCGAGCGCCTGTACCTGTCGGAGGGCACGGTGAAGAACCACATCTCCCGCATCCTCGGCAGGCTGGGGCTGCGCGACCGGACTCAGGCCGCGCTCTACGCCCAGTCGCACGGCCTGGTGTGAGTCACGGCTGGTAGGTGAGACGTGGATGATCCAGTCAGACCGCTCGCCGCCTTCTGAAGCATGGGCGCAATGGTGGTTCTCCACGTCAGGCCGCAGCTCGAAGTGTCGATCGCACCCGTCGTGCCGTCCTTTTACCGACTCTTAACATCGGCCGGGTCCAGGGGTTTCTGCCTGCAACGACGGAGGCGAGCACATGCGATTGAGGAACGCGTTCCTGGTTCTGGCCGCGGCAACCGGCCTGGCCGCGGCCTCCCTGTCGATGTCGACCGCTGCGGTTCCGGCACCGCAGCCCGGCGGTCTCGGCAGGTACGACATCACCGGTACCTACGTGAGCGGGCTGTCGTCCGGTGGGTACCTGGCCAACCAGCTCCACGTCGCGTACTCCGGCCTGTTCCAGGGCGCGGGCATCTTCTCCGCCGGTGCCTACGACTGCGCTCAGAACAACTTGAACACCGCTCTGTACGCGTGCATGGACACGTATCAGGTGCGCAAGACGCCGGCCGAACTGGAGCAGCTCACCAGGAACCGGGCTGCGGCGGGCAGCGTCGACTCGCCGCAGAACCTGGCTGGTGACCCGGTCTGGCTCTTTCACGGCGGTGCGGACCAGACGGTCGACCGGGTGGTGAACGACGATCTCGCCACCTACTACCGCGACTTCGGTGCGCGGGTCGCTTACAACAACACGACCGCGGCCGGGCATGCCTGGGTCAGTCCGATCGGGTCGAACAGTTGCGGGTCCACGTCTTCGCCGTACGTCAACAAGTGCGGGACCTCGGATCCGGTCGGGGAGATGCTCGGGCACCTGTTCGGGCAGGTGAACCCGGCGGCTTCGGCGTTGTCCGGCAAGCTCGTCCAGTTCGACCAGAGCGGGTACGTGCCCGGCGGCAACGCGGCGGCGGTCAGCATGGGGCGTGAGGGTTTCGCCTACGTGCCGCGGGCGTGCGAGACCGGGCCCTGCAAGCTGATGGTGACGTTGCACGGTTGCTACCAGTACTACGGCCTGGTGGGCAATGCGTTGATGGACAAGGGATATCTCAACGAGTACGCCGACACCAACAACATGATCGTGCTCTACCCGCAGGTGACCACGATGGCCGGAAACCCGCGCGGCTGCTGGGACTGGTGGGGGTACCAGTCCGCCCAGTACGCGCTCAAGACCGGGCCGCAGATGACCGCCGTGGTGAACATGGTGAAGGCGATGAGCGGTGGGCAGCCGCCCACGACCACGACGACGCAGCCGGTTCCTGAGTGCGTGACCGCGAGCAACTACGCACACACCACGGCCGGTCGTGCCTACGCCGTCGCGGGGCAGACCTACGCGACGGGCTCCGGCCAGGCCCTCGGTTTGTGGAACACGTTCACGAGCAGCAGCGTCCGTCAGACCTCGCCGAACTACTGGGTGAAGTGCTGACCAGGCGTGACTGAATGTTTCATTGAAGTTTCGCAGAGTTACCTGTAGGCTTGATGTTCTGGGAGCGCTCCCATTCCGCCGCTGCTGCTGTTCGATCATCGGAGAATGGAGGCTCATTCATGCGTGTCCGCACCACCTCCAGGTCCGCTACCAGACGGCGTGGCGTCATCGCGCTGGTCATCGGCATGCTGGCGAGCACTTTCCTGTGGGCGCCGCCGGCTTCGGCGCACGGCACCATCGTCAGCCCGGCCACCCGTGCCTACCAATGCTGGAAGACGTGGGGCAGTCAGCACACGAACCCTGCCATGCGTGAGCAGGACCCCATGTGCTACCAGGCTTTCCAGGCCAACGCCGACACCATGTGGAACTGGATGAGCGCGCTTCGGGACGGACTCCGCGGGAACTTCCAGGGGTCCACGCCGAACGGGCAGCTCTGCAGCAACGCCCTGGCGCGCAACAACTCGCTGAACACCCCGGGCCGGTGGAAGACCACCAGCGTGGGGGCCAGCTTCACGATGCACCTGTACGACCAGGCGAGTCACGGTGCTGACTACTTCCGCGTCTACGTGAGCAAGAACGGGTACGACCCCACCACGCAGAGTCTCGGCTGGGGCAACCTCGATCTCGTCACGACGACCGGAAGGTTCGCCCCTGCCAAGGACATCAGGTTCAACGTCCAGACCAACGGCTCGTACCGGGGCCACCACATCGTGTTCACGATCTGGCAGGCCTCGCACCTCGACCAGACCTACATGTGGTGCAGCGACGTGAACTTCGGCTAGCAGATCAACTGAGTCCGGAAGGCCGGCTCGGCGCCAGCGGTACTGGCGTCGGGCCGGCCTTTCCCAGGTCAGCTGGTGATGCCGAAGAACTGGAGTGCGACGGCGGCCATGCCCGCGGACGGCAGGTTGTGCCCTGCGCCCTGGATGCTGTAGGCCTCGACCTTGTCGGAGTAGCGGCGCCGGTTCCAGTTGGGACGCGGGGTGTCGCTGGACGTCGGTGCCTGGCTCAGGCCGAACACGTTGGTCCACTGCTCGATGGATTCCTCCAGCAGGGAGTACGGCACCAGGAAGTCGGCGGTGCCGTGCCACAGCTGGATTCGCGGGCGCGGGCCGGTGTAGCCGGGGTAGGCCTGCCGGACGGCGTCGCCCCACTGCTGCGGCGTGCGGTTCATGCTCCCGCCGGTGCACTTGCTGCGGCCGGGCGGGAAGTCGGCGGCGTTGGCGAAGCAGTTGAAGGGCACGCCCATGAACGCCGCACCCGCCTTGAACACGTCCGGGTAGAGGGCGAGCATCTCGTTGGTCATCATGCCGCCGGACGACGAGCCGGTGGCGAAGACGCGGTTCGGGTCACCGCTGTAACGCTGCTGGACGTAGGTCACCATCGACACGATCGAAACCGGGTCACTGCCGCCGCCGCGCCGCTTCGCCGCGTCGGACCACGTGTCGAAGCACTTGCCGAACCCGGCTTCCTGTTGTGCGCTCGGGTAGATGACGATGAACCCGTGCCTGTTGGCGAGCGAGGCGAACTCGCTGCCGGCGTAGAAGGCGGGGCCGGAGCCGCCGCAGCCGTGCATGGCGACCACGATCGCGGGCTTGGCAGGGCGGGTGTCCGGTACGTAGACGTGCATGCGCATCCGGCCGGGGTTGTCGCCGAAGCTGGTCACCTCCACCAGCGACGCGGCGGACGCCTGTGGTGCGAGTACGACGCCGATCAAGGTGATCAGGGCGCTGACGAGTGTCATGAAGGTTTTGCGCGCGGTCATCATCGACCTCCGGTTCAGGGATTCCGGACCACCGAAGGTATTCAGATTCGTGACGGCCGTCAATCTTTTGACGAATGACGTGGCGAGTCATTCGACGAATAATGGTCCGATGTCAGCAGCTGTGACTCCTCCGGACGGTGGTGTGGCCGGCTCCGCCGTGCGCCCCGAAACCGCCGCACTCGCGTTGTTCGGCGACCACGTGCTCGATCGCGGTGTGGCCGTGTCGACGGTGGGCGTCGTCGCCGCCCTCGGGCGGCTCGGCATCGGTGAGCACGCCGCGAGGACGGCGCTGAGCCGAATGGGCCGCCGCGGCCTGCTCCGCACGCTCCGCCGTGGCCGCCAGGCTTTTCTCGGGCTGACCGAGCACGGCACCGAGGTGCTGCACGACGGGCAGCGCAAGCTCGAGGGGGAAATCGTCGACCAGCACTGGGACGGCCGCTGGACGCTGCTGTCGTTCTCCGTCCCGGAAAGCAGGCGCGCGGATCGGCACGCCCTGCGCACCCGGCTCGGCTGGTTCGGCTTCGGGCCGTTGCGCAGCGGCCTGTGGGTCTCGACGTCGGCCGCGGACGTCTCGGCGACGCTGGCCGAGCTCGACCTGCTCGACCGCGCCGAGGTGTTCCGCGCTGAGGCGTTCATGTGGACCGATCCCGCGCGGATCGCCGCGGAGGCCTGGGATCTGCCGGCGATCGCCGCGGGTTACGAGGACTTCCTGGTGCGGTGGGCGGACGGGGCGTTCGGGCATCTCGACGAACTGTCGCGGCGGATCCTGCTGGGTGCCGAGTGGTTGCTGCTGATCCGGCGTGATCCGGTGCTGCCGTCCGTGTTGCTGCCGGAGGGATGGCCGGGGACCCGTGCCGCGGAACGGTTCCGCACGCTGCGGCACGGGTGGGAGCGTCAGGCCGGTGAGCTCGCCGCCGGCGTGCTCGAATCCATTGCGGACGAGTGAGGAGTCAGTTGCCGGCGAAGGTGGCTGCGGCTCGCGCCCGCAGCTCGACGCGGCGGACCTTGCCGGTGGCGTTGCGCGGCAAGGCATCCACGAAGACGAGGTGCTTGGGCACCTTGTAGCGGGCCAGGTTGGCTTCGAGGTGTTTGCGCAACGTGTCCTCGTCGAGATCCGTGCGAACCACGACGTAGGCGACGCCGACCTCGCCCCAGCGTTCGTCGGGCACGCCGACCACCGCGCACGACTCGACCTCGTCGAGCTGCACGACGACGGCCTCGACCTCGGCGGGATAGACGTTCTCGCCGCCGGAGATGATCATGTCCTTCACCCGGTCCACGACGTAGGTCCAGCCGTCGTCGTCGACCCGGACCACGTCGCCGGTGCGGAACCACTCGTCGTCGACGAAGCTGTCCCTGGACTCCTGCGGCCGGTTCCAGTAGCCGGCGAACACGTTGGGGCCGCGGACGAGCAGCTCGGCTGGCTGCGTGCCGAGCGGTGCGACGCGCTCGTCCAGGCCGAGTGCGGCGACGTCGGTGAAGAAGTGCGGGACACCGGCCGAGACGGGGTGGGCCGGGGTGCCCTCGTGGGTGCCCATCGACACGCCGGGGGAGGCCTCGGTCATGCCGTAGCCCTGCAGCAGCCGGACGCCGCGGTCGAGCCACGCCCGCGCGACGCGTTCCTGCACCGGTGAGCCGCCGTAGAGCACGCAGGTGAGCGAGCTGAGGTCGGTGGTGTCCCAGGCCGGGTCCTGGCACATCATCTGCAACATCGTTGGTACGGCGGAAAAACCGGTGATCCGTGCTTCGGAGATGCGCGCGAGGATCACGCCCGGGTCGAACCTGGCGACTGGTTCGACGCTGCCGCCCTTGAAGAGCGTCGGCAGGGTGATCTGGCCGAGGCCGACGCAGTGGAACAGCGGTGCGATGCACAGCGCGCGATCGGTGCTGAGGACGTCGAAGTGAGCGAGCTGGTTGACCGTGTTCCAGGTCAGGTTGCCGTGCGTCAGCACGGCCGCCTTCGGTTTGCCGGTCGTGCCGGAGGTGTAGAGCAGCAGGCACGGGTCGTCGAGCGTCACCTCCGCCGAGGGCGGCTCACCGGCTGTCTCCGCGTCGAGGTCGGCGGTTCGCAGCACGCGCGGCAGCGGTCCGGACGACGCGACGAGCTCGTCGGCGTCCGCGCTGTGCACGAGCAGGGAGGCGCCGCAGTCGGCGAGCATGTAACCGATCTCCGCGCCGGACAGCCGGTAGTTCAGCGGCACGAAGATCGCCCCGCACAGCGCGGTCGCGAACAGCGTCTCGAACACGCTGACGTCGTTGACCCCGAGGTAGGCGACCCGGTCGCCGCGCCGCACACCGAGTCCGGTCAGCACGGCCGCCAGCCGGTCGACGCGGTGCGCGAGCTCGGCGTAGGTCAGCGTCCGGTTCGCCTGCACGAGCGCGGTGCGGTGCGGGGAGATGCGCGCACGCCGGGCCGGCCAGCTGCCGACGCCGGGGTTGGCCGGTCCGATCATCGCCGCCTCACCCCAGCCGCAGCACTGGCTTGATCGTCGTGCCCGTCAGCACGTCGTCGACAGCCTGCCCGATCTCGTCGAACGCGTAGTGGGTGATGAGCCGGTCGATCGGCAGGCGGCCGGTGGTGACGTGCTCGACGAGCGCGGGGATCAGCGACTGCGTCTCGGCGTCGCCCATGGTGAGCCCGGTGACGCGGCGGCCGGGCAGCATGAAGTTCACGTCGAACGGCACCTGCGTGCCGAACGCGGGCGCGCCGACGATCACCGCGGTGCCCCGGCTCGCGAGCGAGGAGATCGCCGTGCCGAGCACGCCGGCGTTGCCCGTGGTCTCCACGACGCCGTCGACGCCGCGGCCGGACGTGAGCTTCGCGACCGCCTCGCCCAGGTCCTGGTGGGTGGTGTCGACGGTGTCGGTGGCGCCGAGCTCGGCCGCCAGCTCCAGCCGCCGCGGCACGCGGTCCGCCGCGATGATCCGGGTCGCGGGCGTGAGCCGTGCCGCCATGACCGCCGAGAGGCCGACCGCCCCCGCTCCGGTGACGAGCAGCGTGGCGCCGGGCCGCGGCGCCAGCACGTTCCAGACCGCGCCGGCACCGGTCATGACCCCGCACCCGAGTGGCGCGAGCAGGTCGAGCGGCGCGTCGGCGGCGACCTTGACCAGGCTGCGCTCGTCGACGACGGCGTGGTGGGCGAAGCTCGACTGCCCGAAGAAGTGACCGCCGAGCGGGACGCCGCCGCGGGAGATCGGCGACGTCCCGTCGGCCCGTTCGCCGCCGATGAGGTTCGACGGCAGCCAGGTGTCGCAGTAGGCGGGATGCCCTGCGCGGCAGTTCTGGCAACGGCCGCAGGAGGTGTAGCTCAGCAGGACGTGGTCACCCGCGGCGACCCTGGTGACCGCGGAGCCGACCTCCTCGACGACACCAGCGCCCTCGTGGCCGAGCACGCCGGGCAGCGGGAACGGCAGGTGGCCGCCCGCCACGCCGAGGTCGGTGTGGCAGATGCCGGTGGCGACGACGCGGACGCGCACCTCGTCGGGGCGCAGGTCGTCCAGCGTCACCTCGGCGAGCGTGAACCCGGAACCGGCGGCCTCGACCACGGCCGCTGTCGTTGTTGTGGGCATGGGTTTCTCCTGCGGGGTCAGGCGAGCGAGATGACGACGGACTTGGTCCTGGTGTAGGAGGCGAGCGCTTCCGGGCCGTACTCCCGGCCGTACCCGGAGTCCTTGACGCCGCCGAACGGGATCGCGGGGTCGAGCATCGCCCAGTCGTTGACCCAGACGATGCCCGCCTGCAGCCGGGCGGCCACGCGGTGCGCGCGGGCGAGGTTCTCGGTCTGCAAACCAGCTGCGAGGCCGTAGGAGGTGCCGTTGGCCATGGCGATCGCCTCGTCCTCGGTGTCGAACCGCTGCACGGTCAGCACCGGGCCGAAGATCTCCTCCTGCACGACGGGGGAGGTGTCCGGCAGGTCCGCGATCACCGTCGGCTCGAAGAAGAAGCCGGGCCGGTCCGCCCGCTGCCCGCCCGTGACGATCCGGCCGCCGGCCTCCTTCGCCTGCGCCACATAGCGTTCCACTTTGGACAGATGGCGTTCGCCGGCCATCGGGCCGATCACGGTTGCCGGGTCGAACGGGTCGCCGAGCGGGACGTGCGGCACGGCGCCGGCGAGCGCGCCGACGACGGCGTCGTACAACGGTGACGCGACCAGCAACCTGGGGCCGCCCATGCAGAACTGGCCCGTGTTGAACACGAAGCCCTTGATGGCCGCGCCGATCGCCTTGTCCAGGTCGGCGTCTTCGAAGATGATGTGCGCCGCGTTGCCGCCCAGCTCCATCGTCATCGGCTTGAGCTGTGCGCCCGCCACGCTCGCCGCGTGCCTGCCGACGGCCGTCGACCCGGTGAAGGCCACCTTGTCGATGCCGGGATGGCGCAGCAGGTGCTCGCCGATCTCGGCGCCGTAGCCGGTCACCACGTTGACCACGCCCGCCGGCACGCCGGCCTCGGCGAGGATCTCGGCCATCAGCAACGCGCTGAGCGGGGTGTCCTCGGCCGGCTTGTGCACGACGGTGCAGCCGGCCGCGAGGGCGGGGGCGATCTTCGAGCTCGACAGGATCAGCGGGAAGTTGAACGGCGTGATCGCCGCGACCACGCCGACCGGCTCGCGGCGGGTGTAGGCGTGCGCGGGAATGGGGATCTGCCGCGTCGCGCCGTCGATGCTCTGCGCCAGCGCCGCGTAGTACTCGTACTGCTCGGCGGTCGTCTCCACGTCGACGGGGCGGCACAGCGCGACCGGCTTGCCGACGTCGAGGCTCTCCACCGCCACCAGCTCGTCCGCCCTGGCCCGGATGACGTCGGCGACGCGGTGCAGGATCCGGGCGCGGTGTCTGCCGGGTGTAGCCGCCCAGCCGTCGAACGCCGCGCGGGCCGCGTCCACCGCGTCGTTCACGTCCGCCGTCCCCGCCCTGGCGACGGACGTCACGACGGAACCCGTGGAGGGGTCGGCGACGTTGATCCGGCCGCCTTCCGCTGCCTCCTGCCACTGCCCCCCGATGAACAACCTGCCAGGCTTGACGTCGGGGCGGAGCAGCGTTGCGGCCGGCCGGTCGTCCAGTGTGGTCATGGTGGGTTTGCCTTCCTGTGACAGGCTTCGAGGGGAGAGGGGAGTGCAGATGGGGAAGGTGAGGCGCTTGCGACCGTCGCTGATGTACGAGGTGAAGCAGGTGGAACTCGCGGTGCGCGCCCTCATGGACGAGGTGCTGCGTCCCGCCGGCGTGACGACCCTGCAGTACACCGCGCTGACGGTGCTGGCCGGCCGTGACGGCCTCACGTCAGCGGAACTGGCGCGCCACTCGTTCGTGACCGCGCAGACGATGACCGACATGGTCGCCGCACTGGAGCGGCGTGAGCTGATCGTCCGCGAGCAGGACCCCGCGCACGGCAGGAGGTTGCTGATCAGCCTCACGGACAAGGGCAGGGCGTTCCTGGACGAGCACGCCGCCGAGGTCGCGGCGATCGAGGAACGGATGGTGAGCAGGCTCAACAAGGACGAGCGAACCGCGCTGCACGACCTGCTCAACAGGTGCCGCGCCGCTCTCTCCGGCTCCTAGTGACCACGCATGGTTCTGCTCCTCGTCGAGCGCTGGTATCAGGATCACGAATATAAGGAATCCTGATATAGACAGCATGGGTCGGCTTTGTTGAACTGTCAAGTGTTTCTCGTGCGCGGCCGTGCCGTGCTCAGAGATCGAGCACCAGGCGCGGTGAGCGCGACCGGGACACGCAGATCATCATCGCGTCGCCGCACTCCTGTTCCTCCGCGGTGAGAACGGAGTCGCGGTGATCGGGCTCGCCGCCGAGCACGATCGTCTCGCAGGTGCCGCAGGTGCCCTCCTGGCAGGACGACAGCACGGACACGCCCGCCTGCTCGACGACCTCGAGCACTGACCGGTCGGCCGGCACCCGCAGCACGGTTCCGGTTTGTGCCAGCTCGATCTCGAACTCGTGCCGAGGCCCTTGTGCCGCATCGGGTTTCGGCGCGAACCGTTCGATGTGGAGGGTCCCGTCGGGCCACTCCGCGCAGTGCTCCTCCACGGCGGCCAGCAGGGGTTCCGGGCCGCAGCAGTACACCGCGGTGCCTTCCTCCGGCCGGCCGAGCAACGACTCCAGGTCCAGCAGGCCGTGCTCGTCCTGAGGGTGGATCTCGGCACAGCCGTGGCGTTCCAGCTCGTCGCGGAACGCCATGGACGACCGCGTCCTGCCGCCGTAGACCAGCCGCCAGTCGTGACCGGCCGCCTCCACCCGCGCGATCATCGGCAGGATCGGCGTGATGCCGATGCCGCCCGCGATGAACAGGTAGCGCTTCGCCTCGACGAGCTCGAAGTGGTTGCGCGGCCCGCCCACCTCGATCAGCTGGCCCGCGGTGAGAACGTCGTGCACGTGCCGCGAGCCACCGCGCCCGTCGAGCTCACGCAGGACGGCGACCTTCATGACCGAGGTGTCGGACGGATCCCCGCACAACGAGTACTGGCGGACCAGGCCGTCGGCGAGCACCAGGTCCACGTGGGCGCCCGGTGCCCAGGCCGGCAGCGGGTCGCCGTCCGGATGCCGCAGCGTCAGCAGCACCACGCCGTCGGCGATCGGTTCCTTGTTCTCCAGCAACAGTTTCATGGCGTGTGTCCCACGGGGTGGTCGAGCAGCCATTCCCACAGCTCGACCGGATCCTCGAACTCTCGCTCCGCCTGGCAGTGGCACACCGCCCGGAGCCGGTCGGTGCCCAGCACCCAGTGGATGCGGAACACGCGGTTGCCGGTGAGCGCGTTCACGACTTCTCGACCAGGCGCTTGAGCATCCGCCGCGCGGCGAGCCCGCCGGTGTCGATGTTGATCGACAGTTCCTGGTAGCCCTCCGGTTCGTTGGCGATGACCTTCTCCAGCACGTTCAGCGCCACGACGTCCTGCATCACGACAGTGCGGTTGTTCTCCGCGAGGAACGCGGAGACCTCCGCGTCGCCGAGCGCGAAATCCCTTGCCACGGCCCAGAAGTCGTGCGTCGAGGTCTCGGTCTCCGGCGTGATCGCGTACACGACCTCGACGTGGAACGCGTCCGGGTCGGTTCCGTCCGGGTTGGGCACGGACCCGACCGGCGCGATGCGGCTGTGCAGCTTGTACAGGCACGGCGGCGTGTACTCGATGTCCTGCCAGCGCGCGATCCTGCCCTGCAGGCCGGTCGACTTCGAGTAGAACGGCGGGCACTCCGCGTCGTCCATGTGCCGCGAGACGTAGACGATGCCCGCGTCCTCGTCGACCTCCGTCGTGATCGGGGTGGAGGCGACCTCCGGCGTGCCGATGTAACCGCCGTGCAGGTACGTCTCGTGCGAGAGGTCCAGCAGGTTGTCGACGAGCAGCTCGACACCGCGGCGACGACCTGGCCGCGCCGGTCGTGGATCGGCGCGCCGACCGACAGCGCGTCCATCGTGACCTGCCGGTCGCTGATCGAAAAGCCGTTCGACCGCACGGCGGCGAGCATCCGGCGCAGCTGTGCGGGATCGGTGACGGTCCGTTCGGTGTACCGGTCGATCGAACCGCCCAGCACCTCTTCCTGCACCTCGACGGGCGCGTGCGCGAGCAGGACCAGGCCGACACCGGTGGCGGTGAGCGCGAACCGGCCGCCGACGCGGGTGAGCACCGGCACCGCGCCGGATCCGGCGATCCGCTCGACGAAGACGACCTCGGTGCCCTCCCTGACCGCGAGCTGCACGTTCTCCCTGGTGATCAGGGAGAGGTCCTCCAGGAACGGCAGCGCGGTCTCACGCAGGCCGGGACCACGCGGTGCGAGCGAGCCGAGCTCCCACAACCGCAGGCCGATCCGGTACAGCCCATCGCCACCGCGTTCGACGGCACCCCACTCGCAGAGCTCGTGCATCAGCCGATGCGCGGTCGACAACGGCATGCCCGCCCGCCGGGCGAGCTCACTCAGCGTCAGCTCGCGGTGCTCCGCGTCGAACGCGCCGAGCAGCTGGAGCGCACGGCCGATCACCGGCCCGGTGGGACCGGTGGGCCGGCCTCGCCTGGGCACGCTCACCTCGTCATCTTCCACCGTGTCGGAGGCCCGTGTGTGGTGGGTCGGTTTCGGCGGCACCGGCATCCTCCACTCCAACATCGACTCCGGCCGCGACCACAAGACCGGCGAGCTCACCGTCCGCAACGAGCACTGGCGCGCGCCGACCATGTTCGCGGAGAAGGCGCTGGCCGAGGAGAGCCGCGAGATCACCGAGGTCCACCGGACCAGCTGACCGGCGATCAGTAATCTCCACGCCAGAGCTCCCCATGAGAGGGTTTGGGCAATGCCTGGCGTGTTCGTCAACTACCGCACCGGAGACGGTGAATGGGCTGCTGCCCTGGTGAAGCGGGAGTTGAGCGCGCGCTTCGGTGCTGACCAGGTGTTCTACGCGAGCCAGTCGATCCGCCTCGGCGAGGACTTCTCCCGCGAGATCCTGAGCGGGCTGCGCCGGTGCGAGGTGCTGCTGGCGCTCATCGGCCCCCGCTGGGTCGGCGCCGTGGATCGCGAGGGCGTCCGAAGACTCGACAAGGCCGACGACTGGGTGCGTCGCGAGATCACCGAGGCCTTCCAGTACGGGCTGCGCGTCATCCCCGTGCTGATGGACGGCATCGACCCGCTCACCGAAGCCGACCTGCCGGACGCGCTGAAGCGCCTGGCGCGCTGCCAGTACCTGCGCATCCACCACCGCAGCGACGATCTCGACCTCCCGCGCCTGGTGGACGAGCTGGTCGAGCTGGTACCGGAACTGGTCACGGCGAAGGCGGCGCCGGCGGTGGCGCGGGAGCACCGGCCGGCCGAGGGCGAGCTGCGCAGCACCGTCACCGAGTTCCGGCGTGCCCTGACCGAGCCCGTGGGCCAGTCGGTGAGCGAACGTGTGCAGGCGGCGGCAGCGGCGGTGCTCGACCTGCTGACGGAGGCGCGCTACCCCACCTCCGGTCACCTCGACGACCGCGAACTTCCCGCGGAGCTGGAGAAACGGCTCACCGGCTACGAGCACGACCTGGCACCACTGCTGCGGCTGGTGGCCATCGGCGTGCGCTCCGGCGACCGGCGGCACGACGACCTGTGGATCATGCTGGCCGAACGCTTCCTGCGCCCTTCGCCGCAGCACCGCGGCGCACAGGACGTGTGGGTCAACGCCGTGGCCTACCCTGCGTTGCTGCTGGTCTACGTGATCGGCGTGGCCGCGGTGGAGGCGGGCCGGGAGGACCTCGTCCACCGGCTGCTCTGCCAGACCTCGGTCATCGGCGCCGACGGCCGGTCCACGCCGGTGCTGCGCCTCCTCGCGTTGCGCAACGTGGTCGACCCGCGGCACGCTGCGGCGCTGCCCGCGTGGGGTGGCACACCGCCGCATCAGGCGTTGAGCGTGCAGCTGCGGCAGGTGCTGAGCCGGGTGTTCTTCAACGTCGTCGACGGCAGCGCGTTCGAATGGGCGTTCGCGGACTACGAGTTCCTGCGCAGCCTGCTGGAGCTGCACGACGGGGCGTTCTCCTCGCTCGGCGAGTTCGCCGTGCGCCTCGACCGGGTCGACGACGTCATCTACGAACGCAACATCGCCCGCCTCAACGCGGACTCCGCACTGCTGCGGGCCGGGGCGTTCGGCGGTGACCCGGAGCGGGTCGCGGTGGCCTGGCGCGAGCTGCGCCAGGCCACCCGTGCCCGCTACTCGTAGCTCCGTCAGTCGAGGCCTTCCACCACGACCAGGCTGAAGTGCCAGCCGGCGGCGACGGCCAGCACGCCGCGGTTGTACTGGGGTGGTGGCGACGCCTCTCCGTCCACGTTGCTGCCCCAGCCGACCACGGAGCCGTCCGTCTTCACAGCGAGGCTGTGCACGAAGTTGGTGGAGAACGAGATGACGCCGGTCCGGGCTGCGGGCGGTACTTCCTGCTCGTCGTCCGCCATCGTCGCCAGGGAGTGCTGGACACCCCCAGACAGGTCGACCGCTCCGCGGCCGGCCTCCGGCTGTTCCGCCATGGCAGGCCATCCGGGCCGGCCCCAGGAGATCACGGAGCCACCCGGCTTCAGCGCCAGGCTGTGGCCGGTGCCGGCGGCGATCGCGGTGACGCCGGTCAGGGCCTCCTGCGGAACGGTCGACTGACCGGCGAAGTTGCTGCCCCAGGCGAGGACGGAGCCGTCCCTCTTCAGCGCCAGGCTGTGGCTGCCGCCCGCGGCGATCGCGGTGACGCCGCTCAGGGCCTCCTGCGGAACGGCCAGCTGGCCGACGAAGTTGTCGCCCCAGGCGAGGACGGAGCCATCCGCTTTCAACGCCACGCTGTGGCCGCCGCCGGCGGCGATCGCGACCACGTCGTGCATGGCCTGAGGCGGAACGGTCGACTGGCCGTACTGGTCGTCGCCCCAGGCGATGACGGAGCCGTTCGCCTTCAACGCCAGATTGTGGCTGGCGCCGGCGGCGATGGCGATCACTCCGCTGGTCGCAGCCAGCGGCACGTCTGTCTGCCCCAGTCCGCCCTCGCCCCAGGCGATGACGGAGCCGTCCGCCTTCAACGCCAGACTGTGGTCGGCCCCGGCATCGATCGCGACCACGCCACTCGACGCCGCGAGCGGAACATCCGTCTGGCCCGCGAGGTTGGAGCCCCAGGCCTTGACCGCGCCCCGGGAAACCTTGAGCTGCCGGGACGACTGCGCGGTCCGCGTGCCGCTCGTGACGGTGAGCGAGACGGTGTAGACACCCGGCGCGGCGAACCTGTGGTCGAACTCGGTTGTGTCCGCGGTGACCACGGGCGTGGTCGTGCCGGGTCTGGTCACGGTCCACCGCCAGCGGTCGGCTCGCCCCGTGGTGTCCGCGCTGAAGTGCACCGACTCGCCGACCACCGGCCGTGGCCGCCGGAAGTCGATCCGGCTGATGCCCGGCGGCGCCTCTGCCGGAACCACGGTCACCACCGTCTCCGACTCCGCTGTGCGCCCCTCGCCGAGGGTTGCGGTGGCACGGACGGTGAAGCTGCCCGGTTGGTGCCAGCGGTGGTGGACGGTGGCGCCCGCAGCCTCCGTTCCGTCGCCGAACGACCAGCGGGTGGTGGCGGTGGCAGCGGGCCGGAGCAGCAGAGTCAGTTCGAACTCGTCTCCGACCACACCGCGATTGCCCGGCCGGACCACGATGGACGGGATGATCTCCGGTGCCCGCGGTGGTGGGTTCGCCCGCGGCGTCGAGCTCGCCCGGACGGGGAGTCCCAGGCCCGGTTGCTGCGCCCGGTGGTCGATCTTCGTCGCCTGCGCCCGCGGATCCGGTGCGGGCGGGGCCTCGTCCGTGGTGGGGCCGTCCGTGTACTTGGTGATCGTCCGGACGTCGCCCGCCAGGTCCAGCACCCCGGCCTTGTCGCCGTTCGGGTCGTTGAAGAACAGGATGCCGTCCCTGGCGACCAGCTCGAACCGGGTCGGCTTGTCGAACAGCTGGCGCTGGGCGACCACCCGGGAGGTGGTGACATCGACGATCGTCGCCTGCCCGGTGGAGTGGTTGGGAACCACGACGTCGTTGCCGACCTCGATCGGCGTCCCGAGCTCCGCGCCCGCGGAGCTGACCGGCACGGGCTCGGTGCAGCCGGTGTCGAACGCGCACGAGACCAGCTGGCCCCGGCTGCCGGTCGCGATGAGCACTCGCGCCTGGCCGGTGGAACCTCCGATCACCGCCGTGTCGTCAACACGCGCGTCAAGCCGTACCGACTTCGCCACCTCACCGGTCTCGGGGTCGAGCAACTCGGCTGCGCCTCGCTCCGGGTCCACCAGCGCAGGCCGGCCGTCGGTGATCGTCAGGTGACCGTTCTTCGTTGCGGCGGAACGGGTCCGTCGTTGCCCGTCGCTGAGCCAGACCAGGTCACCGGTCGTGTCGTCGATCGCCCACAACCGCCCGTTCTCGTCGACACCGACGTTGCCCGGCCTGATCGCCTCCGCCAGCCGCCGCGGTTCTCCTCGTGGCGTCAGCGTCGCCGGGTCGACGGAGGCAGTCATTCCACTGCGGACATCGACCACGTGCAGCGTGTCCGGAGCTGGCAGCACGACCAGCCCGTCGCTCGCGGGGAGAACCGGCACCGGTGCGGTGGGCCGTTCGGTGGCGGTGTCGATGCGGCTCAACCCACCGGTCTGCTCGTTCAGGACGAAGGCGGCGCCGGCCTGCTGGGCCACGTTCAGCACCGCGCCCGCGCCTGCGACCGGCACGCGGGCCGTCACCTCGGCGGAAGCGCCGTTCACCAGCGTCACCTCGCCGACTTGGCCGGACGGCAGCCAGGCCGCGCCGGAGTACATCCGCGCCTGTGAGGTCTCGTAACCCGGCCCTGCCACCAGAACAGCCGCCGCGATCACGGCGACGGAGGCGAGCGCGACTCCGATGTCTCTCGATTTCATCTGTATCGCCCCATTTCCAGGCTTTCGCCTGCCTGTCGCCTGCGTCGCGTGACCATCCACGAAGTCCACAGCGGACGTGGGTCCAGTGCGGCGCGAAGGCGTGCCGCGGACATGCGTCCCGGGTAGAGCTCGGCGTTCAGTCGTTCCACCAGTTCCCAGGCCTGGTCGGCGTCCGGCCGGTCGAGTTGTTCCGGCGCGTAGATCGCCTTGGTCGCCAGTTCCGCGGTCGCGGAGATCGGGTTCGCCGCGCTGCCGAGCCTGTCGCGCACGTGCTGAGCCACCTCGTGGAACGTGAGCGAGACCGGCGGTGAGATGCCTCGTTCGGTCAGCCGGTCGAGCTGTTCGTGCCACGCGCCGATCACCCGTACCGCGTGGTCGGGAGCGCGGCGCCGCTGTCTGCGGCGACGGGCTTTGCCGAGCACCACGAGTCCACCCGTGAGCAGCACCAGCAGAACCGCCGACGGCACCAGCACGAAGGTCCCGTTCAGGACGTTGTCCCAGCGGAACCTGCGGTCGTCCGGCGCATCGGCGGGCTGCGCCTCCGCCTGCGGTGCGGGCGACGGCGTGGTGGGCGACGGCGAGAGTTGCGGTGGCGGGACCACCCTGGGCGCCTCCGACGGCGGGTTCCCCGTGCTCGTGTCGTCGAGGGAGCTGGGTTCGTACGCGATCCAGCCGTACCCGGCGAAGTGCACCTCGGACCATGCGTGGGCGTCGGCGGTGGTGACCTGGAAGACCCCGTTCCGGGCGGGGCGCAAGCGGTATCCGACCGCGACCCTGGCCGGATACCCCCACATCCTGGCGATCACCGTGAACGCCGCGGCGTACTGCTCCGCGTACCCGCCGCCCGCGTCCCCTTCGGCCAGCGCGCGGGCGATGGCGGCGTAGGAATGCCCCGGTGGCCGATTCATCAGGTAGGGCTTGCTCCGCAGCTCTTGTTCCAGGGCGTCGAGCCGGTTGCGCGCGAGCCTGCTGTCGTGCCATTGCACAGCCGTGGCGGCCAGCGTGCGCAGGGCTTCCGGGACACCGGGAGGAAGCGGTGACGAGCGGGTCGCCGTCGTCGCGGCCGTTGCCAGGTCGGTGTCCCACGAATGGACCTCGCCCGTGACCTCGTAGCTGAACCCCGCCGAGGTGTGGCCGGTGCTCACCACCACGCCCGAGTCCGGGTCGAACCCGAACCGGCCCCTGGTCTCGCCGGGCACGTGCAACCGGGATGGCCAGCCGATGACCGGCAGGTACGGGCCGGAGAGCTCCTGCAGCTCGATGCGCGCCGTCACGGGCCTGCGGCGCACCAGCGCGGGATCGACGGAGAGGCGGCTCCCGGCCACGCGATAGGTGTCGGTCGAAGTCCAGGTGGTGCCGTCGAACGCGTCCAGCGCGGCGGTGCGCACCCGGTCGATCTGCGTGGCGGACTGGGGGGTCGTCCGCACGGTGAACAACGGGCGGGGCGGGTTCTCGTTGAGCTGTTTCTTCAGCTGCGCCAGCGGGGTGAGGGCGTCGGCGTGCACGACCGGCGGTGCGAGCAGGTCACGCGGATCGAACCGGTGCTCGCCGGACGCCAGGGGCAGCATCTGTCCGCCCGCCACGCCGAACACCGTGCTGGCGGCGACCATCGAGCCCGCGGCCACGAACGCGGCGACCGTTCTGGACGACCGGCGTTCGAGGCGCACGGCGCCGTCTCCGGTGCCGCGGTGGGTGCGGATCGCGGTCAGGATCAGCGCGGCGACCAGGAACACGACGGTGGCGAACGGGTGCCCGCCTGTCTGGTTGCCGACGACGAAGAGAGCGAACAGGAAGCCCGCCAGAGGCGGCAGGAGTGGCGCCAGCGCGCTCCGCGTCCGCAGGACGAGCAGGACCGACGAGAACGCCGCCGCCCACGCCACCAGCGTCGGTGCCGCCAGCAGTTCGCCCCACGTGTCAGCGGGCACGGTCACGGTGAGCAGGCGGTGCCAGCTGCCGCGCACGCCGTCGAGGACGGCCGAGCTGTCGCCGCCGAACACGCCGTAGACCAGGACCAGGCCGAGTCCCGCGACCGCCGGCACCGGTGTGACCCACGCCCGCCGGTGGCCCAGCGTGGCCGCCACACCGCCGGCGAGGCACGCGAGCGTGAGCACGAGGAGGTGCTCGTCGGTGACGAAGAAGCCTTGGTACACCAGCGCTCCGGCGGCCGACGCCACCATCGCGAGCACCACCTCGGCGACCGGGCCACTCCGTGCGAACCTCCGCCAGTTCATCGCAGCACCAGCCGGTTCCAGCCGGCGGCGAACCGTTCGCTGCTCGGCGCGGCGACCGCGAGCACACCGCGCGGCCGCGGCGGGAGGGCGGAGTCCGGCGAGACCAGCTGCGCGAGGCTGACCGAGAGGAACCTGTGGCGCAGCAACATCAGCAGCTGCGTGGCGTCGGCGTCCAAGCGGCCGGTGACGATGACGAGTGCGACGCCCTGCGTGTCGGAGACGACGTCCCGCACCAGGCCGGACAGAGCCGCGAGTCCCCGATCGGCGCTGTCCGGCTCCACAGTGGACAGAAACTCCAGCGCGGTACCGCTCGACTCCCTCTCGGCCGCACCGGTGGTGCGCAGCTGAAGCGGCAGCCCGGATCGCTCGGCCGCCACGCAGAACGACGCGGCGACGCGGACGGCGTCCTCGAACAGCGAACCGTGGTAGGACGCGGAGCTGGTGTCCAGCACGACCAGCTGGCGCGGCTCGTCGGGCACCACCACGTGACGGGTCATCACCGTGCCGGTGCGAGCCGTTGCGCCCCAATGGATGCGTCGCCAGTCGTCGCCCGGCGTGTACTCCCGCAGGCTGTGGAACGCCGCGCCGCCCAGCGGAGCGTTGCCGGTCGTCTGGCCGTCCGTGTCCTGCGGCCCGCCGGCGGTGATCGTGGCCAGGAGGTGCACGCGCGGGTAGACGTGCACGACCAGCTCACCCCCGCACGCGCGGCCGCGGTGCAGCAGCCGCAACGGGTCGGAGTGGCCGAGCGCGACCGGTGGGATCACGTAGCGGCCGCGCCGTGCCACCGGTAGCGGATAGGAGACCGTGCAGCTGTGGCCGGCCGTCAGCGCGGGCACCGCGACGGTGGTGCGGTGTCCGCCGATCGTCTCGCTGACCAGCAGCGGAGGGCTGCCGCGCCTGCCCACGTTCGTCACGGTCAGCGTGCCCTGGGCGGCGCCGCCCTCGAACACGCGTCTCGGCCGGACCTCCCGCACCACCGTCAGCCGGGGTGTCGCCACCAGCCAGGCGGCGGCCACCAGCAGGGCACCCGCCGCGGCGAGGCCGAGCGTCACCAGTTCCGGGTAGTCGGTCCACGTACCGAGGGCGACCAGGCCCACGGCGGCAGCCGCCGTCCAGGCCCCGGATCTGGTCAGCACAGCGCTCACCGGCCTGCCGGGACCGGCGCGCCGGCCAGGACGTCGTTGAGCACCGACTCGGTGGTGCGTTGCTGGATGCGCGCTTCCGGGGTGAGCAGCAGGCGGTGGTTGAGCACCGGGACGGCCACGGCCTTGACGTCGTCGGCGGTGACGTAGGGGCGGCCGGCGGCCAGGGCGTAGGCCTGGGAGGCGGTCACCAGGGCGATGCCGCCGCGCGGGCTCACGCCCAGTTCGACGTCGGGATGCACCCTCGTGGCGCGGATCAGGCGGGCCACGTACTCGCGGAGGTTGTCGGCGACGCGCTGGTCGCGGACGGCCCGGATCATCAGGCGGAGGTCGTCGAGCTCCATGACGGACTTCAGTTCTTCCGGACGGCGGCGCGTCACCCCGTAGGCGAGGATGCTCACCTCGTCGGCCAGGTCCTCCGGGTAGCCGATGCTGACGCGCATCATGAACCGGTCCATCTGGGCTTCCGGGAGGGCGTAGGTGCCCTGGTGCTCCACCGGGTTCTGGGTGGCGATGCAGAGGAACGGGTAGGGCACCGCCATCGGGCGGCCGTCGACCGTGACCTGGCCTTCCGCCATGACCTCGAGCAGGGCCGACTGGGTCTTCGGCGAGGCGCGGTTGATCTCGTCGCCCAGCAGGATGTTCGTGAAGACCGGGCCCTGCCGGAACTCGAAGCGCGAGCGGCCCTGGTCGTAGACCTGCACGCCGGTGACGTCGGAGGGCAGCAGGTCGGGGGTGAACTGGATGCGCTTCACCTCCGCACCCGCCACCGAGCGGGCGATCGCCTTGGCCAGCGACGTCTTCGCCACGCCCGGCACGTCCTCGATCAGCAGGTGTCCCTCGGCCAGCAGGCACACCAGCGCCAGCCGGACCACCTCGGGCTTGCCTCGGATGAAGTCCTCGACGTTCGCCGCCAGCGCCTCGAACCTGCGCTGGAAGATCGCGGCATCGGACACCTCATCGCCCCCATCGTGCATACATCAGTGATCGGTCCGTCGTTCAGAGAACAGGGCTGCGGAGGGCGGCGTTCAGGCGGGGGTGGACGTCGCGGACGGCGGCGTGATCGCGTTCGCGGCCGAGCAGGCGGGCCAGGCGTTTCAGGTCCTGCCGGACGGTGGCCGAGTCGACCAGGTCGGCGGCGTCGAGGACCTTCGCGGTCAGTGCGCTCGCGTGGTCGATGTCGCCCGCCGCGGCGTAGGCGAGGGCGCGGCGGGCGCCGAAGCGGGCGTGGGTGCGGTGGGCGGTCTCCGGCACGAGGGCGAGCTGCCGGTCCAGCACATCCGCCGCCTGGCGCGACTGGCCGAGGTCGTGCAGGCACCAGGCCGCGACGAGACTGTTCAGGTCGGCCCCGCTCACCGAGGCGGAGCCGATCACCATGCCGCTCGACGTGTCCGCCTCGTCGAGCAGTGCGGCGGCGCGGTCGAGTGCCCGCTGGCAGTTGTCGTAGTCGCACGCCAGCGCGTGGCCCTGCGCCTCGCGCAACGCGGCGAGCCCCTGGACCCGCGGCGATGTGCCCGGTGCCGCCTGCGCCTGCTGGGCCAGGTCGATCGTGCCCACGGCGTCGTCGCGGTAGAGCGTGATCAGCGCCTGCCTGATCAGCGAGTACGTGGCGAGCTCGGTGTCGCCGGCCGCGGCGCCCATCTCCACCGCGTTGCGGGTCCACCACATCGCGGCCCTGTCGTCACCGGCCTCCTGCGCCATCCACCCCGCGTACTCGCTGTAGCGCGCGGCCAGCCCGAGCAGCTGCTCGCGGACCGGGGAGGGCGCCCCGTTCGCCATGCCGCGCAGGGTGTGGGTGTGGACGGTCACCATCGGCAGCACCACGCTGGGACTCGTCGTCTGCCCCAGCTGCCTGACCTGGGCGAACAACGAGCGGAACGCCATCAGCGTGCCGTCGTGCGCCGCGGCCGCCGAGGCGCTGCGCGGTGCCCCGAGCGTCAGCCCGAGCAGCGAGGCCGCGCCCGTCGCGATCGCCTCACGCCGAGGCATCGGAACCATCCAGCTCGATCCGTCCGGAGCCATGCTCATCACCCACACTTCGCCGTCGCCGTCGGCCGCGACGGCTGCCGGCGGGCTCGCGGGAGCGGGCTGGTCCACCAGCGAGGCCAGACGTCCACCGGCTCCGAGAACCGCGTCGCAGCGCCGGGCCAGATCAACACCTGGTTGCTTGATGCCAGTTTCGATCTTGCCCAGATAGCCCTTGCTGTAGTGGACCTGCTGCGCCAGCGTCGCCAGCGACAGGCCCGCCGCGGTGCGCAGGCGCCGCAGTTCCACCCCAAAGACATCCGACTGCTCAGCCATGAGCCCCCGCCCCCATCCGCCACCGGAGCGCAGCGCGTGCCCGCGGCCGGTGAATCGACCGTTGCAGACTACTGAGCCCCTGGTCGTGGGCCCAGCCCCGGAGCGGCGAGGGCTGACCTCTGGCCGCACGGACCGAGTGTGATCGGCCGCCGATCCGATTCCCAGGCGTCTCCCGTCGCCTTCGCCACCGGGAGACGGGAGACCCCTGCCGTTCCGCTCCTGGCGGCGTGATGCTGGTGGCACGACGGAGACGCTCAGCGTCACGGTCGGGTTCTGGGGGGTGGCAGCAGGACTGGGTTCGCCCAGTGGTCCGGTCCTGCTGCCACGTGTAAAGGGGGGAGTCGCCGTGAACAGGGATTGGACGGGTGCGCCCTCCTGAGGAGGGCTCGCTCCCACTGCCTGTCGCAGGACTCACGCAAGTCGCGGCCGCGAATTTACGAATAAGAAACGGTGACGGAAAGCGACGACGGGGCGCACTCCGTTCTCGCTTAGAAGACTCCTCACGTTCTGTCAAGTTCGCGCCAATCACCAGTGCGTTTGTCGGGTGCGGTTGGAGAAAGCCCAGCTGGGCATCCCGTGCCCGCAATGACCTTCCGTGACCGATCTACCTGCGAGAGCGTGTTCACGCACCACAACAACGCTTCGCCGCCCAGGACCGGAACCAGGGGCGGGGGTGTTGCGATGGTCATCGGACTGAGTAGTCTCTACGCGCCCCCCAAGATCATCGCTGTTGATCGTCTCGATCGCGCGATGCTATCTTTCCGTCGCCAATTCGCGTGGTCGTGGAGCGTTGTGAAGCTGAAGACCGTGCCTGAGACGAATTACAAGACAATTCGTTCTCGGCTCACTGGTGTCGTGGTGGTTCCCAGCATCGTCCTTCTGGCCATGTGGGCGCTGTTCTCGTCCTATACGGTGTTCGAAGGGCTGTACCTTCAGCTGGTCGCCTCCGGTGTGAAAGACGCGTCGATTCCGGCGGTTCAGTCGTTCGCATCGCTGCAGAAGGAACGCGAGCTCAGCATGACGAGCCTGAGCCGGCCCGGCTCCGGTACGTCCGCGTTGATCAAGCAGCAGCAGGAGACCGACAAGGACCTGGCCACGATGAGGACGGCCTTCACCGAGCTCGCCTCCCAGGCGCCGCAGGAGGTCGCCGACGGGATCGGCAAGCTCAACGGGCTGCTGGACCAGCTGCCGCAGCAGCGGGCGGCGCTCGAGGCCGGCACCGCGTCCAAGGCCGAGATCTACCGCTACTACAACAGCGTGCTCGACGCGGGTGCCGCGCTGTTCAACACGCAGGCCCGCATCGTGCCGGACGCCGAGACGGTGCAGGGCGCGCTGGCCGCGGTGCAGTACTTCCAGGCGGCCGACTCGATGTCGCGGTCGGGTTCGGTCGCGGCCGGAGCGCTGGCGGCGGGGAAGTTCACGCCGGAGGAGCACCGCGAGTTCGTCTACCTCGTCGGCGCGTACCGGTCCTCGCTCAACTCGATCGAGCCCTACGCCCTGCCGAACGTGCGTGAGCACTACAAGACGGTCACCGGCAGCGCCCAGTGGCAGCAGCTGGTGTCCCTGGAGAACCGCCTGCTGCAGAACGCGGAGCGGCCCATCGGTCAGTCGGTCGGGCTGCCCGACTGGGAGGCCGCGAGCCGCGCGGTGTCGGCCGAGCTGACCACGATGGTGCAGGAGCAGTCCAACGGCGCCGTGAACATCGCGATGTCCAACGGCGAGAGCAAGTTCACCACGGTGCTGATCGGCAGTCTCATCGCACTGGTCGCGGTGATCATCGGAATCTTCGTCGCCGTCCGCATCTCCAGCCGCCTGGTCAACAAGGCGTTGATCGTCCGGCTGAACAACCTGAAGAGCGACTCGCTCAAGCTCGCGCACGAGCGGCTGCCGGACATCGTCGAGCGGCTGCGCGACGGCAAGCACGTCGACGTGGCGCACGAGGTGCCCGCGCTGGACTACGGCAACGACGAGATCGGCCAGGTGGCCGACGCGTTCAACGCCGCGCAGTACACCGCGGTGGCCGCGGCGGTGAAGGAGAGCCAGACGCGTGAAGGCGTGAACCGGGTCTTCCTCGACATCGCGCGCCGCAACCAGGGTCTCGTGCACCGCCAGCTGAAGATCCTCGACAAGCTGGAGCGCGAGGAGGAGAACCCCGACCACCTCGACGCGTTCTTCCAGCTCGACCACCTCGCCACCCGCGCGCGGCGCAACGCCGAGAACCTGATCATCCTGACCGGCGAGCAGCCGGGACGGCAGTGGCGCAAGCCGGTCCGGATGCTCGACGTGGTGCGCGCCGCCGTCGCGGAGACCGAGCAGTACGCGCGGGTGAAGGTGCACCCCGTGCCCGAGGTGGCGCTCGCCGGTGCCGCCGTCGCGGACGTGATCCACCTGATCGCCGAGCTCGTCGACAACGCGACGTCGTTCTCCTCTCCGCGCTCGCAGGTCGAGGTGCACAGCAGCGAGGTGCCGCAGGGTCTCGTGATCGAGATCGAGGACCACGGTCTCGGCATCAAGGCGGAGGACCGCGAGCTGCACAACCAGATGCTGGCCGCGCCGCCCGACTTCGAGGCCATGCGGCTGCGCGGCGAGTCCCGCCTCGGCCTGTTCGTCGTCGCCCGGCTGGCCGCCCGCCGAGGCATCCGGGTCGAGCTGCGCGACTGCTCGTCCGGCGGCACGATCGCGCTGGTGCTCGTCCCGTCCGAGCTGATCGTCGGCGAGGCGGGTGCGGTGGACGCCGCGGATCCCGTGCAGATGCCCAAGCCGACGTTCCGGCAGCAGACGCTCGCCCAGACCGCCCTCCCGCACGCCGCCGAGGACGTGGTGCTCGACGCGCGGCCCAGCTCCGAGCTGAACGAGTTCTGGGCAGGGGGAGGAGTGGGAAACGACCGGAGCTCCCGCCGGGACAGCGATCCCGACAGCGGGAGCATCGGCGGCGTGCTGCCCACAGCCGACCACCCGGCGGGCCCGTGGCCGGCAGAAGACCACCGGGAAGGTGACGCGGCGCGTCAGGACGCCCGGCCGGAGCTGCCCCGCCGCAGGCGTCAGCAGCACCTCGTGCCCCAGCTGGCGAACGACGATCACCGGCCCACGCCCGACTTCGCCGAGTTCGACACGGAGGAACGGGCGGAACGCACTCGCGACGGCATGTCGGCCTTCCAGCAGGGCACGCGTGATGCCCGCCGGGCCGATGACGACGTCGAACCGTGATGACACCGCTGAACACCGAAAGGGCTATTACGTGGACGACGACCTGACCGGCGGGCACCCCGAGCTCAACTGGTTGCTGGACGACCTCGTCGCCAGAGTGGTCGGTGCCAGGCACGCTGTGGTGCTCTCCGCGGACGGTTTGCTGCTCGCTCGCTCTCCCGAACTGTCCAAGGACGACTCCGACCACCTCTCGGCGATGGCGTCGGCGTTCCAGAGCCTCGCCCGCGGCACCGGAAGGCACTTCGGCGGCGGTCAGGTCCGGCAGACCATCGTGGAGATGGAGCGCGCTCACCTGTTCGTCACCGCGGCGGGCCAGGGTGCCTGTCTCGCGGTCGTCGGTGACGAGGACGCGGACATGGGCATGATCGCCTACGAGATGAACATGCTCGTGAAGCGCGTGGGGAGCTACCTGTCGACAGCGCCTCGAACACTCGCGTCGCCGCGGCTCCCCAACGCGCTCGGGTTGTCATGAGCTCCCGGTCGTCGGACTGGTGGTACGACGAGGCGGCGGGCCCGCTGGTCCGTCCCTACGCCCTGGTGAGCGGCAGGACCAGGCCCACGTGGGGCCGGCTGAACCTCGCGACCCAGGTGCGGTCGATCCGCACGTCGACCGACCCCAGTTCGCTCTCCGTGGAGCACCAGGAGATCATCCGACTGTGCCGCACCCCGCTGTCCGTGGCGGAGGTCGCCGCGTATCTGCACGCGCCGCTCGTCGTTGCGAAGGTGTTGCTGAGTGACCTGATCCAGCGCGGCGATGTCATCACCAGCGATCCGTCGCGGCTGGCGACCGGGCCGGATCTGAACCTACTGCAGAAGGTGCTTGATGGTGTCCGTGCGATCTGAGCAGAGAGAAGAACTGCTCGTCCCCTCGTCCGTGAAGATCGTGGTGGCGGGCGGGTTCGGCGTCGGCAAGACGACGCTGGTCGGCGCGGTCAGCGAGATCACGCCGCTGCGGACGGAGGAGCTGCTCACCGAGGCCGGCACGGAGATCGACGACCTGGCCGGCGTCGAGGGCAAGAACACGACGACGGTCGCGCTGGACTTCGGCCGCATCACGATCAACCCCGAGGTCGTGCTGTACCTCTTCGGCACGCCGGGCCAGGACCGCTTCTGGTTCATGTGGGACGAGCTGTCCCACGGCGCGATCGGCGCGGTCGTCCTGGTGGACACCCGCAGGCTGGACAGCGGTTTCGGGGCGATCGACTTCTTCGAGCGCCGCGGCATCCCGTTCGTGGTGGCGGTGAACTGCTTCGACGGCAGCCACTCCTACACCGAGGACGAGCTGCGGCACGCGCTCGACGTCACCACCAACGTGCCGTTGGTGCTGTGCGACGCGCGTGACCGCGAGTCGTGCAAGGTGGTGCTCGCCCGCGTGATCGAGCATGCGATGAGCAAGCTCGACCACGCGGCAATTGCCTGAGTTCTCAGCTGTGACCGCCGGCCTTCACGGCGTCGTCCTGCGTGGTTCCGAACGCCGGAACGCAGGGGTTGGCCCGGCGGTCACCACACCGTCCCGCACCTGTTCCAACCGGCAGCGGAACGGTCGCAGCATGGCGGGTGCCTCGGTCAGCCGGTAACCGGGCACCTGCTCCGGGTTCTTGGCGATCCCCGCGAGCGTCTCGGCCACGTACTCCAGGTGGCTGCGCGTGTAGACGCGTCGCGGGATCGCCAGGCGCACCAGCTCGAACGGCGCGGGCGTGATCAGCTCGCCGGACTCGTCGATCTCCCCGAGGTAGAGCGAACCCAGTTCGGCACAACGGATTCCGCCCGCGAGGTAGAGCTCCGACGCGAGCGCGTGACCGGTGAACCGGTGCGGCGGGATGTGCGGCAGCAGCCTGCCCGCGTTGAGGTAGACGGCGTGCACGCCCGTCGGCGTCACACTGTCCACACCGGCCTCACGGGCGCACTCGGCGAGGTAGGCGGTGGCGTCCGCGCGCTCCCGCAGGTACAGCGGGTCGGTGACCTCCATCAGGCCCTGCGCGCACATGTCGAGGTCACGGCCGGAAAGCCCGCCGTAGGTGCGGAACCCCTCGGTGGCGATCAGCAGGAGTTCGCACCGCTTGGCGAGCTCCTCGTCGTTCAGCCCGAGCAACCCTCCGATGTGGACGATGCCGTCCTTCTTCAGGCTGGCAACGCATCCGTCGGCCAGCCGGAACGCGAGCTTCGCGACGTCGCGCGGGCTGTGGCCGCGGTACTTCTCCTCCCGCTGCGTCACCAGCCACGCGTTCTCGGCGAACCGGGCCGCGTCGAGGATGAACGGCACCCCGTGGCGGCGGCACAACGCGCTCGCCGCCTGGATGTTCGCCATCGACACCGGCTGGCCGCCACCGCCGTTGTTGGTGATCGTCATGAGCACCAGACCGACGTCGTCCGGTCCGCTCAACGCCGCTTCGAGCGCGACGAGGTCGATGTCGCCCTTGAACGGTTCGTCGCTGTCGAGGTCCGCGGCCAGCGGGCACGGGAGGTCCCGCACCACTCCGCCCGCCAGCTCCACGTTCGCGCGCGTCGTGTCGAAGTGCGTGTTGCTGATGGAGATCTGACCGGGCTTCAGCAGCGCGTTGAACAGGATCCGTTCCGCGGCCCGGCCCTGGTGGACCGGGAAGATGTACCGGTAGCCGGTCAGCTCCTCCGCCACGTCGCGGAACCGGGAGAACGAGCGGGCACCCGCGTACGTCTCGTCGCCGCGCATGCCAGCCGCCTGCTGCTCCGCCGACAGCGCGCCGGTGCCGGAGTCGCTCAGCAGGTCGATCGTCACGTCGTCCGCGGTGAGGTTGAACTGGTTGTACCCGCCCTCGGCGTACCGGCGTTCCCGGTAGTCGCGGGTCGTGATGGGGATGGGCTCGACGACCTTGATCCGGTACGGCTCCACGGTCTTGCCCTTTCTAGTGCCGCGGCACGAAATTTGCCGGGTTGTTCGGTGGTCAGACGGGTGGATCGTGGTGCCGCCCACGCGTCCTCATACTGGATGTACGGGGGCGCGGGGGCGGTGCCGCGAGGCGCCCTGCTGAGCGCCGAACAACCCGCCAAGGGTTCGTGTCGCGGCGCTAGAGCGACATTGCTTTGGTGCGGGGTGGTGTTACGTCGTATGCCTCGGACGACAGGTAGACCGTGACTCCTGGGCGAGGGCGGCCCAGGCGCAGCGACACGTGGGCGATCAGCCCGACGCCGTCGGCGAGCGGGCGGCGGACCATGCTCGCCAGCGCCATGACGAACGGCGCGGTGTCCATGCCGCACCTGGCCATGATCGCGAGAACGCGCTCACACGCTTCCAGGTCGTCCTGCACGTAGTCCCGCACGGGGATGTAGAGCGAGTAGCCGCTCGGCCGGTCGACGTCGCCGGACAGGAAGGTGTAGCTGGACATCAGCGGGCGCCGGTCGAACGGTCCCGTGCCGCCACCGGCCAGCGCGACGACGTCCGCCAGGAGCTCGGGATCCACGTCGGGGGCCGCGGCGGCCGCGCGCACCACGTCCGGGATCTCGGCGGCGTCGTGCGACACGTAGGTCTTCACCCTCGCGCGGTCCGCCTCCGTCAGGTCGAGGGCGAAGAACGAGAACCGGTCGAGGCCTTCACGTTGCAGCGCGTGGCCGGCGACCGTCGGGTGGGCTGCGCCGAGGCCGAGCCGCCGCAGTGCCTCGCTGACAAGGGAGGTCGCGCTCTCACGGCCACGCACCTCCGGGTTGAGGTAGACCTTGATCGCGGGTGCCGCGTCCCTGTTGACGATCAGCGAGTACCAGAACGAGAACGCTCCCTGCGGATCGTCCGGGAGGAACAGGTCGCGCACCTGGTCCAGCCGCCGGCGGTCCAGCCGGTGCTGGGCCGTCAGCCGGTCGAGCACGCCGAGCGCCGCGGCGAGGTTCGCGGCCGGGCCCGGCTGCTCGGCGAGCGACTCGACGATCATGCGGACCGCGGGTGGCTCGTTCTGGGCCAAAGCCACCGAGAATTCGATCGGGGTGTGGTCGTCGGCGACGAAAGACGGCCAATGGGGGACCGCCGTGAGCGGCCTCAGGCAGCCGGGGCCCATTGCCTCAGCCAGCAGTTTCGTCGATCTTTCCGAGGACTCTGCTAATCCGACCGCGCGCAGAAGGGTCTGGAGTTGTGCAACGGCGAAATCGCGTATTGAGACATCTGGCACGCTCAAGACAGGGGTCTCCTGATCGGCCGGGGAATCAGGGCGGGGTGCAATCCGGTCGGGGTGGAATCGCGGGGTGAATTCTCTCAAGCAGCTACATGGCCAGGTCAAGGGCCGGAGGGGTTGCGTGCGACACTCTGAGCTGTGATCAAGGTTGCACTGCACGGCCTATTGACTGTCATCGAATTCGATGATGGGTGAGGCATTCCGGGGGATGTGAATGATGACGCAAAGTGCGGAATTGCGCGAGTAGCCGGAAGTGTGATAAGTCGGACTGTTGCATCTTCAACGAAGACTTATTGTGACCTTCTGGGCCTCGTGGTGGTGCGATTGGAATCACGGCGCGAACCTGTGTGGTCCTCAATTTCCGGCTGTGTTCCCGGTGACCGTACCGTGCCCGGCTCTCGCCGGCGTGACGCGCTGTGCGCGCGGTTGACGGCTCGCGGCAGGGTGTGGCAACGTCGTTCACGTGATCTTCTGACACCCGCACCGACACGTGCCTGCGGCCCGCGCTGGTTGAGCGCTGTGTGCCCGGCGTGTTCTCCGTTTCCGATCTTCCTTCGGCGGTGGGTGGCTCATGACGAACATTCCTTTCCGCATGCCGTGATCTGGTGAAGTCGTACGGCCTGGACGGACGTGCCGGGTCGGATTCGGACTGTCTGAGGTGGACATCGAGCGGGCCGGAGATGGCCCTGCAAGCCGGTCGCGCCGGCTGAAACCTCTGATACGCCAAGAGAAAGGCCGAGGGAAATGTTCCACAGCGAAACGCACGGCGCCCTGTCCCTTCTCTTCACCCGCGTTCGGAGGCTTCCATGTCAGGTCAGCTCACAATCCGGTCGGTCAGCAAGACCTTCGCCCACCGCCGCGTGCTCGACGTCGTCTCGCTGACGGTCCGAGCCGGCGAAAAGGTCGGTGTAGTAGGAGAGAACGGTTCCGGCAAGTCGACGCTGCTGCGGCTGATCGCCGGGCAGGAGACGCCGGACGACGGCGAGATCACCGTGGTCGCAGAAGGCGGTGCCGGGCACCTCGGACAGGTGCTCGCACTGCCGGACGACGCCACGGTGGGTGACGCCGTCGACGCCGCGCTCGTCGAGATCCGCGTGCTGGAGCAGCGGATCAAGGCCGCGGAGCAGGAGCTCGGCACGGCCGGTTCCGCGGAGCTGGCGGCGTACGGCGAGCTGCTCACCGCGTTCGAGCTGCGGGCCGGCTACTCGGCCGACGCCAGGGTCGAGGCCGCCATGTCCGAGCTCGGCATCGGCGATCTCGGCTCGGCACGGCGGCTCGGCACGCTGTCCGGTGGGCAGCGGGCCCGGCTGGCGCTCGCCGGAGTGCTGTCGGCGCAACCGGAACTGCTCCTGCTCGACGAGCCCACGAACCACCTCGACCACCAGGCGCTGGCCTGGCTGGAAGGACGGTTGCGGGCACACCGCGGCACCCTTGTCGTGGTGACGCACGACCGTCTGCTGCTGGATCGGGTGGTCACCGCGATCGTCGAGGTCGATGGCGACCGTCGCACGATCTCCCGCTACGGCAACGGTCGTGCCGGCTACCTCGCCGAGAAGCGGGCGGCCAGGCAGCGCTGGGAACAGGCGTACGCGGAGTGGGCCGGCGAGATCGTGCGCTGGACCGAGTGGCGCGGCACGACGGCGTACCGCGTCGCGCCCGGCCGGGCGATCAAGGACCACAACAAGTGCAAGTACAACGGCGACGGGCGGCGCGTGCAGGCGTCGATCTCGACGCGGGTGCGCAGCGCGTCGGAACGGCTGGAGCGGCTCCTGGCCGATCCAGTGCCGAAACCGCCGGATCCGTTGCACCTCAACGCACCGTTCGACGCGGCGGTGCGGGAGGGCCCGGTGCTCGAACTGGCGGGCGTCCGCGTCGGCGACCGGCTGCGCGTGGACGAGCTCGTCGTGGCCGCGGGCCGGCGGCTGCTCGTGACCGGTCCGAACGGGGCGGGCAAGTCGACGTTGCTCGACGTGCTGGCGGGGACGCTCCAGCCGGAGCGCGGCACCGTCACGCGGCACGGCGTCGTCGGCTACCTGCCGCAGGAAACCGTGGTGCGGCACCCGCGCCGGACGGTGCTCGCGGCGTTCGCCTCCGGCAGGCCGGGGACGCCGGAGGGCCACGCCGAGCAGCTGGCATCGCTGGGACTGTTCCGCGAGGCGGACTTCGTGACTCCGGTCGGAGCGTTGTCGATCGGGCAGCGGCGACGGCTGGCGCTCGCGCGGTTGCTGCGGCAGGAGTCGGACGTCCTGCTGCTGGACGAACCGGCGAACCACCTGTCGCTCGCGCTGGTGGAGGAGCTCGAAGCCGCGCTCGCCGGTTACCCCGGCGCCGTGGTCGTGGTGTCGCACGACCGGTTGCTGCGGGAGCGGTGGCAGGGCGAGGAGCTGGCGCTGAACGACGGTCGGGTGTTGCTCGCGACAGCGTGAGCAAAGCCGGTGAATGCCTCACCGGCTGGGGCTGCGCATCGCGAACGCCGTCACGAGCTGATCCGGCCGGGCGGCACGGCGATCGGCCGGACGGGGTAGCGCGAGTCCGAGGGTGTCCGAGTCCGTCCGACTCGGCTTCCGTTCCCGGTCGCGGCAGGACAGCGTGTGCGGCGTTCTGTTGATCAACTGGGAGGAGCGGACCATGAAGCGTTTCGCACAGCTGGCCGGTGAGAAGCTCGTCGGACTGGTGCTGCCGAAGGTCGATGCCGGTGCCTGCGTGCCGGAGCACGGGCAGTGTTGCAAGCGGGGCTACCGCTTCAACTGCAACGGCATCTGCTCGTCGGTGAGCAGCAGCTGCAGGTGACGCGTTGAGCCGGGGTGCCGGTGGGTCTCCCGCCGGCACCCCTCACTCGCTGGGGAGGCCTGAAGTGCTCGACCTGTTCGCTCGCGTGCTGCTCGCCGCTGTCTTCCTCGCGGCGTTCGCCGGCAAAGTCCGCACCCGGCAGGGGTTCGCCGAGTTCCGCGACTCGATCGGCGCACTGGCGCCGTGGTTGCCCGCACAGCCGGTCGCCATCGCGGTTCTCGCCGGCGAGGCAGCTGCCGTCGTGCTGCTCGCGGTTCCCGGAACGGGACTCGGCTACGCACTCGCCACCGGGTTGCTGGCGGCGTTCTGCGGCGGGATCGTCCTCGCCATCCGCAGCAGGAAAGCCGTGCGCTGCAAGTGTTTCGGCGCGGGCGGCGACGTGCTCGGGCCCAAGCACCTCGTGCGCAACGGACTGCTGATCGCTGTTGCTGTCACCGGCGCGTTCGTGACGCCGCCGGCATCCTGGGAGGAACCGATGACCCTGCTCACGATCGCCGTCGTCCTGCTCGCCGTCGTGGTCGCGGTGCACGTGCTGTTCACGTACGGGCTGGTGGCCAGGGTCCGCGAGCTGCAGGAGCGGTCAGGGCCGCCGCGCAACCAGAACCTGCCGCAGCCCGGCCTGGTGATCCGGCCGTTCTCGGTCACCGGCACCGACGGCGCGCTGTTCACCGAGGCCGACCTCGACGGACCGGTGCAGGTCGGGTTCTTCTCGGTCGGCTGCGGGCCGTGCCGTTCCCTCACCGACGCGCTGCTGGCCGAGCCGCCCGCCGCCCGGTTCGTGTCCGTTGTGGACGGCGACCCGACCGATCCCGAAGCCACCCGGCGGCTCGTGGAGAAGGTCAGTGCGCTGGGGCGGGTCGCGGTCATCGGCACGGATGACCCGGTGCTGTCGGCGTTCGAGGTCATGGCGTTCCCGACGCTGGTGTACACGCACGGCGGCGTGGTGACCGCGTCCGGCATCAAACTCGACGACTTCGCCGGTGTGCCGGCGCCGGTGGCATGATCAGGAACGCCGTCGCGGCTCTCGCGCTGCCGTTCCGGGCCACGCCGCTGGTCGCCACCACCACGCTCGCGCTCACGGTGGTCGCGGGTGCGGCACCGGCGAGCGGGGCGTGGTTGACGATGCTGCTGGTCGACGAGCTCACCTCGGGCACGGCGAGTGCCGGCAGGGCGGCGTTCCTCGCGGTCACCTCCGCCCTCGTCGGCGGGTTCGCGATCGCGTTGCTCTACCTCGGCGGGCACCTCGGAGAAGTGGTGCAGCAACGGGTCGCACTGACCGTGGAGAGCAGGCTGTTCCAGCGGGTCGCAACGCTGCGGGGACTGCGGCAGATCGAGGATCCCGCGTTCCACGACCGGTTGCGGCTCGCCGAGCAGGCGGCGCAGGAGGCACCCGGCACGATCTCGCAGTTCACCCAGGAGCTCGTCAGGTCGCTCGTGTTGCTGGTGAGCTTCGCCGGTGCGTTGCTGGTGGTGTGGCCGCCGATGACGTTGCTGCTGCTGGCTTCGGTGGTGACGGCGGTGTTCGCGAGGCTGGCGACCGCACGGCGTGAGGCGGCCACGGAGGAAGCGTGGGTGGCGACCGACCGGCGGCGGCTCTTCTACCGTGCGTTGCTCACGGATGTGCGTGCGGCCAAGGAGATCCGGCTGTTCGGGCTCGGAGAGTTGTTGCACACCAGGATGGTCGGCTCGCTCGCGACGGTGTCGGGTGCGCGGCTGGCGGCGGCACGGCGGGGAACGCTGGTGCAGAGCGGTCTGGCGCTGCTCGGGGCTGTCGTGGCCGGGGCGGGCACGGTCGTCGTGGCGGTGAACGTGGTGTCCGGCCGGTCGTCGGTCGGCGATCTCGTGCTGTTCCTCGGTGCGGTCGCGGGAGTGCAGACCGGACTGTCCGGTGTGGTGCTGCAGCTCGGCGAGGCGGGCCGCGCGGTCAAGCTCTTCGGGCACTACCTCGACGTCGTTGGCACACGTGACGACCTGCCCGCGGGAACCGGTGTGCCGGCAGAGGCGACGATCGAGCTGCGGGACGTCTGGTTCCGCTATGCCGAGGACGGCCCGTGGGTGCTGCGCGGGGTCGACCTCACGATCCCTGCCGGCGCGGCCGTCGGACTGGTCGGTGTGAACGGCGCGGGCAAGAGCACGCTCGTGAAGCTGTTGTGCCGGTTCTACGACCCGCAGCGGGGCACGATCACGTGGGGCGGCGTGGATCTCCGCGAGCTGGACGTCGAGGAACTGCGCAGGCGGATCGGCGTGGTGTTCCAGGAGTTCATGGCCTATGACCTGACCGCGGCGGAGAACATCGGCATCGGCCAGGCAGACGCACTCGGTGATCGGGCGCGGATCGTCGCGGCGGCCGAGGTGGCGAGGATCGCGGACACGCTGCAGGCACTGCCCAACGGGTACGACACGGTGTTGTCCAGGACCCATGCGGATGAGGAGCGCACCGGCGTGACGTTGTCCGGCGGGCAGTGGCAACGGGTGGCGCTGGCGCGGTGCCTGATGCGCCGCGACGCCGAGTTGATGATCCTCGACGAGCCGACGTCCGGCCTGGACGCGGAAGGCGAGCACCGGGTGCACGACACGGTCAGGCGGCACGCGGAGGGGCGGACCAGGTTGCTGATCTCGCACCGGATGGCGGCACTGCGCGGCGCGGATCTCATCGTCACCTTGGTGGGCGGGCGGATCGTCGAGCAGGGCAGCCACGACGAGCTGATGGACGCGGACGGCGAGTATGCGCGGCTGTTCCGGCTGCAGGCTGACGGGTACCAGGATGCGAGGGCCGGCTGATGTGGATCAGGGTGACGGTGCGGGGCAACAGCATGTCGCCGACGTTGTCCGACGGGCAGAAACTCGTGGCGCGCAGGCTCCTGTGGAGGAGCCCGCGCCGCCGCGAGGTGATCGTGTTCCGCGTCCCCGACCCCGAGCTGCCGCACCGGATCAAGCGCGTCGCGGCCGTCGCTGGTGACGCCGTGCCGGACTGGCTCGCGGCCACGCTGCCCGGCACCTCGCACGTGCCGGCCGGTTTCGTGGCCGTGTCAGGCGACAACCCGCGGTCGCAGGACTCCCGTCAGCTGGGCCTGGTCGACTGCCGCGACATCGTCGGCACCGTTCGTGGTGCGTGATCGAGCCGCTGCCACCTCGCCCGCTGGCAGGCGGCGACCCAGCGCTGCCGCCAGCTCGTCGCGTCCCCGCCACACGCCTGCGCGATCGCCAGCACCGTGTCGAGCTTGGGAAAACGGCGCCCGGTCAACGCGTCGTGCAACGTGCTGCGGGCACAACCGGTGCGGCGTGCCAGCTCGCGATAGGACAGGCCGACCAGCAGCCGCAGCTCGTCCAGGTCGACGCCCAGTTCCGCCCTACCCCCTGTGGTCATTCAGTCTCCCGTGTCGTCGGTCCTCCGTCCCTCTCCTCTTCAGCCCACTGCATGGTTACCTGAGCTCGATCGAGTTCGCCACTGTGCTCTGAACGGCCGCTGCTCGCCGCCGCCACCAGGCTGATCATCACTAGTCCGAAGCTCGCGAGGCCGAGTGCCAGGATGATTCCGCCGTGCAGCACAACGGCCAGCGCGAGGCCGCCGCGGCGCACGGCCGAGTTGCCGAACACGCAGACCACGATCGCGGATTCGAGCAGGATCGTGCCCCACGTGATAGCGGGTGTGAGAACGCCTGAATCGAGGAACGGCACGAGTTCCGGGGCGGCTCCGAAATACGCGTCCTGAAGAACGAAGTGCATGGCGCTGCCGTCGCGCCATTCCGGTTCGACGAGTTTGAGCCACACCGCCTGCCCGTAGACGATGACCACCTGCAAGCGAATCACCAGATGGGCGGTATAGGAGGTTCCTATCCACCACGCGGGCAATGGCGTCGCCGGGCGTCTCCAATGCCAGATCCGATCATCACCGAGGCACAGCGGGATGAGCAGCAGGGTGAGGATCCTGGCCACGTTCTCACCGCCGTTGGGCACGTGGATCGCGACGGCGAGGCTGAAAGTGACGTACCAGTGCGGAATGCAGGTCCAGCGGGGCCGATAGCCCGAGATCACGAGCGCCAGCACGGCGATTGTTACTACCCGGAAAATTGTCAGCGCAACCGGAGAGGAACTAACGCACCACAGCGAAAGGGTGCGCAGACCGTCGCACCGGGGTCCCGTTGGGCCGTTCGGTACAGCGGGGAAGAGATCGGCGTCGGACGTGAACACGAGGACGCTGAGTTCGGCGAGCGCGACCAGCGATCGGGCGGCGCCGAGGGTGATCGTCCGCGGCTCGAACGCCAGCGCGCGGGCTACCGGGGTGCGCACTGGAGGTCCGCGACCGCGACGCGCACGACGCGCCTGGCCGGCCTGTCCCCGTCAGGGCGCTCCGCCGTGAACACGGTCGGTCCGCAGGGCACTTCTGGAGAAAAGTAGCTGTTCAGACGTGCTCGAGGAGCACTGGTGATGGCGGCGGCGCAGTCCGAGACCGTCGCCGCCGCGCAGTCCTGCCAGTGCCCGGCCGGCAGTTCGTCCACCGTGGCGAGCAGCCGGACCAGGTCGGCGTACGACCCGCGGTCCAGGCCACGCAGGTGGTCCCGGTCACCCGCGGTCCGGGTGATCGGGACGAACGTGCCGGTGGGCTCGTCGTGGTGGTACGCGACGATGAACTCGCGGCCCGCCGCGTCGGTGAAGAGCTGCATGCCCTGCGGCCAGAACAGCCGGAGCGTGTCCCGCTGGGCGCTGACCCGGTGCCCGACGACGTCGGCGGGCAACTGGGCGGCGGTGGCAGCGAGAAAAATCATTCCGAGTGCGGCACCGGTGAAGGCCATGCCTTTCGCGGCACGTGCCCCGGCGTCCATTTCGGTGGGCATCGGACCGGCTGCCCGGAACGATCAGCAGCCCGTTGTGCAGGGCCCGAGGATCGCCTGGGTTTTGGTCACCGATTCCGTCGGTCCGGTGTCCGAAGCCGCACTGACAATCGTTACTGCAGCAAGTGCCACGGCAGCCAGAAGTGCGCCGAAAAAGCCTGCCCGTCTCATTTTCTTGATCCCCTCCACGTGCGACGAGGAACCTCCCTCCCTCGTCACTGCGGAGGGGAATATCGCAGCGTCTGTCCAGTTCGTCAACCTGGTAACGCGCCGTGCGCGAACGGCTCCCGAGAGTGATTCGACAGTTCTGAATCGGTACAGCAACCATGTTGTATCTCAGGCGCGCACGGCGACTCCTAAAGGTGATATCTGATGGCACTGCAGTATCGACGGCTCCACCAGAAGCAGTCCCGAGTGGAAAGTTCCGGCCGATGGAATATCGCATTTTGGGCCCGCTGGAACTGCGGTCCGCGGGCCGCTCCGTCGCGCTCGGAGGCGAGCGTCAGCAGAAGCTGCTGGCGCTGTTGCTGCTCGGCCACGGCTCGGTCGTGACGTTCGACCGCCTGATCGACGAGCTGTGGGAGGACCCGCCGCAGACCGCGCGCCGTCAGGTGTGCAACGCCGCCGCTGCGGTGCGCCGAGTCGTGTCGCACCACGGCGGCGACCTGATCACGAGCACCCACGGCTATCGGCTGGAACTGCAGGACGCGACGCTCGACGCGGATGTGTTCCGGTCCCACGTGGCCGGCGCGGAAGCCGCCGTGTCCCAAGGAAAACCGGCTCAGGCCGTGGCGCTGCTGCAGAACGCGCTCGACCTGTGGCGGGGCCCGGTGCTGGCCGGCCTGGGCTCGGCCTCCATCGACGCGGCCTGCTCCGGCCTGGGCGAACAGCGTTTGCAGGCCGTGGAACGGCTGGCCGAACTGCGCCTCGACCTGGGTGAGGTCACCTCGCTGCTGGGGCACCTCGCGGTTCAGGTGGCCGAACACCCGCTGCGGGAGTCGTTGCGCGCCACGCTGATGCGCGCTTTGCGGAAGGCGGGCCGCCGCGGCGACGCGCTGACCATCTTCGAGGAGGGCCGTCAGGCGCTGGCCGAGGAGCTGGGCACCGATCCCGGCCCCGAGCTCCAGCGCCTGCACGCCGAACTGCTGACCGACTCGCCGGTCGTCACCTCGCGAAGATCGTCGCTGCCGATCGACATCCCGGACTTCACCGGTCGCGAGTCCGAAGTAGACAGACTGGTGGACGCGATCGGCACACGGGCGATCGTGACCATCGAGGGAATGGGTGGCATCGGCAAGACGGCGCTGGCCGTGCACGTCGCCCACCGCCTGGCCGGCCGCTTCCCGGACGGTCACTGCTACGTCGATCTCCGCGGCTTCACCGCGGGCACCACGCCGATGACGACCGGCGCCGCGCTGGACCAGCTGCTGCGCCAGATCGGCGTGCCACCGGAGAACATCCCCGCCGACCCGGCCGCCCGCCGCGACCTGTGGCTGGCCGAGGTGTCCGCCCGGCGTGTGCTGGTGGTGCTGGACAACGCGGCCGACGCGATCCAGGTCCGCCCGCTGCTGCCCGGCGCCTCCAGCTCGGTGGTGATCATCGCCAGCCGCTGCCACCTGATGTCGATCGAGGGCGCCATCCCCGTCCCGTTGGACGTCCTGCCCGCCGACGACGCGGCGGCGCTGTTCCGCCGCATCGCGGGACCCGCTCGTGCCGACGCCGAACCGGACGCCGTCGCCGACGTGGTCTCGTTGTGCGGCAGGCTTCCGCTGGCGATCCGCATCGCCGCGTCCCGTTTCTGCCGCAGGCCCAGCTGGACCGTGGCGCACCTCGTCGGCCAGCTGCGGGACCGCCAGCGCCGCACCCGCGCCTTCACCGCGAACGACCTGAGTGTCGCCGGTGTGCTCGCCCTGTCCTACCACCACCTCACCGCCGACCGCCAAGAGCTGTTCCGCCTGCTGTCCCTGGTGCCCGGCGCCGACTTCGACGCCTGCGCCGCGGCCGCGCTCGCCGCAGTGCCGGAGGACGACGCCCAGGACGTCCTGGAGGAACTGGTCGAGTGCAACCTGCTGATGCAACGCGCCGCCGACCGCTACTGCCTGCACGACCTGGTCCGCGACTGCGCCCGTGACCTCGCGGACGCCGCGCACGCACCGTCCGAACTGGACACCGCACGGCACCGCCTGTTCGACTACTACCTGCATCTGGCGGACGTCCGCGGCCGCCGCAGCATGCCGGGCAGGCGCGGGTTCGAGCCGGACGTGAAGTGGCTGCCGGAATCCGTGCCCGTGTCGGCCTCCGAGGAGGACGACATCCGCCAGCTGCGGGCGGAGTACAAGAACATGGTGGCGGTGGCGGACTACGCCAGCGCGCACGGATGGCACGTGCACGCCTGGCAGCTGCCGTGCCTGCTCCTGCCTTTCCTGACCCGTGTCGGCCTGCGGTCCGGTGTGCTCGAGCTGTCGCGCAACGCACTGGCGGCGGCTCAGGCCCTGGGCGACCGGCGCGGGGTGTCGATGGCGCTGACGAACATCGCGTTCGCGTTGCGCGAGGCCGGACGCAACAGCGAGGTGCTGGAGGTCCTGGACCAGGCCATCACGATCAGCCGTGAGCTCGGCGACCTGCCCGCCGCGGTCGGTGGGCTGCGCGACCTGGGCGCGTCGCAGGTGCAGGCGGGCATGCTGGGCGCGGCGGCCGCCAGTTTCACCGAGGCGGTGGCGTTGGCCCGGTCCATCGGCGACCAGCGGGCCGAGGTGAACTCGCTCATCGACCTGGGGTACGTCGACTGCAACCTCGGGCGGTACGAGGCGGCGGCCGGCCGGTTCCACGACGCGCTCGCGATGCACCAGCGCGACGGCTACACCGGCGGCGAGGTCGTGGTGCTGATCAACCTGGGGTGGCTCGCGCAGCTGCGCGGCAGGGAGGCGGAGGCGGTCGAGGCGCTGGAACGGGCGGTGCGGCTCAGCCGGGAGATCGGAATGATCCGCGGCGAGGGCATTTCCCTGGCCTGGCTCGGGGTGACGTATCGGCGGGTCGGTCGTCTCGCGGACGCGCTGCAGGTGGGTCTGGAAGCCCTGGAGTCCGCGCGCCGCATGGATCTGCGGGAGCCGGAAGGCGACGCGTTGAACGGCCTCGCCGAGACCTACCTGGCCGCCGGGCGGCTGCGTGAAGCCGAGGCGATGCTGTGGGCCGCCGAGGAACTGGCGCTCGCCGGTGCGTTGCCGATGGTGCGGGCGCGGGCACACGAGGGACTGGCTCACGCCGCTGCCCTGCGCGGCGACCAGGAGTGGGCTCGTACGCACTGGGAACGGGCTGTCGAGCTGTACCCGGCCGGTGCGGTGGACGCGGAGAACCCTCGCGCGCATCTGGCTGACGCCGATGCGACCTGCATGCGGTGCGTCTGCGGCACCAGCACTCAACGCGTGGCACTCGCCTCAGCAGGCTGACCACCAGCAAGATCTTCCGCGCCTGGCTCCGATGGCGTCTGCAAGTACCACCAGCCCAACATCAACACGCTCTTTTCTACTGCCAACAGGGGTCGTCACGATCAAGAGTTGGTGGTACTTGCAGACGTCTCTGGCAGGCGGCTGCTGGTCAGCGCGCCGGAACATCCGTGCATCGGTCGTCGATGCGGGACGGATGCACGGTGTTGGTGCACTCGTCCCGACGCCGGATTCCGCCCCGGCGCACGGCGAGGAAGTGGTGCCAGAAGATGTCGCAGCCCGCGTTACCGGCCCGGCTCGTGGACAGGCCCGCGCTGACCGCGAGGCTCGACGCCGCTGCAGGCCACAAGGTCGTCGTCGTGAAGGCCGGACCGGGCTGGGGGAAGACGACCTCGGTCGCCGCGTGGGCGGCGACCCGGCGGGCGTGCTGGCTGAGTGCGGGGGACACCTCGCTGGACCGGTTGTCGCGCGGGCTGTTGCGCGCGTTGCGGCAGCGGTTGCCGAGGTTGCCGGTGGAGCTGATCACCTCGCAGGCCGATGCGGTCGCGGACCTGGTGTGCGGGCTGCTGGACGTCCACCTCGACGAGCCTCTGGTGCTGGTGGTCGACGACGCCGGCGCGCTGGACGGCGACGGTGCGCGGTTGATCGAGGCGTTGTGCCTGCGCAGCCCCGAGTTGTTCAGCCTGGTGCTGCTGACCCGCGGCGAGCTCGGCTTCGCGCTGCCCGCGGACCTCTGCGAGCTCGACTCGCGGGAGCTCGCGTTCACCGGGGAGGAGGTCGCCGCGCTCGTCGGCGCGGACGCGGCCGGGGTCGTGCGGGCGCGCACCGCCGGGTGGCCCGCTGCCGTGACGCTGTACCGGGAAGCGCTGAGCAGCGGATGCGCGGTGCCGCAGGAGGATGGTGGCGATGTGCTCGTGCGGCTGGCCGCGTCGGTGCTCGCCGGCGAGCCAGAGCCGGTCAGGGAGCTGTTGCGCGCCATCGCGTTGCTGGGGCGGGTGAGCATCGCGCTGTGCGTCGCGCTCGGGTTCACCGATGCCCGCGAGACGCTGCCGGAGCTGACCCGGCGGGGGTTGCTGAGCGGCGACCGTCCTGAGTGGAGTGTGCTGGAGCCGATCGGTGAGTTGCTGCGGCGCGACACCGGCGGCGAGGAGGTCCGGCACCGGGCGGCGGTCTTCTGCGAACGGACCGGCGCGCACGCGGAAGCACTGCGGCACCTCGTCGAGGCGAAGAGGTGGGACCTGGTCGCGCAGCTCCTCCTGCGCAGGGACGAGCAGATCGTCGCGGCGGGCGGTGCGGACGCGGTGCTCGAAGCGCTGGAGCACCTGGAGATCGACGACCAGCGGCTGCACCTGGTCCAGGGCTTCGCCCGGCAGCACAAGGGGGATTGGCTCGGGGCGCTGCACAGCTACGAGCAGGCGAGCGGGAAGGTGCTGCGACCGTGCCTGGCGTGGCGGATGGGGCAGCTGCACGCCCTCACCGGGCAGCCGGAGCGGGCCGTCGACCTGTTCGAGCGCACGGTGTTCGACGACGTCGCGTCACTGGACGAGGTGCGGCTGCTGTCGCTCGCGGTGCGGTGGTTCCGCGAGACCGGCAGGCACGCGGAGGCGCGGAAGCTGGCCGGGCGGTGTGAGCTGGCGGCACGGCGCTGTGGCGGGCACGCCGCGAAGGCCTGGAGCAGCAAGGCCTTCGGGTTCCTCGCCGCGCACGACGGTGACCGGGTCGCGTTCGAGATGCACTACGGCCAGGCGGCGGACGGCGCCCGGCGGTCCGGCAACCGGATGCTGGAGCTGACGATCCGCACCGAACGGGCGTGGTTCCTGGCGGCGGAGACCAGCCCGGCCGACGCGCTCGCCGAGCTCGGCGAGGTCGTGGTTCTCGGCAGGCAGGCGGGACTCGTCGAGCCGGACTGCCACCACACCAGGGCGCTCGCCAACACCAGGCTCGGCCGGTTCGACGCTGCCCTCACCGATGCCGACAAGGCGGGCTGGGGTGTCAAGGGCCTGGTGATCAGGGCGGAGGTGCACCGCAGGCGCGGCGAACCCGGTCAGGCCCAGGCGTTCCTCGACGAGGCGCTGGCCATCCCCGGCGCGGATCCGTTGCGGATCCTCGCGAAGGCGACGCTGGCGAGAGTCCTGGCGAGCGAGAACCCCGCAACCGCGCGCGAACTCGCCGACGAGGCCGTGGCCGACGCGGAGAACCTGCGGATGTGGCAGGTGCCGGCGTTGCTCGCGCGTGGCTGGGTCGCCCTGCTCGCCGGTGATCGCGAGCGGGCGCGCGAGGACGCGGCCGCCGCTCGGGCGCTGGCGGGGCGCCGGGGCGACCGGGCAGGGCTCGCCGACGCGTTGCAGCTGGCGGCGGGCACGTCGGAGAAGCCGGCGGTCGCGCTGCTCGCCGAGGCCGCGATGGTGTGGCAGGCGGCGGGAGACGAGGTCGGTGCCCTGACGGCGAAACTCGCGTCGGCCCGGCTGACCGGCGTGGACGTCCCGAGGTTCGAGGACGAGCTGCGCGGGCACGGCGTGCGCACCGACGTGCCGATGGCCGACGTGCTCGGCACGGGGTTGCCCCGCACCGCGCGGATCGCCGTCAGGACGCTCGGCGGGTTCCAGGTGCTGCGCGACGGCGTTCCGGTGCCGGGCGCACTGTGGCAGTCGAAGAAGGCGCGCGACCTGCTGAAGATCCTGGCGGCGAACCGTGGCCGGCCCGTGCCCCGGCCGCAGCTCGTCGACCTGCTGTGGCCGGACGACCTCTCCGACCGCACGGCGAACCGGTTGTCGGTGCTGCTGTCCACGCTCAGGAACGTGCTGTCGGTGTCCGCGGACGCCGAGCCGCTGGTCGCCACCCGCGACACGGTCGCCTTGGACCTGTCCCTCGTGGACCTGGACGTCGCCGCTTTCTTCACCACGGCGAACGCCGCGCTGGTGGCGCACCGGCGCAACGACCCGGCCGCGCACCGGTTGCTGATCGACGCGGACGAGCTGTACCTCGGTGAGTTCCTGGCCGAGGAACCCTATGAGCAGTGGGCCATCCAGGCGCGCGAGGAAGTTCGCGGCAGACACACCGCCGTGCTGCGGGCGTTGGCACAGGTACCCGACCCCGAACAGCAGGTCGGTTACCTGACGAGGTTGCTGGAGCTCGACCCGTACGACGAGAGCGCCCACGTGCGGCTGGTGAAGGCGTTGCGGGCGGCGGGCCGGCACGGCGAGGCGCGCCGCAGGTACGAGGTCTATCTCGGGCAGATGAACGAGATCGGCGTCCGGCCCACCGAACCGGACCTGTTCGGCAGACCTGTTCTTCAGGTCTCCTGAGGGAAGTCCCTGGCACACCACGGGGCCACCTGAGCGGATCACCGTCCGCAAAGGTGGCCCTTTTTGGCGTTCCAGCAGGTCAAAGCCGCCGTAAGAGTTCCATCAGGTTTCCGGAAGGGTGCGCTAAGGGCCGCTTCGTAGCTTCTCGTGGACGACGGAACACGGGGGGTGTGACGGGTGGGAAGCAGCTGGCTGATCTGTCCTCGGCCGAGGCCTGACGCGGCACTGCGGGTGGTGTGCGTGCCCTACGCGGGCGGCGGCGCGTCGGCCTTCTGGGACTGGGCGGATCTGCTGGGCAGCAGCGTTGAGCTGTGGTGCGCGGTGCTGCCGGGACGGGAACGCAGGTTCGCCGAGATCGCCGAGACCGAGGCGGCGCGGATCGCGGAACCGCTGGCGGAGGCCGTTCGCGAGGAGATCCGGACGCCGCTGGTGTTGTTCGGCCACAGCATGGGCGGGCTGATCGCGTTCGACGTGGCACGCAGGCTGGGCGGTCTCGTCGAGCACCTCTTCGTGTCCGCGACCAGGGCGCCGCACCTGACGTCCGGCGACGAGCCGCACCTGCTCGATGACGACGGCCTGCTCGACTGGATGACCAGGCTCGGTGGCGTGCCCGCGGACCTGCTGGCGCACAGGGAGATGCTCGCCCTGCTCCTGCCGACGCTGCGCGCCGACCTGACCGTGTGCGCCCGTTACCGCGGCACCGAAGACGTGATCGACGTGCCCATCACCGCGTTCGCCGGCACCGGTGACCCGATCGCGAGCGAGGCCGAGGTCGCCGCCTGGGAGCGCCACACCACCGCCGGCTTCGACCTCGTGGTCCGGCCCGGCGGCCACTTCTACCTCAAAGACGATCCGGCGGCGGTGACGAGCGTCCTGTGCGCGGCCGCCAAGGAAGGTGTGCAGTGAGCCACGAGCAACCCTTTGTCGGCAAGCACCCCGCGACTCGCGGCCAGCAGCAGATCTGGTTCTCAGACCAGCTGGCGCCGGGCGCCACGTTCAACACGGTCCCGGTGCACGTGGAGATCACCGGCGCGCTGGACACCGGCGCGCTCACCGCCGCGCTGATGGCGGTCGTGCACCGGCACGAGCCGCTGCGCACGACGTACCGGCTCGACGGCACCGAACTCGTAGCGGTGGTCGCCCCTGACCCACAGGTGACGATCAATGCCTGGGACCTCCGTGAGCTTCTGCCCGCTGAACGCACTGCGCGCGCCGAAGCGCTGGTGGCCAATGAACTCGCGCGCCCCATCGACATTTCCAGCGGCGCGCCGTTGCGAGCGGTGTTGCTGCGCCTGGACGACGACAGCCACCAGCTCGTCCTGCTGGTGCACCACATCGCGGTCGACGGCGCGTCGGTCGCGGTGATCCAGGAGGAGCTCGTGCGCTCCTACGCCGGTCAGGTGGCGTTGCCGCAGCCCGGGGTCCGGTACCGCGACGTCGCCCTGCTGAGCGGTGATGCCGACGTCGAACACTGGTGCGCGGAGCTCGCGGATCTGCCGGAACCCCTGGAACTGCCCAACATCCGCACCCGGCCCGCACAGCCGGACTTCGCCGCCGAGGTGCTGCCGCTGGTCGTGCCCGAGGAACTGGCGAACGCCGTCCGGAAGACCGCGAGCACGCACCGCTCGTCGTCGTTCATGGTGCTGCTGACCGCGTTCTCCGTGCTGCTGCACAGGTTGACGGGCTCGTCGGACATCGTGGTCGGCTCGCCGTCCGCCGGACGTGAACACGCCGACACGCACGACCTGGTCGGCTACTTCGTCAACATGCTCGCGCTGCGTGTGCGGCTCGGCTGGGACCCGACCTGCGCCGAGGCGATGGACCTCGTGCGCGACACCGTCCTGGACGCGCTCGACCACCGCGAAGCGCCGTTCCACCAGATCGTGGAAGCGCTGGGGGAGAAGGGCGACGTGGACCGGCACCCGGTCTTCCAGGTCGTTTTCGCGTCCCCGCCGCCGCTCGCCGGGCCGCTGGCCGCGGGTGGCTGCGTGTTCACGTTCACCCAGGGCACCAGCAACCAGTGCCTGTACGACCTCGAACTGCAGCTGCCGGACTCTGGCAGCGGCGAGCTGCGCGGCTGGGCCAAGTTCCGCACCGCGCTCTACCAGCGTGCCGACATCGTCGACCTGACCGAGCGCTTCACCACCGTGCTGGAGCAGCTGACCAGCACGCCGGACGCACGCCTGTCCAACCTGTCGCTGCTCTCCGCCGACGAGACCCTGCGGATCGTCCGCGACCTCAACGCGAACGCGACCGCGTACCCGGCGGACGCGACGCTGGTCGAGCTGTTCGAGCAGACCGCGGACCGGTTCTCCGAAGACATCGCAGTCGAGTTCGGCTCGGTCAGCCTCACCTACGCGGAGCTCGACCAGCGCGCCAACCGGCTGGCCGCGCACCTCGGCGCTCTGGGCGTGGGCGTGGGGACTCCGGTCGGAATTCTGCTGGAACGAGGCGTGGACTGGATCGTCGCCGCGATCGCCGTGCTCAAGGCGGGTGGCGCGTACCTGCCGCTCGACCCGGAGTACCCGATCGAACGCCTGCAGGCGTTGTGCGCCGACGCTTCCGCCGCTGTCGTGGTCGCCGGCCGGCCCGCGGACCTGGGGGTCGAGCTGGTCGACCTCTCCGCGACGGTGCTGACCTGTCCGGCGGATCGTCCACAGCGGACGGTCGAGCCGGACGACCTCGCCTACGTCATGTACACGTCCGGCTCGACCGGGATGCCGAAGGGCGTCTGCGTCAGTCACCGCAACGTGGTCCGGCTGGTCCGTGACACCAACTACGTCGAGTTCGCTCCCGGTGACCGGGTCGCGCAGGCGTCGACGACGACGTTCGACGCGGCGACGTTCGAGATCTGGGGTGCGTTGCTCAACGGCGCCCGGCTGGTCGGCCTGCCGAAGGACATCGCGCTGGACCCCGCGGCGCTGGGGGAGTGGTTGCGCGCCAACTCGATCGACACGCTGTTCCTGACCACGTCGGTCGCGATGCACGTGGCTCGTGAACTGCCTGCCGCGCTGTCCTCGTTGCGGTACTTCGTCTTCGGCGGCGAACAGCCGGACGAGCACGCGGTCGCCACGCTCGTCGCGCATCCCGGCGGTCCCGAGCACGTCGTGAACGGCTACGGGCCGACCGAGACCACGACCTTCGCTTCGAGTCACTCCTGCGATCGGTCCGAGGGCCGGATCCCGCTGGGCCGCGCGCTCAGCAACACCCAGCTGTACGTGCTGGACCAGTACCTGGAGCCGGTGCCGCCGATGGTCGCGGGCGAGCTGTGCATCGGTGGTGACGGCGTCGGCCGCGGCTACGTGGGCAATCCCGCGCTGACGGCGGAACGGTTCGTGCCCGATCACGTCGGTGGCAGGCCGGGTGCGCGGCTGTACCGGACCGGTGACCTCGCCCGGCTGCTGCCGGACGGGACGTTCGAGTACCTGGGCAGGGCCGACCGGCAGGTGAAGATCCGCGGGTTCCGGATCGAACCGGGCGAGGTCGAGGCGTGCCTGCACTCGTCGGGTCTGGTGCGCCAGGCGGTCGTCGTGCCGCGCGAGGACGCCGCCGGTGACGTCAGCCTGGTCGGTTACGTCGTGCTGGAACAGCAGGGCGACGAGCAGCTCGACGAGCTGATGCGGCACGTGCGGGACGCGTTGCCCGCGTACCTGGTGCCGTCCGCGCTGGTGCCGATGGAGACGTTGCCGTTGACCCGCAACGGAAAGCTCGACCTGCGCGCGTTGCCGGACCCGGAGATCGCGGCCGAGGAACCCGACGAGCCGCAGACGGTGACCGAGGTCGCCGTGGCGGACCTGTGGCGGCAGGTCCTCGGCGCGGAGTCGGTCGGCAGGGACGCGAACTTCTTCGATCTCGGCGGCCATTCGCTGAAGGCGGCCAGGATCCTCTCGCGCATCGAGAGCGAGCTGGGTGTCCGGCTGCCGATGCGGTCGCTGTTCGACCACCCGACCGTCGCCGGCATCGCGACCGAGGTCGACAGGTTGCGTGACACCACACCCGTATCCGTTGGCGCGATCCGGGCAGAGGCCAGGTCCTCGCTCTCCGTCGCCGACCTGCTCGATCTGTGAGAGGGAGGAAAGTCGTGCAGGACGTGTTGCGGCGCTTGAAGGCGCTGGACCCGGAACGCCGCGCGGCCGTGTTCGCGCAGCTCGCCGAGCGCGGCGAGGAGTTCAACGTGCACCCGGTGTCGTCGGGCCAGCGGCGGCTGTGGCTGCTGGACCAGCTGCATCCAGGCAGCCCCGTCTACAACGTGCCCTACGCCTTCCGGCTGCGCGGGCCCGTGGACAGTGCAGCGCTGGCGGCCGCGTTGCTCGCGCTCGGCCGGCGTCACGAGGTGCTGCGGACCGTTCTTCTCGACCTCGACGGGGATCCGCGTCAGGTGATCCTGCCGGAGCCGCAGTTCTCGCTCGTGGTGACGGAGGTGTCGGTTCCTGCTTCAGAGCGGGACGCTTTCGCTTCCGCGCGTGCCGCTGAGGCCGCGCGGGAACCGTTCGATCTGGCTGAGGGCCCGTTGCTGAGGGCCGAACTGGTCGTCTTCTCCGCGACCGACGCGTTGCTGCTGGTCACCATGCACCACATCGTCTGCGACGGCTGGAGCACTCAGCTGTTGTTCGCCGAATGGCGCGCCGCCTACGAGTCGGCGGACCTCGGCCCCGCGCCGACCCAGTACCTGGACTTCAGCCGCTGGCAGACCGAGTGGCTGGCCGGTCCGGACGGCGCGCGGCTGGAGGAGTACTGGACCTCGCAGCTCGCCGGTGTGCCTCCGGTGCTGGAGCTGCCGGCGGATCACCCACGTCCGGCCGTGATGAAGATGCGCGGTGGGGCGGAGTCGTTCGCCTGGCCTGCTTCGCTGAAGGAGCGGCTGGACTCGTTCTGCCTGGCCGAGCGCGTCACGCCGTTCATGGTGCTGCTGACCGCGTGGAACGTGTTGCTGCACCGCTACTCCGGTGCTGACGACCTCGTGGTCGGCACGAACGTGGCCAACCGACGTGCCGAGATCGAGAACGCGGTCGGCTTCTTCGTCAACACGGTCGCGATCCGCACCCGTGTCTCGCCCTCGGTCAGCTTCCGGTCGCTGCTGCACCAGGTGCGTGACACGACGCTGGCCGCCCAGCAGCACCAGGACCTGCCGTTCGAGCGGGTCGTCGAGGCGCTCGCACCGCCGCGCAGCACCGCGCACCAGCCGGTGATCCAGACGATCGTCGGCATGGAGGACTCGCAGCACGAGATCTTCTCGCTGCCCGGTGTGTCCGTGTCCAGGGTGGCGTCCCACTCGGGCACCGCGAAGTGGGACCTGGAGCTGGGCGTCACGTCGACGTCCGGCGGGATCGCCGGGCTGCTGGAGTACGACAGCGCGCTGTACGAACCGGCGACGGTGCGGCGGCTGCTGGGGCACCTGGAGACGTTGCTGTCCGCCGGCCTCGACGATCCGTCCCGCCCGGTCGGCCGTCTGACGATGATCACCGCTGCCGAGCGTGCGCAGCTGGTGGACGAGTGGAACCCGCCGGTGTCGCCGCGGCTGGACGACGTGCTGGTGCACGAACTGATGGAGGCGTCCGCGGACCGCACTCCCGATGCGGTGGCACTGGTGTTCGAGGACCAGTCGCTCACCTACCGCGAGCTGGAGGCGCGGGCGAACCAGCTCGCGCACCAGCTGCGCTCGTCGGGCATCGGGCGTGGTGACCTGGTCGGCATCAGCCTGCCGCGGTCGCTCGACCTCGTGGTGGCGCAGCAGGGTGTGCTCAAGTCCGGTGCCGCCTACGTGCCGCTCGACCCCGAGTACCCGGCGGATCGGTTGGCGTACATGGTCGCCGACTCCGGTCTGCGGGTGGTCGTGACGCTGGCCGCGTTCGCCTCACGCTTCCCCTCCGTCGACACGCTGTCGTTGGACGTCGTGGACCTGTCCGCGTTCGCCACGGACCGTCCACAGCGGACTGTTTCGCCGGACGACCTCGCGTACGTGATCTACACGTCCGGCTCGACCGGCAAGCCGAAGGGCGCCATGCTGCCGCACCGGGGCGTGGTGAACCTCGCGGACGAGCTGGCGCGGATGCTCGGCATCGGGCCCGGCAACCGGATGCTGCAGTTCGCGTCGTTCAGCTTCGACGTGTCGGTCGCCGACATCATGGTCACGCTGAGCTCGGGCGCCACGGTGGTGCTCGCACCGCAGCACGATCTGCAGCCCGGTCCCGACCTGGCGCGCACGATCAACGCGCAGCGCGTCGACATGGCCTGCCTGCCGCCGACGGTCCTGCGGCTGACCGACCCGGCCTCGGTACCCGGTCTGCGCACGTTGATGGCGGGCGGCGAGGCCTGCCCGGACGAGGTGGCGGCGCTGTGGGCGCCCGGCAGGCGGTTCGTCAACATCTACGGGCCGACCGAGGCGAGCATCTGGATCACCTCCGCGGAGTGCGACGGCACCGAGAGCCCGTTGCCGATCGGCCGTCCGATCGCCGGCAACACGGCGTACGTGCTCGACGAGAACCGCGAGCCGTTGCCGATCGGTGTGCCGGGTGAGCTTTACCTCGGCGGCGTGCAGGTGGCGCGCGGTTACCTGAACCGGCCGGAGCTCACGTCGGAGCGGTTCGTGGCCGACCCGTTCACCGGCGGGCGCCTCTACCGGACCGGTGACCTCGCGCGGTTCCTGCCGGACGGGCGGATCGAGTTCCTCCGGCGGATGGACAACCAGATCAAGCTGCGCGGCTACCGGATCGAGCTGGGCGAGATCCAGACGGCGGTGAGCCAGCACCCGTCGGTGCGGGCCGCGGTCGTCATCGCGCGAGAGGACGTGCCGGGGGATGTCCGCCTGGTCGCCTACGCGGTGGCCGCGCCTGGCTGCCGGATCGACGCCGCGGAGCTGCGCACCCACCTGCGACGCGGGCTGCCGGAGTACATGGTGCCCTCGGCGTTCGTCGAGGTGCCGACGATTCCGCGCAACCCCAACGGAAAGCTCGACCACCGGGCGTTGCCGAAGCCGGAGTCGGTGCGTGCCGAACGGGTCGTGGTGCCGGCCGGTACGCGGACCGAGCGCGCGATCTCCGACGTCTGGAGCGAGGTGCTCCGGATGGACCGGATCGGCGCCGACGACAACTTCTTCGACCTCGGCGGCAATTCGGTGCTGCTGGTGAAGGCGCGGAGCAGGTTGGCGGAGGTGTTCGCGCGCGAGGTTCCGACGGTCACGTTGTTCACGTACCCGACCGTGCGGGCGCTCGCGGCCCATTTCGACGGGGGTGGCGAGGTGGAGGCGCGGAGCGTCGCCGGCGGCAGGAAGGCCTTGCTGGCGCGGGGGAGGAAGTCGTGAGCCGCCAGGTTGAGACGCGGGTTGCCGTTGGCAGGCAGAGGCTGCTGACGCGGGGGAGGAAGTCGTGACCGAGTACACCGGATTCGAGATCGCTGTAGTGGGTATGGCGGGGCGTTTCCCCGGTGCGTCCACTGTGGATGAGTTCTGGGACAACGTGCTCGCCGGAGAGACCGGTGTCCGCCGCTTCACCGACGAGGAGCTCGACGCCGCGGGCGTCACCGCCGAGCGGCGTGCCGAGCCTGGTTTCGTGCCGATGGGCGGTGCGCTGGAAGGCATCGAGCTCTTCGACGCGAAGCTGTTCGGCTACAGCCCTCGCGACGCGGCCGTGCTGGACCCGCAGCAGCGCGTCTTCCTGGAGACCGCCTGGCACGCGCTGGAACACGCCGGCCACCTGGGCAGCCAGGACGTCGTCGGTGTCTACGCCTCGGCCAGCATCGACACGTACCTGCTGCGCCACCTGCTGAACAACCCGGCCGTGCCCGGCGGTCTGCAGCCGCTCGACCTGCTGCTGGCCAACGACAAGGACACGCTCGCCAGCCGGGTCGCCTACCACCTCGACCTGACCGGTCCCGCGATCACCGTGCAGACGGCGTGCTCGTCGTCGCTGGTGACGATCCACGTGGCCTGCCAGGCCCTGCTGGGCCGCGACTGCGACATCGCCCTGGCTGGCGGCGTGTCCATCCGTCCGCCCGTGCACGAGGGCTATCAGCACACCGAGGGCGGCATCCTCGCCGCCGACGGCCGCTGCATGCCGTTCGACGCCGACGCGCACGGCGTGGTCGCGGGCAACGGCGTCGCCGCCGTGGTGCTGCGCCGCCTGGAAGACGCCCTCGCCGACGGCGACACCATCCACGCCGTAGTGAAGGGCACCGCCGTCAACAACGACGGCGCGGACAAGGTCGGCTTCACCGCGCCGAGCGTCAACGGCCAGGCACGGGTGATCAGGGCGGCTCACGAGCTGTCCGAAGTGGACTCGTCGACCATCGGCTACGTCGAGGCGCACGGCACCGGCACGGCGCTCGGCGACCCGATCGAGGTGGCGGCGCTGACCAAGGCGTTCGTCAACCCGCCATCGGCCTGTGCTCTGGGTTCGGTCAAGGCGTTGGTCGGGCACCTGGACGCGGCGGCGGGCGTCGCCGGGTTCGTCAAGGCCTCGCTCGCGGTCAGGGACGGGGTGGTGCCGCCGAGCCCGTACTTCACCGCGCCCAACCCCGAGACCGGCCTGGAGAACAGCCCGTTCTTCGTCAACCGCGAGGCACAGGAGTGGCCGGGACCGCGACCCCGGCGGGCAGGGATCAGCGGCTTCGGCATGGGCGGGACCAACGCGCACGCCGTGCTGGAGGAGCCGCCGTCGCCGGAGCCGATGGGGCCGGGCAGATCACGGCAGCTGCTGGTGTTGTCGGCGGGGTCCGAGGAGGCGTTGGGAGAGAGCAGGAAGCGGCTGGCCGAGCACCTCACAGCTGACAACGTGTCACTCGCCGACGTCGCCCACACCCTGCGCACCGGCCGCCGCACCAACCTCCCGCACCGCCTGGCCGTGGTGGCCGCTGACCCTGCCGAGGCCGCCTCCGTGCTGGCCTCCGCTTGGACCGGTTCCGGCGACCGCCGGGACGTGATGTTCCTGTTCCCCGGCCAGGGTTCGCAGTACGCGGGCATGGCCGGGCAACTCGACCGCGAGGAGCCGGTGTTCCGCGCCGCGCTGGACGAGTGCGCCGCGCTGCTGCCGTTCGACCTGCGCGAGGTGCTGGCCGACGCGGAACGCCTCACGCGGACGAGGTACACCCAGCCCGCGCTGTTCGCGGTCGAGTACTCGCTCGCGAAGCTCTGGGAGCACTGGGGTGTGCGGCCTGCCGCGATGCTCGGGCACAGCGTCGGCGAGTACGTGGCCGCCTGCCTGGCAGGGGTCTTCTCGCTGCCGGACGCGGTGAAGCTGATCGCGGCGCGCGGCGAGCTGATGGACCGGTTGCCGGGCGGCGCGATGCTCTCGGTGTCGCTGGGCGCGGACGAACTGGCGCTGCCGGCCGACGTGCACCTCGCCGCCAGCAACGCTCCGGCCCTGAGCACGGTCGCCGGGACGTTCGACGCGGTGGAACGGTTCGAGGCGCAGCTGAGCGTCACCAGCCGGCGGCTGCACACGTCGCACGCGTTCCACTCGGCGATGATCGACCCGATGCTGGCCGAGTTCGCCGCGAAGGTGAGCGAGGTCGAGCTGCGGGAGCCGCGGATTCCCTTCGTCTCCAACGTGACCGGCACCTGGATCACCAGTGGCGAGGCGACCGATCCCGGTTACTGGGTGCGGCACGCCCGCGAAGCGGTCCGGTTCAGCGAAGGTCTGCGCACGTTGCTCGCCGAGGGGCCGGTCAACCTGCTGGAGGTCGGGCCCGGCAACGTGCTCACGACGCTGGCGAGGCAGCACGACCTCGCAGGTGGTGGCCACGCGGCGTTCGGGTCGCTGCGGCACCCGCGGGAGGACAAGCACGACCTGGAGACCACCCTGTCCACGCTCGGCAGGCTGTGGATCGCCGGGGTGCCGGTGGACCTCGCGGCTGTGACGGCGGACGAGCGGAGGCGGCGGGTTCCGCTACCGGGGTATCCGTTCGCGCGGGAGCGGCACTGGGTGGACCTCCCCGGCACAGCAGCGCCACAAGTCGTGGTGAACGAGGAACGCGTCAGCGCGGCGGAACCCGCGGTCACCGGCGATCTGGCCGTGATCACCGGCATCTGGCAGGAGCTGCTCGGCATCCCCCGGATCAGCCCGCACGACGACTACTTCGAACTCGGCGGCCACTCGCTGCTCGCGACCCAGATCCTCGCGCGCATCACGGCCGAGCTCGGCGTGAGCCTCCCCGCGGGCGCGATCTTCGAGGCGCCGACTCCTGCCCGCCTGGTCGCGCTGGTGGAGCAGCAGCGCGGCGAGCACCAGGAAGACGACGACGAGTTCGCCCGGCTGCTCGCCGAGATCCGCGACATGTCACCGGAAGAGCTGCGGGCCGAACTGGACCGCGAGCGGGACGCCCAGGAGATCTCCCAGTCATGACCGACCACCTGACCAGCTCACTCACCGAGGAACAGCGGCTGCTGCTCGAACTGCGGCTCCGCAACGCCGACCGCTCGCAGCCCGTGTCCTTCACCCAGGAACAGCTGTGGTTCCTCGACCGCCTCGACCCCGGCAACCCCGCCTACGCCATCCCGTTCGGGCTGCGGCTGACCGGGCCGCTCGACCGCACGGCACTCGAACTGGCCGTCGGCCGGGTCGTTGACCGGCACTCCGCGCTGCGCACCACGTTCTTCGAACGCGACGGCGGGCTGCGGCAACGAGTGCGCGACAACGTGTCCATCGCCATCGAGGTCACCGACCTGACCGCGAACCCGGAGCGCGCGCAGGAAGTCGCCCTCGAGCACGCCCGGCACGTGTTCGACCTGAGCACGGGACCGCTGGTGGCGTTCCGGCTCGTCGTGCTCGGCGACGAAGAGCACCTGCTGCTGGTGACCGCCCACCACATCGTGTTCGACGCGGCGTCGGCCGAGGTGTTCGGCAAGGATCTCGCGGCGTACTACGGCGGCGAGACGCTGCCCGAGCTGACCACGTCGTTCGGCCGGCACGCGGCAGCCGAACGGCGCAGGCTCACCGCGGGCGTCATGGACGAGCACCTCGAGTACTGGCGGGCCAGGCTCGCCGGCAGCCCCGCCCGCTCCACCGTGCCGTCCGACCTGCCACGACCGGCGATCCAGACGCACACCGGCGGACGACACCACTTCGTCGTCCCCGCGGACCTCACCGGGAAGCTGGCCGCGCGGGCCCGCGAGCAGGGTGTGTCGCTGAACGCGGTGGTGCTGAGCGGGTTCGCCGCACTGCTCGGCCAGACGGCGGGCCAGGACCGGGTGCTGCTCGGCATGCCGGTCGGCGGCCGCGGCAGGACCGAGCTGGAGCCGATGATCGGCTCGCTGGCGAACATGCTGGTGCTGCGGGTTGATCTGGACGGCACCACGAGCGACGTGATCCGGGGTACGCACAAGGCGATCAGCGAGGCGTACACCCACCAGGACGCGCCGTACGCACGTGTCGTCGAGGCGGTCGACCCGCCGCGCGACCCCAGCCAGAACCCGTTGTTCCAGGCCATGCTCAGCCTCACCGAGGCGCCCGCGACCCGCACGGTGGACGGCGTCGAGTTCAGCCCGTTCGAGATCGACAACGGCCTCACCGACTTCGACCTGTTCGTCATCCTGTCCAGAGCGGACGGTGAGCTGCGCGGGGTTCTCGGCTACAACGCCGATCTGTACCTCGCCGACACCGTCGCCGAGCTCGGCGAGCAGTTCCTCGCGATCCTGACCGGCATCGTGGAGGACCGGCCCCTGCGGCCCAGGAACCGGATCTCCGTCGCGGCCACCTTCACCGCGGATCCCATCGGGGAGCCGCTGGACGTCCTGAACGGTGTGCTGCGCCTGCCGATCGACGTGGAACTGGCGCCCTACCAGCAGATCGTGCAGCACCTGCTGCACGGCGACAACGGCAGGCTCGCCGACGTCGTGCTGCTGCGCTGGGAAGACTGGTTGCGGCACGGTGACGCCCTGGACGCGGCCTGGCAGGACCTGGAAATGGCGATCACCGCCTACCGGCAGAAGTCGGCCGCGCCGCTGTACCTCGTCGTGTGCCCGTCCGAGCAGACGTTCGGCCACCTCGACGACAAGCTGGCCGTGCTCGCGGACCGGACCGAAGGTGTGCACGCCTTCTGGTTCGCCGACTGGGCCGAAGCCCTGCCGGTCAGCGTCACGTTCGATCCCCAGGCCGACAAGCTCGGCCACGTCCCGTACACCCCGGAGATGTTCGCCGCGCTGGCGATCCTCCTCACGAAGAAGCTCAACCCAGACGCTCATCGCCTGCACCTGCTGGACTCCGCGCTCGGCGTCCCGGCGAAACTGGCCGAACGCGCCGCACCCGCTGTGCACGGCGTCGCGATCGACACCCCGCCGGTCGCCCCGCGCAACGACACCGAACGACGGCTCGCCAAGGTGTGGCGGGAGGTGCTCAAGCTCGACGAGGTCGGCGTCACGCACGACTTCTTCGCGCTGGGCGGCCACTCCCTGCTCGCGACGCAGCTGCTGTCAAAGGTGCACGCCGAGTTCGGTGTCGACGTGTCGCTGCACGCGCTGTTCACCCACCCGACGATCGAGGCGCTGGCGGCACTCGTCGAGGAGCCGCAGGAGACCGGGCAGCCGCTGCTGCCGGTCTCCCGCTCCGGTGACCTCGGCCTGTCCGCCATCCAGCAGCGCATGTGGGCCGCCACCCAGCTCGACACGACCACGACCCGCATGAACACCACGTTCGCGGTCCGGTTGCGCGGCGAGCTGGACGTCGAGGCGTTGAAGCGAGCGCTCGCGGACGTGGTCAGCAGGCACGAGATCCTGCGCACGACCTTCACCGAGCGCGACGGCAAGCCGGCCATGGTCGTCCGCGACGGCATGGACTGCTGGCTCCCCGAGGCCAACGGCTCGCCGGACGAGTTCCTGCTGGAGCACACGAACCACGTGTACGACCTGGAAAACGGCCCGCTGCTGCGCGCCAGGCTCGTGCGCACGGGCGAGAACGAGCACCACCTGCTGCTCGGCATGCACCACATCATCTGCGACAACACGTCGTGGGGCGTGCTGCTCGCGGAGCTGTCCGCCGGGTACGCCGGCCGCGACCTGCCGGAACTCGAGGTCCAGTACGCGGACTACGCGGCCTGGCAACAGGAACTGCTCACCGAGGAAGCCCTCGAACCGCACCTGACGTACTGGCGCAACCGCCTCGCCGACGCGCCCGCGCAGCTGGAGACTCCCGCGGAACGCCCGGAACGCAACGAGACAGCCCGCGCTTCGTCCGTGGTGCCTCAGAGCGTCTCAGCGGCGTTGAAGGAGCTGGCCCGCGCCGAGGGCAGCACCCCGTTCGCCACGCTGCTCGCGGCCTACGCGGTGGTGCTGTACCGGCGCAGCGGGCAGCCGGACGTCGTGCTGAGCGTGCCCCAGCAGGGCAGGCCGCGGCCAGAGGTCGAGCACCTCATCGGCTGCTTCACCGACCTGCTGCCGATCCGCGCCGACCTCGGCGGCCGGCTGACGTTCCGGCAGATCCTGCAGCGCGTCCACCGCGCGATGGTCGACGGCTACCAGCACGCCGACGTGCCGTTCTCCAGCGTGGCGCACGTGCTGCCACGTCAGAAGGGGCGCCACCCCGTCTACCAGTGCGCGTTCAACTACGCGGACCTGCCCGACGAGGCGATGACCTGGCCGGGCCTGGAGCTGGAGCCGCTGGAGGTGCCGGTCACCAGCCTCGACTTCGACCTGTTCCTCACGCTGACCACGGAACACGGCGAGTTGGCCGCGACCCTGGAGTACAGCGCCGACCTGCTCACCACCGACCGCGCGGACGAACTGCTCACGGAGTACGTCACGCAGCTGCGAGACCTCGTCGCCGAGCCGGACGAGCCGATCGTCGTCGACCGGTCCACTGTGGAGGGAAAGCCGCTCAGCATCGTGTCGTCGCGGCCGGTCGACGGTGCGCTGGCGGTGTTGTCGTCGTGGGCGGACAAGCTGGACCAGCCGCTCACCGTGCGCACGACGCCGGCCGGTCAGGTCCTGCGTCCGTTGCTGGACCCGGAAGCCGGGCTCGACGGGGTGGAAGGGGAGACGACCGCACTGGTGCTCCGGTGGGAGGACCTGTTCGAAGGTGGCGTCGGACCGTTCGAGAACGCCTTCGCCCGGCTGTGCGCCGCGGTCGGACGGTGGACGGAACGGACCGGTGGCTCGCTGGCGGTGCTGGCCACGTCCGAGCGCGAGGAGAAGCCGTGGCCCGGCGTGTTCGGTCACGCGGCCGATCGTCTGGCCCGGCGTTTCCCTGCCGTGCGCGTCATCGACCTGCTGACCGCCGAGGGCGACCCGGACGTCGTGCTGGGCACCGCACTCGCCCGGCTGGTGCACGCGGGAGAACTGCCGGCGGAGGAGCAGCGCACGACGGAGGCTCCGCGCACCGACGAGGAACGCGCGCTCGCGGCCGTCTGGCAGGAAGTCCTCAAGCTGCCAGAGGTCGGTGTGCACGACGACTTCTTCGAGCTCGGTGGCGACTCCATGACCGCCATTCAGGTCGTGTGGCTGGCGAACCAGGCGGGCATCAAGTTCACACCCGCCCAGCTCACGGCCAAGCGGACCATCGCGGAACTGCTGCGCGTGCCCATGACCGAGGAGCAGCAAGCGCTTGCGGCCGTCTGGCGCGAGGTGCTGAAGCTGCCAGAGGTCGGTGTGCACGACGACTTCTTCGAGCTCGGTGGCGACTCCATGACCGCGATCCAGGTCGTGTGGCTGGCGAACCAGGCGGGCATCAAGTTCACACCCGCCCAGCTGACCGCGAAGCGAACCATCGCCGAGCTGTGTGCCGGAAACGCACCGCAGCAGATGGCCGACCAGGGACCCGTGGAGGGTGACTTCCCGGCCACCGGCGCCCAGCGCTGGTTCTTCGAGGCGCTGGCCACGTCGATGAAGACCCCGAGCCACTTCAACCACCCGTACTACCTGCGGCTGCGCCGCCAGGCCACCCCGCAACAGCTCGAACAGGCCGTCAACGCGCTGGTCGCGCACCACGACGGGATGCGCCTGCGGTTCCGCCGCGAGGGAATCGACTGGCACGCCTCGCACGGCCCGGTCGAGGGCGCGATGCCGTTCGTGTCGTTCGACGTGTCGGACGTTCCGGCGGATCGGCGCGAGCAGGCGATCGAGGACCTGCTCAACGAGGTCCACCCGACGCTCGACCTCGCGCGGGGCCCGCTGGCCAAGGTCGTCCACTTCGGACTCGGCGACGATGAACCCGACCGCGTGATGGTCATCTGCCACCACCTGGTGACCGACGGCGTCTCGCGCAGCCTGATCCTGGAGGACTTCCAGAACGCGCTGCGTCAGGTGCTCGAAGGGCAGAAGGCCGACCTCGGGCCGAAGACCACGTCGTTCAAGGACTGGGCGCTCCGGCTCGAAGAGTACGCCCGCGGCCCTGAGCCGTTGCGGGAGCTGGGGTACTGGGAGAGGCAGGCGGCCGGCACCGAGGAGCTCACGCCAGATCTGCCGGGCCGGAACACGTTCGGCGTCATGCAGGACATCCACACGACGATCGACGCCGAGACCACCGCGCGCCTGCGCGACCTGGCCAAGGCGCACCAGGTCGGCATCAGCGATCTGCTGATCTGGGCGTCCGTGCGGATGGCCGCCGACCGCTCCGGCAGTCCCGAGTGGACGATCGCGACCACCGGGCACGGCAGGGAGGCGCTGTTCGACGACCTCGACCTGTCCCGCACGGTCGGCTGGTTCCAGGTCATGTACCCGATCCGGTTGACGCTCCCGGACGACAGCGACGTCAACGCGATCAAGTCGCTGGCCGGCCAGCTCAAGCAGGTGCCGGTCAACGGCATCGGCTACGGCCTGCTCCGGTACAGCAACCCGGATCCCGCGATCAGGCGGCGGCTGGAGACCCCGAACCCGCAGCTGACCGTCAACTACGCCGGCTCGTTCGGCTTCACCGACCTCTCCAGCGCCGACGAGCTGTTCGAGCTCTGCGACCGGGAGCTGGGTGTCCTGCAGGACAAGGGGACGGTGTGGCCGGGCCGGATCGACGTCGTCGGATCGCTGGTGAACGGCCAGATCCGCATCGAGATGAACTACGGCACCGAGATGTACCTGCCGGAAACCGCGCGCCGAATGCTCGGTGACATCGAAGAGCTGCTCCGGCAGCTCGTCTCACAGAAGAGGACGAAGTAATGCCCAAGCCTTCGGGATTCGGCGCGTTCACGATCATGTGGGTGGGGCAGCTGCTGTCCGCACTCGGCACCCGCATGACGAACTTCGCGCTCAGCATCTGGGTGTGGCAGCACACCGGTTCGGCCACCGCGATGGCGCTGATGATGTTCTGCGGCTTCGGCTCGACGGTGTTGTTCAGCCCGATCGCCGGCAGCCTGATCGACCGGCTGAGCCGCAAGACGTCGATCATCATCAGCGAGATCGGGTCGATCTTCGTCACGTTCATCCTGCTGGCGTTGTTCCTCACGGACTCGACGCAGCTGTGGCACCTCTACCTCGTCAACGTGCTGACCGGCGCGCTGCTCGCGATCCAGGGGCCGGCATTCGGGGCGACCATCGCGCTGATGATGGAGAAGGGGAAGTTCCTGCGGGCCAACGCGATGATGTGGTCGGTCAAGAGCTTCCCGGTGATCTTCGCGCCCGCGTTCGCCGCGACCCTGCTGGGGCTGACCGGCATCAAGCTGATCCTGCTGGTCGACGGGCTCACCTACGTGGTCGCGATCGTCTCGGTGCTCGTGGTGCACATCCCGCCGGTGCCGGGGCAGAACCGCGAGAAGAGCACCTTCTGGCAGGACTGCGTGTTCGGGTTCCGCTACATCGTCGAACGCCCGCCGCTGCTGGCCGTGCAGATCGTGCTGTTCTCCATCAGCCTCCTGGCCGCGCTGGCGTGGGCGCTGATCGTCCCGCTGGTGCTGGCCCGCACGATGGGCGACGAGGGCACGCTGGGCCTGGTGCAGAGCATCGGCGCTGTCGGCGGTGTGCTGGGCGGTGTCCTGCTGGGTGTCATGAAGCCGCCGCGGCGCAAGATGCTCGTGGTGCTCGGCGCGATCCTGGTGTTCAGCATCATCGGCCGGATCGTCTACGGCGTCGGTGACGGCCTGATCGCGTGGGCCGCGGCGATGTTCTTCGTCGAGCTGACGATCCCGTTCATCGACGGCCTCGCCCAGACGATCTGGCAGGAGAAGGTCGATCCCGCCGTGCAGGGCCGTGTGTTCTCCGCCCGCAACTTCTTCGAGAACCTCTCGGTGCCGATCGGTTTCGCGGCCGCGGGTCCGCTGGTGGACAAGGTGCTGGAGCCGGCGATGCGCGGGGACACCGCGCTGGCGCACACGTTCGGCTGGATGGTCGGCACCGGACCGGGCGCCGGCATCGGCCTGCTGTTCGTGATCGTCGGTGTGCTCGGTGCCGGTGTCGGCGTGGCGGGTTTCCTCAGCCGCAACGTCCGTGAGGTCGAGACCCTCGTGCCCGACCACGAGCCCGAGCCCGAGAACAAGCCCGTTGAACGCGTCGCCCAGCCCGCGCTGGCCGACTGAGAAGGGGGAGAGATGAACACCGCGCTCTACCGGGTCGTGGTCAACGACGAGGAGCAGTACGCGCTCTGGCCCGCCCACAAGGACAACGCGCCCGGCTGGCGCGACGCCGGGGTCAGCGGGGCCAAGGAGGAGTGCCTGGAGCACATCGGCCGCGTGTGGACGGACATGCGCCCGCTCAGCCTGCGGGGGCGGTCATGACGTTCGCGGACGTGGTCGCCAGCGCGCTGGACGTCGACCCGGCGCACGTCACCGACGAAGCCGGGAGGGACTCGCTGGCGAGCTGGACCAGCATGCGGCACATCCAGCTGATCGTGACGCTGGAGGAGGCCTACGGGCTGTCCTTCGACTACGAGGAGATCGCCGACGCGCGGACCGTCCGGGACGTCCGCGACGTGTTGCGCGCCAAGGGGGTCGAGGTCTGATGAGCGACGACCTCGCGGCGGTGCGCACCCGCTGGCAGGAGATCGCCAGAACCGGCGAGCGCCCGGTGATCTCGATCGGCCTCCTGGCGAGCTACACGATCGACCCGGTGCTGCCCTATCTCGGAGTGGCACTGCACGACGCCGGCCTGCCCGCGTCGTGCCACACCGGGCCGTACAACCAGATCGTGCAGCAGTGCCTGGACGACAGCTCACCGAAGACGGACGTTCTCGTTGTGGCGCCGCGGTTCGAGGAGCTGGGCGACGACCTGATGACCGCGGTCGACGCCGCTCTCTCGGCGGCGCGGCGGCGCGGATCGTTCCTGGTGATCGTGTTGCCTGCGGTGCCTGAGGAGCGCGCGTACGGGCACCTTGACGACGGTAGGGCCGCGGGTACGGCTGCCACGGCTCATGCGGTGCGCGAAGAGGTTCGTGCGCTGCTGGCGGACCGGCCGGACGCGTGGGTGGTGGACGCCGAGCAGGCTGTTCGCGCGGTCGGCACCTCCAAGGCGCACCACGCCGCCATGTTCAAGTTCGCGAAGATCCCCTACACCGAGGCGGTGTTCCACGAGCTGGCCGCACAGCTGGCCGGTGTGTTGCGCGCGGTGTACGGCGCGACCCCGCGAGTGGTGGTGCTCGACGGCGACTCGTTGCAGGGGATGAAGAACCCGGGCGAGTTCGACGGGCAGCTCAAGCAGATCCACGCGTCGGGCGCACGGCTGGCGTTGCGCGCCGGTCCGGAGAACGTGGACGCGTTGTGGGAGAAGCTCTCCGCGGAGCTGCCGGTGTTCACGACCGAGCTCGTGGACGCGTCGGTGACGGACTGCCGTCCGGTGCAGGAGCAGCTGGCGGCGCTCGCCGGGGATATGGGCGTACCCACCGAGTCCGCGGTGCTGCTCTCGTGGCCGGTCGACCTTCGTCGTTCAGGCCTGCTCGACCGGCTCCCGGCGTTCGAGACGGCTCCGCGCCGGGATCGGCAGCAGGTGGAGCGCACCGTGTCGCTGGCCGACTTCGTGGCAGGGCTGAACGTCGAGGTCGACCTCCAGCCCGTCGGGCCGGACTCGGCGGCCAAGGTCGTCGAGGTCGTGTCCAGGGCCAAGGACTTCACGCTCGGCACCGAGCAGCTCGACCTGACCGAACCGGGCCGCGAGGTGTTCGCGGTGCGCGTGCGCGACCGGTTCGGCGACTACGGCATCAGCGGCGCCGTCGCCATCAGCGGGGAGGGCGTGGTGGACGTGTTCTCGTTGTCCTGCGTCGTGCTCGGCAAGGGCGTTCAGGACCTCGTCCTGCGGCAGCTGCCCGGCGCAGCCGTCTTCCGCTACCGCAAGACACCGCACAACCAGATCACCGCCGCGTTCCTGAAGGACGCCGGGGTAGTTGTTGAGGAGATCTCGTGACTGTCCACTTCGGAGTCGTGGCGCTCGGCCACGTGCTCGGCGAGCCGGTCGACGTGGCCTCGGCCGCCGCTGACTACACCAGCGACGTCGACCGCGTGCTCGGCTGGGGCTACCGGACGTTCCACCGCGCTGCGGACGGTGTCGGGCTCACCGACCTGGCCGCAGAGGCGGGCGCGAAAGCACTGGCGAACGCCGGCGTGCGGCCGGACGAGGTCGATCTCGTCGTGCTGGCGCTGTCCGACCTGTCCGAGCACCTGTACTGGGACGCGGCCGGCGCCACCCAGGCGAAGATCGGCGCGCACGGATCCGAGGCCGTCCTGCTGACCCAGGCGTGCGGCGGGGGAGTGGCGGCGTTCGACATCGTCGCAGGCAAGTTCGCCACGCACCCCGACTACCGGACGGCGCTGATCATCGGCGCCAACCGCGTCTGCGAGACGTACTGGAACCGGATGGAGATCAACACCAGCATCTTCTCCGACGGGGCCGCCGCGGCAGTGGTCCAGCGCGACCACCCGCACCGGCGGTGGATCAACACCGAGATCATCAGCGACGGCCGGTACGCCGACTTCATGATGATGGACGTCGGTGCCGCGGCACGTCCGTTCGCCGATGGGGAACCGGTGGGCGTGAAGAGCCCGCAGAAGCGGCTGGAGGAGTTCTTCGCGGGCGACATCCGCAAGATGTTCGAGTTCGTATCGACGATCCGCACCAACAACCACGAGGTCGTGCGCCGGGCCTGCAAACGCGCCGGCATCACGCCTTCCGACGTCCGCAGGCTGCTGCACCTGCACGACAGCGCGCCGGCTCTCACGTTGCTGGCGAAGGACCTCGACATGGGTCTGGAGTGGACGAACGCCTCCGTCGCCGCCGCACACGGGCACGTCGGCTGCGCGGACCAGCTGATGTCGCTGGAGCTTGTTTCGGACGAACTCGCCAAGGGCGATGTCGTGGCACTGACCAGCACGGCCAGCGGCATGCACTGGCTCTGCACGCTGCTGGAAATCTGAGGGGGATCAATGGACGTCCTGGCGAGAATCCGCCAACTCACCAAGCCCGATGCCGCCGCCGACCCGGCGCTGCTCGCCGATCTGGCTTCCTTGACGGACCTTCCGGCGTTGCTCGAAGCCGGCCGGCTGCTCGCGAAGGTACCCGCTTCGCTGCTGGGGAAGCTGAAGCCGTTGCGGGTGGCCATCACCGGCACGTTCACCGCGTCCGGTGTGGCGCCGCTGCTGCGGGTCGCCCTGCTGGGCAAGGGAATCGCGCCCGAGATCCACGTGTCCGGCTTCGACCAGCTGGCCGTCGACCTGAGCAGTCCGTCGTCACCGCTCGCGGAGTTCGACCCGCAGGTGACCCTGTGCCTGCTGCACGACGACTGGTTCGTGCCGCGTGACTGGGACCCCGCCGACCCGGAGGGCTTCAGCGGGGCGGTGCGCTCGCGCTGGTCGATGTTCGACAACCTCGTCGGCGGGTTCACCGAGCGGTCCGGCAGCGCGGTTCTGGTGCACACCGTTCCGTTGTCGCCCATCGAGATGCGCGGAGTCGTGGCGTTCGACGGCCGTGCCGCGCTGGGTCGCGCGTGGCGTGACCTGAACAGCGACCTGCTCGGCATGGCGCTGCGCCGTGACCAGGTCCACGCGCTGGACCTGGAGGCCTACCTGGTGGACGCTCCTGCCCGGCTGCGCGACGAGCGGCTGTACCGCTTCGCCAGTGCGGCCTGGACGCCCGAGGTCGAGCACGTCTACGCCGCGGAGGCCGCGAACTTCTGCCGCGCGTTCATGGGCATGGCCAAGAAGGTTCTCGTGCTCGACCTGGACAACACGCTGTGGGGTGGCGTGGTCGGTGACGACGGCCCGAGCAGCATCCAGATCGGCCCGATGTACCCCGGCAACGCGTTCCGCGAGATGCAGCGCCGCGCGGTCTCGTTGCGCCGGCAGGGCGTCGTACTGGCGTTGTGCAGCAAGAACGAGGCCGCGATCGTCGACCAGGTCCTGAACGAGCACCCGGACCTGGTGATCCGGCCCGCCGACATCGCGGCCCGCGCGGTCAACTGGCAGCCGAAGGACCAGAACATCCGGGCGCTCGCGGCTCAGTTGAACCTCGGCCTGGACAGCTTCGTCTTCGCCGACGACAGCACGTTCGAGACCGAGCTCGTCCGCGGCTCGATCCCCGAGGTGACCGTCGTGCACCTGAACGGCGACCCGGCCGATCACGTCGCCGCCGTGCAGCGGGCTGGTTCGTTCGACGTGCTGACGACGACGGCCACCGACCGCTCCCGCACCGAGCTGTACAAGGCCCGCGCCGAACGCACGTCGTTCGCCGAGTCGTTCGGCACGGCGGACGACTACCTGCGCAGCCTGGAGATCACCGTGACGGTGCGGGAGGCCGACGAGTTCAGCCTGCCGCGCCTGGTCCAGCTCGGCCAGCGCACCAACCAGTTCAACATGATCGGCCGCTCGCACCCCGAGGCCCGGACGCGCGAAATGGCTGCTTCCGACGACTGCCTGGTGCTGGTCTTCGAGGTGGCGGACCGGTTCGGTGCCGAGGGAATCGTCGGCGGTGTCTGGGTTTCTCGTCGGGACGATCACTGGCTCATCGAGAACTTCGTGATGAGCTGCCGCGTCTTCACCCGCGGCGTCGAGCACACCGTCGTCCAGCACATCGTCGACCGCGCCGCGTCTGCCGGGGCATCGCGCCTGGAGGCCGACTTCGTCGCCACGGACCGCAACAAGGCCGCGGCCGCGTTCTACCCGGAGGCCGGCTTTTCGCTGACCGATGGCCGTTACACACTGCTGGTCGTGCCGCGGCCGCAGATCAGTCCTGATTGGACCACTCTCGTCGTCGACATGGAGCACGCTGATGTCTGAGGTTTTCGTGGAAGTGGCCGGCCTGGTCGGCCAGGTGACGGACCTGCCGGTCGAGGAGATCTCGGCCGACTCGCGGTTCGACTCGCTCGCCAACTGGACGAGCTACGAGGCCCTGCGCCTGCTCACCGGCATCGAGCAGCGCTTCTCGGTGCGCCTCGACCTGCAGGAGTACTTCGCCCTCAAGGACGTCGGCGGTCTCGTCGCCGCGGTGTCCTCGGCTCAGGTGAAGCCGTGATCCTGCGCATCGACCACGTGGGCGTGGTGACGGCCGACCTCAACGCTTCGCTGGCCGTCATGGACATGAAGTGCACCTACTCCGACGACGTCTCGGCCTACGGCGTGGCAACCTCGTTCTGGCAGTGCCCGGGCGACACGACGTCGATCGAGCTGGTGGCCCCGGTCCGTGCCGATGCCGCGGTGCACGGCCACCTGGCACGGCTCGGCCCCGGCCTGAACCACGTGGCGTTCGAGGTGGACGACATCGACGCGGACCTGGCGGCACTGCAGGACCGCGGCGCGATCCTCGTCGACGAGAAGCCGTGCCAGGGCGGCCGGCCGGGCCTGCGGGTGGCGTTCGCCCACCTCGGCCCGGCCACCGGCCTGCTGGTCGAGCTCGTCGACTACGGCAACCGGGCCTGAGGCTGTTCGGAGGCCTCCTCGTGAGGCCTCCGCTCGTTCGGCCGGCGGGTCAGCACGAGCGGCCCGTCCTCGGTGATCGCGACGGTGTGCTCCGAGTGCGCGGTGCGCGACCCGTCGGCGGACCGGAGCGTCCAGCCGTCCTCGTCGAAGACGATCTGGTCGGTCGTGGCGGCCAGCCACGGTTCGATCGCGATGGTCAGGCCGGGCCGCAGCTTCATGCCGTGCCCGCGCCTGCCGTTGTTCGACACGTGCGGCGCCTCGTGCATGGTCCGCCCGATCCCGTGCCCGCCGAACTCGAGGTTGGGCGTGTACCCGAACTCCGCGGCGACCTCCCCGATGGACGCCTCGATGTCGCCCATGCGGTTGCCGGGCCGCGCGGCCTCGATCGCGGCCTCCAACGCCACCTCGGTGGCGCGGATGAGGTGCAGATCCGCCTCGCGCGGCGTGCCGACGACGATGGACATGGCCGAGTCCGCCACCCACCCGTCGATGCTCACGGCGATGTCCATCGTGAGCAGGTCGCCGTCCTGCAGCACGTAGCTCTTCGGCAGCCCGTGCAACACCGCGTCGTTGACCGACAGGCAGATGACGTTGCGGAACGGGCCGCGCCCGAACGACGGCGAGTAGTCCCAGTAGCAGGACTCGGCGCCGCGCTCCTGGATCATCCCGCGCGCGTGGTGCTCGAGGTCGAGCAGGTTCACGCCGACCGCGGCCACTGTGGAGAGCTCCTCGAGCAGCTTTCCGACGAACTGGCCGGTGACGTGCATGCGCTCGATCTCGCGCGGCGACTTGAGTTCGATCAACGTGATCCTCCGTAGGCTGGTGCCGGTATAACTATACCGGATCACGCTTGGAGGCCGGGCAACGTCACGGCCCTAGCGGCTGAACAACATCACCTGGGTGGGCGACGTGGTTTGCGCTCACCCGCGCCACGTCTCCACAGTGCCGGGCATGAAGCAGGTGCTGCAGCACAGGATCGACTCGACCTTCGCCCACTACGACGTCAACCGCAACGGCGTCATCGAGCTGGCCGACATCTACGCGCTGGCCAACCGGCTGCTGCAGGCGTTCGGTGAACCGGCGTCCTCCGAGCGCGGCAGGGAGCTGGTCGACGCGTACGACAGGTTCTGGGAGGTGCTGGTCGAGCACTGCGACGCCGACCGCGACGGGCGGATCGGGCCCGCGGAGTACCGGGAGGCGATGATCTCGGCGTTCGTCGAGGCCGGGTCGTTCGGCGCGGACTTCCTGGAGGTCGTGCAGTCGTTGCTGGACATCGCGGACACCAACGGCGACGGGCGGGTGGACGCGGGTGAGTTCCAGGTGTTGCTGAAGGCTCGTGGGTTGAGCGAGGAGGAGTGCGGGCTGGCCTTCGTGCACCTCGACACCGACGGCGACGGGGCCATCAGCGTGCTGGAATACGTTGCGGCCGTGCGGGACTTCTACACGAACCCCGCAGAGGGCACCCCCGGTAGCTGGCTGTACCCCACGTCGTTGCAGCTCACGTGAACTAGATTTAGTCACTAATTATGACTACCATGAACCGGTGACTACTACGGTGGAGCTGACCCGCTTCCGGGTGCTGCCCGGGAAGGTCGACCAGTTGCTGGCCGCCCGGCCGGGCATGATCGCCGACTTCGAGGCCGACCGCGAGGGATTCCTCGGCGCACGGCTCGTGCGGCTGCCCAACGACGAATGGCTCGACATCGTCGAGTGGCGTTCGTCGGCGGACTACGCCGCTTCCAGTGCGAAGGGCGCGAACCTGCCCGGCATCAAGGCCTTCTTCGACGCCATCGACTCGCTCGTGAGTGCCGAGGAAGGCGTACTGCCGTGATTCGCCGAGCCGGGGCCTGGCGTGACCAGGCCCCATGCCCGGACTAGACGCAGCGGAAGCTCGACGCTTCCAGCGGTGAGCCGTAACCCTTTTGGGACCGGACGGCGACATCAAGGAAGACGTGCTCAACATGGCGTTCCGCAACTCGTGCCTGAACTGGGTGCCGGCGAAGGGGGCGCCGAAGATCGAGCCCAAGAACCGGGTCGGCTGCTACGGCGCGCACGACACGGAGTACCTGGACTCGGTCCTCGCGAACAGCGACATCGAGAAGGACGTGCCCTATCCCGGCGCCGAGGAGCTGACGAAGATCGGCGGCACCGGGTGCACGCGCACGTTCCTGTCGGACAAGGTGACCGGCCAGGACAAGGAGAAGACGCTGCGGTACTGGGTGATCATCCCCACCGCCGAGGCGTGGAAGGTGAAGACCAACAACGGTTACCGCCACTCCGACCGGCTCATCTACTGCTTCGTCGGCAAGGCGGACGGGTCGAAGCTGACCGAACCTCTCCTGAAGAACTGACTTCCTGTCACATCCGCGCCCGCGATTTGGTCAAGTAGGCAGGAACCCGACGAGAGGATCAGCAGCGTGTCCTACCCCGAGAAGGTGTACTTCGGCGAGACCGGCGAGGTCAATGCGAACTTCCGCCCGGCGAGCACCCCCGTCGACACCGGCCGGCCCGAGCACGGCATCCACTACCTGGCGACCACCGAGACCACGCGCGGCGAGTTCGGGCTCTACCGGGTCGTCATGAGGCCGAAGGCGGGCGGGCCGAGCACGCACTTCCACCGCACGATCTCGGAGTCGTTCTTCATCCTCAACGGCACCGTGCGCCTCTACAACGGCGACAAGTGGATCGACGCGGAGCAAGGCGACTTCCTGCACGTGCCGCAGGGCGGTCTGCACGCCTTCCGCAACGACTCCGACGCACCGGCCGAGATGTTGTTGCTGTTCACGCCGGGCGCGCCGCGTGAGGAGTACTTCGAGAAGCTGAGCAGCGTCGCGAAGGAGGATCTCACCGCGTTCCGCCTCAAGCACGACTCGTACTTCGTCGACTGACCGCACGCGGCGCGCCCCGCAGTCAGTCCTCCACCAGGATCGCCCCTGCCGGGCACACCGCCGCCGCGTGCCGCACGTCAGCCGAGCGGGCCTGGGGTGGGCTTGCGTCCAGCAGGTCCACCAGCCCGTCGGAGTCCCGCTGGTCGAACACGTCGTCCGCGGCCAGCACGCACTGGCCGGACCCGACGCACTTCTCCTGGTCAACCACGACCTTCACGTCTACCTCCAGGTGACGGGCAGCTCGGCGACACCACCGGTGAGCGTGGCGCGAACCTGCAGCTGGTCGATGTCCTTGGCCAAGCGCAGCGCTGGCAGGCGGCGGGCCAGCGCGGAGAACACGACGCGCAGTTCGGTGCGGGCGAGCGACGCGCCGATGCAGAAGTGGGCGCCGTGGCCGAACCCGAGGTGTGTCCTTTCCGGACGGTCCGGGTTGAAGGTCTCGGCGTCGGAGTAGACCGAGGCGTCGCGGTTGGCCGCGTTGATCGACAGGACCAGCGCGTCGCCGCGGCGGATCGTCACGCCGGCGATGTCGACGTCCTCGCGCGCGTACCGCAGCAGGCCGAGGTCGCCGGGCGCGCCCAGGCGCATGATCTCCTCGACCACGGCGTCGACGTGGCCCTCCGGGTCGGCGACCAGCTCGTCCCAGCGTTCGCGGTCGGTCATCAGGAACAGCACGCCCAGGCCGATGCGGTTGACGGTCGTCTCGTGGCCCGCGAACAACAACCCGACGCAGAGCCGGACCATTTCCGCGTAGTCGTACGACGGGTCCTCGCTCTGGGCACGGATCAGGTCGGAGATCACGTCCTCGCCGAGCTGCGGGCGCTTGGTCTCGACGAGTCCCACCATGTAGCGGAAGAACTCCTCACGAGCCTGGTGGGCCTCCTCGCCGATCGCGGTACCGGCCATGCGCTCGGACAGCGAGGCGAAGAGCTCGTGGTCGGCCTCCGGCACGCCGAGGAGCTGGCAGATCATGGCCACGGGCAACGGGAACGCGAGCCCGGAGTGCAGGTCGACCACGCCGGCGGCATCGTGCTCGGCGGTCAGCTGGTCCAGGTAGCCGTCGACCAGCCGGTCCATGTGATCGGACAGCATCCGCATGCGCTTGGCGGAGAACGCCGGGGTCAGCAGGCGGCGCATGCGCGCGTGGTCGGCCTCCTCCGTTTCGTACTCGCCGGTCGGCCCGTCCTGCACGGCGGCGGTGGAGATGCGCGACGCACGTTCCGGTTCCGGGTGGGAACGGCCGAAGCGCTTGTCGCCCAGCAGGAGACGGACCTCCTCGTACCGGGTCACGAGCCAGGCGGGGTCACCCGCCGGTGTCGTGACGGGCGCGATCGGAGCTTCTCGGCGCAGCACTTCGTAGAGAGGGGCGAGGTCGAGGACGTTCGGCCTCGCCAGCGGCAGCTGCAGGCGCTCAGCGTCAATGCTCATGCACCGACCGTAGCGCTTTCTGACACTAACTGCCATAAAAGTTTCGACGGGTGGCGTGCTTAAATCGCCCGATGACGGACGCTGCCACCGAAAAGCCTCGCCGAGGACGGCCGCCGGTGAGCGACGAGCAACGTCAGCGGCAGCGCCTCGACATCTCGCGCCACGCGGTGCGGTTGTTCGCGGAGCAGGGCGTCGCCGCGACGTCCGGGGAGCAGATCGCCCAGGCCGCCGGCGTCTCCGAGCGCACGTTCTGGCGCTACTTCCCGCACAAGGAGAGCTGCGTCGAGCCGTTGCTCACCAAGATGGTCGACGCGTTCTGCGTGGTGCTGCGGGCTTGGCCGCCGGAGCTGGAGCTGATCGACCACCTGCGCGAGGCCTACACACCGGTGCTGGACTCGGCGAGCGACGAGGACGTCGAGGCCGTGCTCGAGGTGGTGCGGCTGACCCACGGCGAACCCGCGTTGCGCGCCGCCTACCTCATGCTCCGCGAACGGGCGGAGGACGCGCTGGCGGACGTGCTCGCGAAGCGGCTGGACCTGCCGCCCACGGCGATCGAGGTGAAGGTCCAGGCCGCCGCCATGAGCGCCGTGCTGAAGGTGGCGACCGACGACGTCGCCCAGGCCTCGGTCGAGGGCGTCACGCAGGCAGGACTCGACGGGCATCGCGAACAGCTGGCCACGACGCTCAGCCTCGTGCTGCGCTGCCTCTCCCAGGCCGCCGCCGGGTGATCAGGCGGGGTTCCAGCCGGTGAGCGCCCAGAGGAACACCGTCACCAGCACCACCACGACCACCAGTCCGGTCGCGCCCGCCCAGGCCAGTCCCGAGCCGATCGACCGCCACGGGTTCGGAGCGGCGGTCCTGACCGCCACGCCTGCCAGCGCCGAGCCGAGGGCGATCCAGACGAACGTGTACGCGTACTCGCCGCCCTGCCAGCCGATCGGCTCCAGGAAGTCGTGCAGGAAGGCGACGACGGTCAACGCGAGCAGGATCACGGGGACGGCGAAGCCGGCCAGCGCGGCGACCCGGCCGCGGTCGAGTTCGGTCATGCTTCGAGCTTGCGCGCACGCCGCGCCGGCGGCATCAGTACAACTACGCACCCTCACATCGGACCGTGGTCCGATGTGAGCAACGCTCCGGCTTCCTAGCGTTGCGGGGCATGAGGGTTCTGGCACTGGCGATCGGTCCGCTGGTCTGGTTCGCCGCACTGCTCGTGCGGCATCTCGGGGTGGAGACGGCAGGGTTCACCGTGGCGGAACGGGCGCGCTTCGACGCCGAACCGTTCGCCGCGCCAGGGCAACTGGCCGCGTACGCGCGACAGCCGGAGCTGGTCACGGCCGGGTACGCGTTGTTCGCCCTTGCGTCGATCCTGTTGTGCGCCACCGTGATCGTGTTCGCGCGGGAGATCGGCGGCCGCCTCGCCTTCGCCGGTGGAGCGGTGCTGGTGGCGTCGCTGTTCGCGCGGCTGTACTTCTCCGGCATCGACCTGACGGCCTTCGTGCTGGTCGACCGGATGGGACTGGACCGGGCCGCAGCGTTCGCGATGGAGTCCTATGTGGACCTTTCCTACGGGCTGTGGCGGGTTCCGGTGGCGGCGTCGGCGGGGTCGATCGTGGGCGCGGTGCTGCTCGCGATCGGGGGGTGGCGTGCCGGAAAGCTCGGTGTGGTGCCGTGTTTCCTGCTGCTGTCGTTCGGATGGGTGTTCATGGGCGTGCTTAAAGAGGCCACGCTGATCACCGTGCTGCACGGGGGCGTGGCGGCGGTGGTGTTGTTCGGATGGTGGACGGTGGGCGGGCGCTCTCTCGCCTGGCCGGCGAGAGAGCGCCGCTAGATCACCACCAGCTGGAGCAACGCCCGCTCAGGCTGTCGCAGAGGCGGAAGGCGATCTTCGAGACGTCCGAGTAGCTGCCCGAGAAGCTCGAGTTCCTCACCGAGCCGTCCTCGGAGCGCTGCAGATAGGTGTGCGAGGGCAGCGACGACGGACCGTCGGTCCACCACCTGCCGTCGTAGTCGTTGCCGTCCCAGACCCACGACTTGCACAGCGGCAGCGTGCCGCCTTCCGGGCCGCGCAGGTCGGCGCACTGCTGGGCGGCAGACGCGGGGGAGGCGGCGAAGACGATCGCACCGGCGACGGTTGCGAAGACGACGCCGATTTTCTTGGCAGCGTTGAGAAGCATGATGTGGCCCCAGTTCCGGTGAGAGAGATCAGGCGTCGATGATGCGGGCGTCGAAGTACCAGCCCTGCTCGCCGCCGCCGTTGGCCGACCACTGCACGATCTTGGCGCCGTTCGCGGTGCTGCCGCCGCCGGAGACCGACGCGACCTTGCCGCTCTTGCCGTTGTACAGATAGCCGCTCGAGCGGTGGTCCCAGGACTGCTCGGGCTCGCCGTTGCAGGTCCACTGGATCAGCTCGGCGCCGTTGGCCGTGCTGCCGCCGCCCGAGACCGAGAGGCACTTGCCGCTCTTGCGGTTCTTCAGCTGGCTGCCGGACCAGTACCAGAGCTGCTCGCCGCCGTCGTTGCAGCTCCACTGGATGACGTTGGCGCCGTTGGTGGTGCTGCCGCCGCCCTCGACGGACATGCACTTCTCGCTCTTGAAGTTCACGATGTTGTAGTAGGTCGCCGCGCTGGCCTGCGGAGCCATCGACGCGGTGAGACCGACAGCCGTCAGTGCGGCGAAAACCGTTCTGCTGTAACGCAAATCGCACCCCAGTGTGATCGGTCGGGTCGAGCGACCCGTGATTGCGACGTTACAAACGTCGTCAGGGGTGCTCCAACACCAGCTGATCAAGTTCGCCTGGACTTCATTTCCCCTTCATCTCGGTGATCACCGGCTGGAGCCCGGCTCGCTCGTGTTCGACCGCCTGAAATCAGCCGGTCCCGGCGACTCGTCGCCGGGACCGGCCGAATCAGACTCCGCGTCCGCCCGTCAGTTCCCCGACCGCGTCGAACGCGGACTGCTCCGTGGCGATCATCGTTGCCGCGATCTTGCCGGCGACGGTCGTCGCCGCGAACGAGGTACCCGTCCACTGGGCGGTTCCTTCGAACACGACGGGGTTGCTCGGCGGTTGGATGCAGCCCATCGGCACCGTGTACTTGACGGTTCCGCACACGGAGGTGCTCAGCACCTGCTCTCCGAGCTCGAACACGTCGATCCACTCGGCGTCCCGCGGGTTGAAGTCGGACGGGGCCCCGTTCCTGCCCACCGACCCCACGGCGATGACTCCATCGCAGGCGGCGGGGAAGCCGGGCCGGTTGTTCTGCTCGACGCCCTTGACGGGGTCTTGCCGCCCGTGGTTGCCCGCGGCGGCGACCACGACGACCTTGTTGCGCAACAGGTCGATCGCTCGCTTCAGCACGAGCGGCGGCTCGCCGTCGTCCGTGTGACACACCAGCGGCATCACGAGCACGCTCACGTCGCGGTCGGCGAAGCGCGTCATGGCCATGGCGACGTCCCAGACGGTGGCCCTCGCGCCGTCGTGGTTCAGCACCGCCTCCACGATCACCGACGCCTCCGGCGCCTCGCGGAGGATCAGTCCCACCGAGAACGTGCCGTGGATGTCGAGGTGGTTGTACACGTCGTCCTTGTCCTCGCTCGCCGGTAGGAGCGCGCTCCCGGCCGCGATCAGCCGCCCCGCGAACTGCGGGTGCGGATAGACCTTCGTGTCGATCAGGCCGACCTGGACCTTCGGATGGCTCGAGCTCTCTGGCAGTTCGAAGGCGTTCTCCACCTTCAGCGGGTAGGTGTCGCCACCGATGTGCGGGGTGCCGTGCACAGCCTTGACGGTGCGGTTCTTGCCCATCTCGGGCGCCCATCCGTTGTGCTTGCCGCGGAAGGTCCTGCGGAGCTCGTGGAGGATCTCGTCCAGGTCGGTCTCGGGTGGTGTGCCTCGATCGAACCTGCTGTGCTCCCCGCGCGCCTGGCGTTCCTCGCGAAGTGCGCGGAGCGTGGAGGCGGCGTTCTCGAGACCCGGCAGGCTGATCACACCGAGCCCGAGAACGGCGCTGTGCTTGTCCGGGTGAGGTCTTGCGCCGGAGTCGAAATTTGAAAGATGTTCGGTTACGAGATCCACGTAGGGGAGATCGACGACAATCTCCCTGTCGCTCTCACGAGGGAAATCGTCCGACATCGTGCCGGCGTTCGTCATGGTTTGCACACCTCCACATCCGTGCGGCCTGGCGGTCGCATCGACTATGACCTCCTTTCTGGACAGCGTGATACGCACGAACAGGTGGTGTACCGGTCCAGCGAACCGGCAGTGACGCCGCTGTCACACAGCGCAGAACAATGCGGCGACAAGGCCGCGACAAGAGAATTGCATGACGCGCGCACAACCCTTGACGGACTGGTGACCAACGAGAGGCCGATATTCCGTCTGAGGGTGAAAGTCATGCGCGAAGCGATGTCCATCAGCAATCTTGTCAGGGATGCGGTGCAGGGCGACGAAATCGCCTGGAGCCACATTGTGCGGTCGTACACCCCGCTCGTGCGTGCTGTTTGCCGTGAGTACGGCCTGGGGACGGCGGACTCCGACGACGTGTGCAGCCGGGTGTGGATGCGGCTGCTGCTCGGCATCTCGCGCATCCGTGAGCCGGCGGCGCTGTCCGCGTGGCTGCGGACGACCACCCGGCGGCAGTGTCTGTTGCTCCTGAAGGAGATGAGACATGACACGTCGCTCGACGACGAGATCGTCGCGCACCCGGCCGAGGCGTCCGCCGACGAGGAGATCCTCGCCGAGGAACAGCGGATCCTGTTGCGCGAGGCCACCGCCGGCCTGACCGACCAGGATCGCCGGTTGCTCGCGCTGCTGTTCTCCGATCCGCCGACGCCCTACGCGACGATCAGCGAGATGCTCGGCATCGCGACCGGCTCCATCGGACCGACCAGGCAGCGAATCCTGCTGCGGCTGCGTCAGGCGCCGGTGTGGAGCGCCTACCAGCCGACCTTCTGATCGCCGGGCTCGCCCACGGGCGTCAGCAGGGCGCGCACGGCGTCCGCGTCGGGCACACCGAGGCTGGTGTAGCCGGCCAGCGCCGTCTCCCGGTGGCCGCGGGCCCGGTCGAGGTCGCCGACCGCCTCCCGGACCGCGGCGAGGCCGGCATGTGCACGGGCCTGCTCGTACCGGTCGCCGATCGTGCTCGCCACGGCGAGCGCGTCCGTGTGCCGCGCCTCCGCGTCGTCGAGCAGACCAGCGGCACACAAGGCCTGTCCGAGACCGTTGAGCGCCTCGGTCTCGCCGGCCCGCTCACCGATGCGCCGGAAGTGGTCGAGGGCACGGCGGAGCTTCTCGGCGGCCTCGGCAGGCTGACCCGAGCGCAGGTGCACGATGCCGAGGTCGTTCAACGCGTAGGCCTCGCCGACCCGGTACCCGATCCGCTCGAACAGGGTGAGCGCCTGCTGGTGGTGCGCCAGTGCCAGGTCGAGCTGGTCGAGGCTCTGGTGCACCAGGCCGAGGTTGCCGAGCGCCTCCGCCTGCCCCAGCGGGTCGACGAGGCGCCGGTAGATGACGAGCGCCTCCATGAGGTGCTCGGTCGCTTCCTGGAGATCACCTCTGCGCCAGAGCACGACACCGAGGTTCTTGTGCGCGCACGCCCGTCCGATGTCGTCGTGCACGTCGGCGTAGCGGCCGAGCGCGAGGCGCAGGTGTTCCTCCGCCTGATCGAGCAGGCCCTGGTGCCAGTACACGAGACCGATGTTGACCAGTGCCCGTGCCTCGCCGCCGTGGTCGCCGATCCGCACGGCGGCTTGCCGGCCCAGGCGGTGGATCTTGTAGGCGTCGGCGTTGAGGCCGCTGGCGTCGAAGTAGCGGAAGAGGGTGTTCGCCATGTTGACCGCGTGCGCGGGCCACTCGTGGGCCTCGGCGTGCACGCACACCGCGACGAGGTTGGCCCGTTCGTCGTTCAGCCAGTCCTGTGCGGACTTGGTCGTGGCGAACACGGGAGGAGGGCTGCACGGCACCTCGACGTGCGGTCGCCGATGCCGCTCGGCGGGATGGAGGGTGTCCATCGCCGCCGCCGCGGTCGACAGGTAGAAGTCGAACAACCGGGTGATCGCCGCGTGCCGGTCGGCCGGCGGGTTCATGGCGACGGCCAGGTCGCTCGCGTAGGCGCGCAGGAGATCGTGCATGCCGTAGCGGTTGTGGCGCTGCGCCTGGACGAGGTGGACACGGGCGAGGCGGTCGAGGAGCTGCCGCGCCTCCTGCAGGCTGGTGCCGCCGAGCGCGGCGACCGCGTGCGCGTCGAAGTCCTGTCCCGGATGGAGACCGAGGAGGCGGAACGTCGCGGCCGCGTCCTCGGCGAGGTTCCGGTACGACCAGGAGAACACCGCGCGCACAGCGGTGCGCGGATCGAGGTCCGCGTCCAGGAGGTCCAGCCGCTTCTGCTGGTCCTCCAGCTCCTCGACCAGGACGGACAACGGGATGGCCGGCCGCGCGGCCGCGAGCTCCGCCGCGACGCGCAGCGCGAGCGGGAGCCGGGCGCACTCCTCGGCCAGTGCCTCCGCGGCTTCCGGCTCCGCGCTCACCCGATGCCCGATCAGCCTGCCGAGCAGTTGCACGGCGTCCCGCAGCGGCAGCAGGTCCAGGTCCAGCCGCCGCGCGCCGTGCCGGGCGACCAGGCCGGCGAGCGAGTCCCTGCTCGTCACCACGACCAGGCAGCCGGGGGTGCCGGGCAGCAGCTGACGGACCTGGCCCACGGTGGCCGCGTTGTCCAGCAGGATGAGCATCCGCTGCCCGCTGAGCTCGGTGCGGTACCTGGCGGCGCGGTCGTCGACGTCCAGCGGGATGTCCCTGCCGTTGAGGCCGAGCGCGGAGAGGAAGCGGGTCAGCGCGTCCGCGGCGGACAGCGGCCGTTCCGCGTCGTAGCCCCGAAGGTCGACGTAGAGCTGACCGTCGGGGAACCTGTCCCGCACCCGGTGCGCCCACCGCAGGACCAGGGAGGTCTTGCCGACGCCCGCGGTGCCGGAGACGGCCGAGACGACGACGGCGGTCGACGTGCCACCGGCCTCGTCCAGCAGCTCGTCCAGGGTGGACAGCTCGTGCTCGCGTCCGGTGAAGGCGTACACGTCGGCGGGCAGCTGCGCGGGTACCCGGCGGGCGGGCTGTGCGGGAACCTCCGCCGTCAGGTGCTCCCGGGCCGGCGCCGTGTTCCTGATCTCGCCTCGCAGCAACGCCTCGTGCACCGCGCGCAGTTCCGGTCCCGGATCGATGCCGAGCTCGTCGGCCAGCCGCAACCGCGCCGACGTGAAGAGCTCGAGCGCCTCGGCGTCGCGACCGCACAGCGCCAGCGCCCGCATCAAGGCGGCGACCAGCGGCTCCGCCAGCGGGTGCTCCGTCACGACCTCGCGCACCGGCCCGACGACCTCGGCCGCACGGCCGAGGCGGGTCAGCGCGTCCGCCCACAGCGTGACGGCGTCGAGGTGTTCTTTCACGAGGGTTTCGCTGATCCGCGCCGCCCAGCTGCCCGACGTCCCGGCGAGAGGCCTGCCCTGCCAGAGGTCGAGTGCGGACCGCAGCGATGTCACCCGTTCGTGGTCCGTGTCACAGGGAGCGCGGGCCAGTCTGCGGAAGCGGTGCAGATCGACCCAGTCGCGGTCGACCTCGAGCACGTACCCGCCCGTCCGCCGCTCCAGCTTCACGTCCACGCCCGCGGCGGTGGCTCCAGCGGCGAGGATCTGACGGATCCGGGTCAGGTGGGCGTGCAGCGAGGCACGGGCCCCAGCGGGCTGTTCCAGACCCCACAACCGATCACCGAGTGTCTGCAGGGAGACGGGCCTGCCGGCTTCGAGCGCGAGACAGGCGAGGACAGTTCTTTGTTGCGGGGGACCGATTTCCAGCCGCCGGCCGTGGACGCTCACTGAGACGTCGCCGAGCAGGCGGAACGCCATCGGTGCATCCGGCATGGTCATTGCGCTACCTCGCCCACCCCAACAGGTGCCACTCAAGATATCGCGGCATCAGGGGCGGGTATTTCGGCGGTAATCAAGATTTTCAGCGCGGAAACCGTTCGGCCTATCGCCGTCCCCCCGGATCGGTCACGAAGGGTTACCACGCGGGTGCTGGCCGAGGCCGCCGCGGCGCGGGCGTATCAGGTGCCTCTTCGCAGACCTCTCTGCGGGTTGAGTGCCATTCGCAGCGGGGAAAGGTGTCGAGTTGAGCGAGAAATCGGTGGACCTCGTGCTGGAAGGCGGGGGAGTGAAGGGCATCGCGCTGCTCGGCGCGGTGCTGGTGCTGGCCGACGCGGGATATCGGTTCCAGCGAATCGCCGGGACGAGTGCGGGCGCGATAGTGGCGGCTTTGGTGGCCGCGTACCAAAAAGAGGGAAAGAACCTGTGGGAGCTCGCCGACGTCATGCGGGAGGTGGACTACCGCCGGTTCGCGGACGAACCTTGGCCGCAGCGGGCGACCGGCGTGGTGGGCGACGCCCTGTCCGCCTTCGTGCACGGCGGATCCCACGACGGTGACCACCTCGTGGAGTGGTTGACGCCGTTGCTCGCGGGCGTCGGCGTGCGCACGTTCGCCGATCTCCGCTGCCCCGACGGAGGCGGTTCACTGGAGGACCACCAGAAGTACTCGCTCGTGGTGCACGCGAGCGACCTCTCACGCCGCGCCCTGGTGCGCCTGCCCTGGGACTACGCGCTGTACGGCCTGAACGCGGACGACCAGAGCGTCGTGGACGCCGTCCGCGCTTCGATGGCGATCCCGTTCTACTTCCGGCCGGTCCACGTCACGACGGGGCGAGGAACCTGCACGTGGGTCGACGGCGGCCTGCTCGCCAACTTCCCGATCACGGTGTTCGACCGCACCGACGGCCGATCCGCCCGGTGGCCCACCTGGGGCGTCAAGCTCTCCGGCCGCCCGGTGGCCGGCCATGACCGTCCCGTTCGCACGGTGGCGGGCATCGCGGCCGGCTGCCTGCGGACGCTGACCGGTGACTGGAACCGGCACCGGCTCGACAGCGAGGGCGTCGGCCGCCGGACGATGTTCGTGGACACGATGAACATCTCGGCCACCGACTTCGGCATCTCCCGCGCCGACCAGGAGACGCTGCTCGAGAACGGGCGGCGGGCAGCCCACGAGTTCCTGGACAGCACGTCCTCCGGCCACCGGCTCGCGGGGTGATCGAGGTGAACGGATCGGCGGGCGCCGGGGACGTGTTCTCCTCGAGGAACGAACAGGGCGGCTTCCGGACCCACGCGGCGGTCCTGCTCGTCGCGGTCAACATCGGGCTGCTCGTGGCGGGTGTCGCCTCGTCGTTCTGGTTCTTCGGCACGAGCATCGGCGTCGCCGGGCTGGCGGTCGCGCTGCCCGCCACCAGCCTGTGCACCTTCATCGTCCTGTTCACCGACCACCGGGACATCAGAACCGCGGTGATGGGCGCGTTCACCGTGCTGTACCTCGGTTTCGTCTCGGCCACCTTCAACACCGAGTTCGTCACGATGATGAACGACCAGAACGGGTTCGGGCGTCACGTCTACGACAGCTTCAACACGTTCATGCTGGTGATGCTCGGGTTCTACTTCGGGGGCAAGGCCGTCGAACGGGTCATGACCAAACGGTCCCGCCACACCGGTGAGCACAAGGATCCGAGTGCGGACTGGCCTGTCGTCGCGACCGGTTCGGTTCAGCCGCCGGGAAACCCGTCAGGTTCCAGCTGAACGACGTGCACCCGGTCGCGCAGGGCGTGCGCGACCGAGTCGAATCCCTTCTTGACGTACTCGCCCTGTGCCGCGAACACCGCCTCGGCGTACTTGCCGGTGAACGTCTCGAACGTGCGGTAGCTGCACCGGCCGGCGCCGAGCGGGGTGATCACCTGGTCGCGCGTGCCGAGCAGGCCGGGGAACGTGTCACCGGTGTCGTAGCGCAGCAACCGCGGCGGCTCGACGACGCGGATGTACTCGCGGCTGACCCACGTGCCCTCACTCCCGTCGGGCTTGGGCAGCGTGAGGTCGATCGGCGAGCCGACGGCCAGGGTCGTGTCCACGGCCAGGGTGTACGGATTCCACTGTGGATAGTTCGGGTAGTCCAGCAGCACGCCCCAGACGAGCTCGGCGGGTGCCTCGATCTCCACGGTGACCGACTCGATGAGGTAGCTCATGCCGGCATGTACTCCCCGCCGTTGACGTCCAGGACCGCACCGGTGACCTCGGAAGCGCACCGGGACAACAGGAACAGCACCGCGCCCGTGCAGGCTTCGTCGGTCGGGATGCGGCCGAGAGGGTTCCGCGAGGCGATCTCGTCGTACACGTCCTGCTCGCTCACCCCGCGCGACTCCGCGGTGAACTTGAGGTAGAACCGCACCCCCGGACCGTCCAGCCACCCCATGATCGCCTGGTTCGCGCGGATGCCGTGCTGGCCGAGTTCCAGTGCGAGGAACTGGGTCGCGGTCGCCATGGCCGACTTCGCCACCGCGTAACCGGCCTCGCCGCGCATCGGTTTGCGCGTGGTCATGGTGCCGATGTTGACGATCGAACCGCGCCCGGCCGCCTTCATGTGCGGCACGACCTCGCGGGTCACGTTCAACGCGCCGTACAGGATGATGTCCATCGACCGGCGGATCGCCTTCTCGGGGGTCTCCAGCAGGTCGGAGAAACCGGGATGCCCGAACGCCGAGTTCACCAGCCCGGTGATCTTCCCGAACCGGTCGACCGCAGTCGAGACCAGGTGCGCGACCTCCTCGGGCCTGCGGACGTCGCACTGCACACCGACGGCCTCGCCACCGGCCGCCGTGACGTCCTTCTCCACCTGCTTCATCACGTCGGCTGAGCGGGCGGCCATCACGACCTTCGCGCCCTCGGCGGCGGCGCGGGTGGCGAGCTTCGAACCCAGACCGGGGCCGACGCCGGTGATCACCACGACCTCGTCTTGCAGCATCACAGGTAGACCTCCGAGTAGAAGGCGAAGTCGCGGTGGAGCTGGTCCTCGGACAGCCCGAAGTCCGTTGGCGCGTAGGAATGTGAGCCGTGCCGTTCGGTGCGGTTCTGCGCCAGGTAGGCCTCGAACGCCGCGTCGTCGGCAGGGCCGGCGGGCAGGCCCAGCGCGTCGAGCACGTTGCGGGCGACCTCCACGGGTTTGCTGACGGTGTCGGCGAACCGCACGTCCACGAACCGGTCGGGGCGCGCCTCCCTGGCGGAGGCGAAGTCCCGCAACGTCCTGGCGAACCGGCGCGACCAGTACTGTCCGATGCGGACCGGGTCGACGCTTTCGCTGTACTGCGACGACATCGCGCGCACCATCGAGGCGTACGACGGCACGGCGTTGGCGGGCGAGCGGTGCGTCATCACGATCTTGCAGCCGGCGAACGTGTCGAACACGGTGTCGACCGCGGTCAGGTGGTGGGGTGACTTGAGCACCCACGGGCGTCCGGCGCGAGCGGGGTTCTGCCACTGCAACACCTGCAGCCACTCGCGCAGCTCGGCGTAGGCCTTCGACTGATCGGCGGAGCGCAGCCAGTCGCCGTACGAAGGCACCCAGTAGAACGAGTCGTAGCTCATCGATACGAACGTCCGGTCGAGCAGGATCACGTCCTCCTCCGGCCCGTCCCACACGACCGTGTGCAGGTCGCCGAAGTCGGGGGAGAGCTGCGCGAACATCTGCATGCGTTCCTGGGCACGGCGTTTGCGCACCGCCGCGTCCGGTCCCTCGCCCGGGAACGGGATCGGGTAGGCGACCTCCCACGACAGCGTCGAGGTGACCTGGGGCGACGCGGCCAGCAACCGGTGCAGCAGGGTCGATCCGGTGCGCGGCAGACCGCAGATCTCCGCGGCCACGCGCACTTCCTCGTCCAGCACCGCCGGGTGTTCGCGTTGCCACGCGCGCAGCCGCAGCCGGTCGCAGAGCAACGCGGTCAGCCGGTGCCTGGTCAGCTCGAAGCCCGGCGGTGACAGCGCGGCCTCGGTGTTGAGGCTCGTCACGAGCACGTCCAGCGGTTCGCGGAACCAGTCGTCACCGAAGTCCGAGAGCCCTGTCTTCGCGCGGGCCTTGTCCATCAGCTCCGGGACGTTCAGCGCGGTCGTGACCGTCATCGGATCTCCTCCAGGGAAACCACGCGGCACTTGGGGATCGGGTGTTCGGAGGCGCCGAGCCAGCGCAGCAACGCCGTGCCGGAGCTGTGCCCGCACGTGTCGATCCAGTTCGCGACGCCCGGATCCCGTTCCGCCACCACGATCGTCAGCCGGCCGTCCGTGTCCAGGACGGCGGTGTGCTTGTTCACGGTGATCCTGCGGTGGTGGTCGAGCGACTCCATCCACCAGTTGCCGAGCTGGAAGTTCCAGTACGGGCACTCGGGTACGCCGGTCTCGATCACCCACGCCTCGCCGGGGCGCAGCGTCCAGTACCCGTGCAGGTAGAAGATCTCCGGATCGCCGCCGGCGCGCTGGAACATCTCCTGGCCGAAGTCGGGGAGCTCGTTGGGGCGCGCCATGAACGTCCGCGTCCAGTGCGCGAACGTCGCCGCGGTGCCGTGCACGGACAGCGCCGCCCGTTGCAGCGCCTTCGCCAGGAACTCGGGGGTGAGCTCCGCGGGTTCGGCCGGTCCGCCGATCTGTTCGACGTGCCATTCGCCCGGCTGTTCGGTCGTGCGGTCGAGATAGGTCTGGCGCACCACCAGGCCGGTCGAGTCCGGGGCCAGCGGAAGCCAGTTGGTGCCCTGGCGGACCGCGCTCGCGATGATCTCCACCGTGCCGTCCGGCTCGATCACCAGGTCGGCGTCGGACAGCTCACCGGTGGACGCCATCGTGCCGTCCTTGGCGTACCGGTTGGCCTTGGAGCCGATGCTGAAGTACGCGATGCTGCCGCGCGTCCCGGTGATCCGGTAGGTGCGGTCACCGCGGATGTTCGCGGACAGGTAGACGTTGTCCGGGTTGTCCGCGCCGATCTTCACCAGGTCGAGCTGGTGGAACCGGGGGAAGTCGGGATCGGCGTTGTCCAGGCAGGAGTACAGCATCTCGCGGGTCAGCCTGGCGAGGTACCGGTAGCCCTCCGCGCGGTCGAGCGGGGTGTCCGGTGCCCCGTCCGCGCAGATCACCTCACCGGCCTTCTCCAGCGCCCGGCAGAACTGCGACCACGCCTGATCCGGCACGGAACCCTCCCGAATTTAGAACGTGTTCTAGCTGAACATACCCGATTCTGGACAACGTTCAACAGATGCCGAGCGCGCGCAGTCTGGCCACCACGACCTCGGCGGCCTGCTCGGGGCTCAGCTCCGTGGTGTCGAGCCTCACCTCGGGGTTCTCCGGTGGTTCGTAGGGCGAGTCGATGCCGGTGAAGTTCGTCAGCTCGCCCCTCCGGGCCCGTGCGTAGAGGCCTTTCGGGTCACGCTGCTCGGCGACCTCCAAGGGCGTGTCCACGAAGACCTCGCAGAACTCGTTCTCGGCGACCAGGCTCCGTGCCAGCGCCCGCTCGGCCCGGAACGGCGAGATGAACGAGACGAGCACGATCAGCCCGGCGTCGACCATCAGCGCGGCGACCTCGGCGATGCGCCGGATGTTCTCGACGCGGTCGGCGTCGCTGAAGCCGAGGTCGGAGTTCAGCCCGTGCCGGACGTTGTCGCCGTCCAGCAGGAACGTGTGCCTGCCGTCGGCGTGCAGGGCCTTCTCGACCAGGTCGGCGATCGTGGACTTGCCCGCGCCGGACAAGCCGGTCAGCCACACCACGCACGGCCGGTGCCCGTTGCGTTCGATCCGCGCCTGCTTGTCCACGGTCAGCGTCTGCCAGCGCAGGTTCGGCGACCGCAGCGCGAAATCGATCATCCCCGCGCCGACCGTGGCGTTCGTCAGCCGGTCGAGCACCACGAACGAGCCCAGGTCGCGGTTGGTGCGGTAGCTCTCGAACGGCACCGGCGCGTCGAAGTGCACGCTGTCGACGCCGATCTCGTTGAGCTGCAAAGCTTTCGTGGCGGTGAATCCGAGGGTGCGCGCGCCGATCTTGGCGAGGTAGTGCCTGCCGGGCAACAGGCCGGCCTCGTTCAGCCACACCAGATGCGCCTGGAACGTGTCGGCCACCCTCGGCGGATCCGCTGCCGAGGCCAGCACGTCACCGCGGCTCGCGTCCACGTCATCGGCGAGCACGACCGTGACCGACGATCCCGCGAGGGCCTCAGTCAAGTCGCCGTCCATCGTGACGATCCGCTCCACAGTGGATGCACGGTCACCGGGCAACACCCGGACTTCATCGCCTTGGCGCAAAGTCCCTCGCAGCACCCGCCCGGAGAAGCCGCGGAACGTCGCGTCCGGCCGGTTCACCCACTGCACGAGGAACCGGGACGGCCCGTTCTCCTCGGGGGTGACGACCACCGACTCCAGCCACTGCAGCAGGGTTTTCCCGTCGTACCAGGGCGTCAGCTCGCTGTGCCCGACCACGTTGACGCCCTCGGTCGCGGACATCGGCACACAGGTGATCTCCGCGAAACCCAGGTCGGCGGCGAACTCCGTGAACTCGAAGCGCACCTTCTCGAACGCCTCCCGCGAGTAGCTCAGGAGATCGAGCTTGTTCACGGCCAGTGCGACATGCCGAATGCCCAGCAACGACGCGATGCGGGCGTGCCGGCGCGTCTGGCTGAGCACACCTTTGCTCGCGTCGAGCAGGATCACCGCGGCATCGGCGGTGGACGCGCCGGTGACCATGTTGCGCGTGTACTGCTCATGCCCTGGTGTGTCCGCGACGATGAACCTCCGCGCCTCCGTGGCGAAGAACCGGTACGCGACGTCGATCGTGATGCCCTGCTCGCGTTCGGCGGCAAGCCCGTCCACGAGCAGCGCGAAGTCCAGCTCACCGCCACGCGTCCCGACCCGCCGGGAATCGGCTTCGAGCGCGGCGAGGTGGTCCGCGTACAGCAGCTTCGACTCGTACAGCAGCCTGCCGATCAGCGTGCTCTTGCCGTCGTCGACGCTGCCGCAGGTGATGAACCGCAGAAGTTCCATCAGAAGTAGCCTTCCCGCTTCTTGCGCTCCATCGACCCGCTCTGGTCGTGGTCGATCAGCCGCCCCTGCCGTTCGGACGTGGTCGCGGCCCGCATCTCCTCGACGATCTCCGCGACCGTCCGCGCCTCGCTGCGCACCGCACCGGTCAGCGGATAGCAACCCAACGTGCGGAAACGGACGAGTTCCTGGCGCGGCGGTTCGGACAGCGGCATCCGGTCGTCGTCGGCCATGATCAGCATGCCGTCAAGGTCGACGACCGGCCGCTGGGCGGCGAAGTACAGCGGCACCACGGGAATCCGCTCGCGCTCGACATACCGCCACACGTCCAGCTCGGTCCAGTTGGACAGCGGGAACACCCTGATGCTCTCGCCGGGTGCGACCCGCGTGTTGTAGAGCCGCCACAGCTCCGGCCGCTGGTTCTTCGGATCCCACTGGTGCTGCGCGGTCCGGAACGAGAACACCCTTTCCTTGGCACGGGAGGCTTCCTCGTCCCGCCGCGCGCCGCCGAACGCGACGTCGAACCGGTGCTCGTCGAGCGCCTGGCGCAGTCCCTGGGTCTTCCAGAGGTCGGTGTGCCGGGCGGAACCGTGGTCGAACGGGTTGATGCCGAGCGCCACGCACTCCGGGTTGCGGTGCACGATCAGCTCCAGCCCGAGCTCAGCGGCCGTCCGGTCGCGGAACTCGATCATCTCCCGGAACTTCCACGTCGTGTCCACGTGCAGCAACGGAAACGGCGGCTTCGACGGGTAGAACGCCTTGCGTGCCAAGTGGAGCAGCACCGAGCTGTCCTTGCCGATCGAGTACAGCAACACCGGTCGCTCGCTCTCCGCGACCGCCTCGCGGAAGATGTCGACGCTGTCGGCTTCGAGCCGGTCGAGGTGGTCCACGCACCGACGGTAGCAATGAACCTGAACAACGTTCAATATGCTTTTGAACGTTGTTCAACATAGGATCCCGCTGTGAGCACCGAGCAAACGGCCTGGGGTGACGCGGAAGGCAGGCGGCGGGACATCCTGTCGTCGGCCGAGCTGATCCTCGAACAGAGCGGCTACGCGGGTCTGACCATGCGAGCGATCGCGGTGGGCGCGGGAGTCAGTTCCGGCACCGTGTACCAGTACTTCTCCGGCAAGGAGGACGTGTTCGCGGCGCTGATGGAACGGCGGCTGGACGAGCTGCAGCACACGCTCGCGAACCTCGACAGGAGCCTCGGCATCGCGGGTGTGCTGCGCGAGATCGAGCCCCAGGTCACCGAGCTGTGGCGCCGGTTCGGGCGGTCGGCGGCGCAGTGGGAGGCGAAGGTGCTCTCCGGCGGCCGCAGGGGCAAGGAGATCACCGGGTCCGCGCAGGACTACCGCAAGACGATCAAGGCGCTCGCCAGGGCGCTGAGCGAGACCGCGGCGGCGAGCGGCCAGACGCTGATCGATGACCCGGCGCTGCCGCACTGGGTGTGGGACTCGCTGATCGGGCTGGCGGACGACCTGCTGCTGCAGGGCGCACGCAGCAACCGGGTGAAGCCGGCGCACCTCGTCGAGTTCGCGACCGGTGCGATCGAACGGGGCGTCATCGCCCGGTGACGAGTGAGTCCAGTGTGGCGCCGCCGTGCTCGCCGTAGTACTGGCGGGAGCCGTCGTGTGGTCGGCTTGGTCGGCTTGGTCGGGTCTGTCGACCTGCTGCTGCAGGGCGCACGCAGCAACCGGGTGAAGCCGGCGCACCTCGTCGAGTTCGCGACCGGTGCGATCGAACGGGGCGTCATCGCCCGGTGACGAGTGAGTCCAGCGTGGCGCCGCTGTGCTCGCCGCAGTGCCGGCGGGAGGCGTCGAGCGTGGCCGGCTTGTCCGCTTCGTCGGGTCTGCCGACCTGACCGAAGAGCCGTCTCAGCAGCTCGACCTGTTCGTCGAGGCCGACGCGCAGGAAGTCGCTGCAGGTGGAACGGACGGTGAGCCGGTCGTCCCGCGGCATCAGGTCCAGCGGTCCGGTCACGAAGAGCAGCGCGACGACGATCGCCAGGCCGAACGCGATCACGGCACCACCGGACGAGCTCTTCCGCGGCGCGAGCCAGGTCTGAGCCTGCTCGACGAACGGTTCCGGCTCGGCGAGGGCGGTGTCGATCCAGAACTCGACGCTGTCGCCGCCCGCCAGGTCGAACTGGACGTGACCTGCGACGAACATGATGCGGACGACCTGTTTCCGCTCGTAGGAACCCGTCCAGAAGGGGTCGGGCCGCACGAGCACGAGCCGGTCGGGCAGCAGGTACACGACGTCGCGCTCGCCGCGGGCGAGTCGCTCGGTCTGGCCTGGCTGCACCACCGTGCCCGCCAGCCGCGCCAGCACCTGGTCGTGTTCGTGCGCGCCGAGAGCCGCGGAGGCCGTCGACCACAGATCGGGTTCCACGACCGTGCTATCGCTCTGAGCGTGGACCTTGGTTAGCCGCCGGGCCGATGTTCGTCTTAATGGCTCTCGTCACGTGGCCGGGGCACGACCGGAAGGTCGTACCTGCGCCGGATGCTGGTGCCGAGCACGCCGATGTCGGCTCCGTAGACGTGGATCGAGATCGCCACCGACGACGAGTTGTTGCGGACCTTGTGGATGTCGCCCGGCGGCACCAGGTACGACGCCACGCCTTCGGGGGTCCGGTTCACCCGCAACGGGATCAGCCCGTTGCCCGCGAGCCGGTAGGTGGTCTCTTCTTCTTCACCGACGTACGTGCCGACCACACACCACGACACGTGGTCGTGGATGCACGTTTCCTGACCCGGCAGCCAGACCAGGGCGACCACCGAGAAGCTGCCGTCCGGCTCGACGTGCAGGACGTGCTGGCGGTAGTGGTTCGGGTCGGGTTCCCGGTGGTCGCGGTCCAGCAGGCCGCGGTCGGCGAGATGGCCGGTCAGGGCCCTGGCGACGCGTGCGGCGACGGTGGCGTCGTCACCTCCGGCGGTCACGGCTTCGCGGATGTCGCCGACCAGGAGTGCGGCGGTGGGGGAGAGCAGACGAGGCATGGCGGTGACTCCTTCGCTGGGTCACGTGATCAACAGAGCGCCGGCCAGCGCCACCGCGGCGATCAGGACCGTGGACAGCAGGCCCAGCGTCAGCGCGGGCAGGCCGGAGCGGACGAGAGAGCGCAGGCGCACGGCCGTGCCCAGGGCGAACATGCCGGCGGCCAGCAGCAGGTTGTCCACGAACGTCGCGAGCGACAGCACCGCGTCCGGCAGGACGTCAGTGGCGCGCACGGCGGCCGCGACCAGGAATCCCACGACGAACAACGGCACGATCGGCGGGCGCTTGCCGGCGTCCGGGAACCTGCGGCGTTCGCTGATGCTCACCGCGGCGAGCATCGGGGCCAGCAGCACGACCCTGGTCAGCTTCACCGCGACCGCGATGGCGAGGGCGCCGGTGACCGGTCCCGCGGCGGCGACCACCTGGGCGACCTCGTGGACGCTTCCGCCGGCCCACACCCCGTAGCCGGCGGGGGACAGGCCGGTGAGCGGGTGCAGCGCGGGCAGGCTGAACATCGCCACGGTGCCGAAGAGGGTGACGAGGCCGAGCGCCCTGGCGACGTCCTCCTCGTCCTGCTCCCGCACGCCGTTCATGGCGGCGACGGCCGACGCGCCGCAGATCGAGAACCCGGTGGCGATCAGCAACGACAGCCCCTCGCCCACGCCGAGCACCCTGCCGAGCCAGCGCGTCACGGCGAACGTCACCACCACGGCGACGACCGCCAGCGCCAGCACCTCGTAACCGAGTGCCAGCACGTCCCTGACCACGAGCTTCAGCCCGAGCAGCACGATGCCGAGGCGCAGCAGCCGCCGTCCGGCGAGCTTGAACCCCGGGCTGAGCGACGCGGGGAGACGCACGACGTTGGCCACGACAGCGCCGAGCAGCACCGCCACGGTAAGCGCACTGACAGAGGGCAGCATCCAGGCGGCGAACATCGCGACGGTGACACCACCGGCGACCACGGCCAGGCCGGGTACCGGTGAGTCGGTCGCGCGCGGCGTTGTCCGGATGCTGCCCATGACAGCAACCATGACCCCGGTGATCTATGGGGAGAAGAGGCCCATTCCTTGGGTGGGTATAAGTCGCGCTTATGTCAGGCGGTGGCCGCCGCCGTGACCATGGCGTCCACCGTGGCGCGCATCAGCGGCAGGCGGATCAGGTCGGGCCACGTGTAGAGGGCGGTCTCCCGTTCCGCGCTGGACTCCACCTCGACCGTGGTCAGGCCGGGGTGCTGCAGGAACGACAGCAGCAGCCGGGGCACGAGCGCGACGCCCAGCCCTGCGGTGACGAGACTCTGGATGGCCAGGTTGTCGTCGGTGGAACAGGTGATGTCGGGGGCGAAGCCGGCTTCGGCGCAGGCGTCGTGGAGGGCGCGCTGGCAGCGCGGGCACCCGGCGATCCAGCGTTCGCCCTCGGTCTCGGCGAGCGACACCCGTTCGCGACCGGCGAGCCGATGCCCGGCCGGCAGCAGCAACGCGAGCGGCTCCCGCATGAGCGGCACGCGCAGCATCCCGGCGACGGCGGCCTCGTCCTGCGGCTCACCGCGGTAGCTGAAGCTGATCACCACGTCGGCCGTGCCGCTGCGGAGCAGGGCGAACGACTCCGGCGGCTCCTCCTCGACCAGTTCGAGCCGCAGCTGGGGACGTTCCTTCGCGAGAATGGCCGCCGCGACCGGCACGAGCGAGACGTTGGCGCTGGGGAACGCGCAGATGCGGATGGTGCCGATGTCGTGCATCGCGATCGCGCTGATCTGCTGGTGCGTCGCGGCCAGCTGGTCCAGCAGTGCGGTGCCGCGCTCGGCGAGGATGCGGCCGGCCTCGGTGAGAGTCAGCCCGCGTCCGGTGCGGACGAACAGCGGCCCGCCCACGTGCCGTTCCAGTGCCCGCATCTGCTGGCTGATCGCCGGCTGGGTGCAGTGCAGCTCCCGTGCGGCCGCGCTGAACGAGCCCGTCCTGGCGACGGTCGCGAACACCTCCAGCTGGCGGGTATCGAGCACTTCCGCACCATATGCCTGATCGGCCGCCCGCGATGGACGGCCGATCAGGTGGGTGTTCTCAGAAGGTCGGCCGAGCTGACCGCGAACTCGCCCGATCAGGTTCGGGCGACGCCATCAGAAGGTCAGCTTCCAGGAGTTGATGTAGCCGGTGTCGACGCGGGCGACGTCCTGCACCTGCAACTTCCAGGTGCCGTTCGCGACCTCGCTCGACGCGTTGACCGTGAACGTCTGCACGACGTTGTCGGCGCTGTCGTTGCTCGAGTTCTGCAGCCGGTACGCCGTGCCGTCCGGGGCGATCAGGTCGATGACCAGGTCACCGCGGTACGTGTGCACGATGTTGACGTCGACCTTGAGCGTGGCCGGGGCGTTGCCCGCCACACCCGAGACCGTGATCGAGCTGCTCACGGCCGTGCCGGCGTCCGGGATGGCGACGTCGGCGGTGTTCTCGAACGAGTTGCCGGGAGGCGTGCCGGTGTCGACCGCGGCGAACGCGTCGACGCGGCCCTCGCCGAAGAAGTTGTTCTTCGCCGTGGTGCCGGAGCACCGGGTGTCGGTGCAGCTCAGGTCGTCGGCCTGGGTGGCGAGCAGCTGACGCAGCTGCGCCGGGGTGGCCGTGGGGTTGACCGACTTCAGCAGTGCGGCGACACCCGCGACGTGCGGGGCGGCCATCGACGTGCCGTCCTTCGAGCCGTACCCGCCGCCGGGGACGGTCGAGTAGACCCTCTCACCCGGCGCCGCGACGTGGACCTTGTCGGTGCCGTAGTTGGAGAACAAGGACTTGTTGTTGGTCGAGCCGATCGACGAGACGCTGACGACACCGGACACCTCGGTCGGCACGCTCAGGCACGCGTTGGTGACGTTGCGCGTGACCACAGTGGAGTCGTTGGGGCTCTTGCTGTCGCGGGTCTTGTTCGCGAGGTTGTAGTTCTCGTTGCCCGCCGCGGCCACGTTCAGCACGCCCTTGCCCTCGGCGTAGGCCACGGCGCGCTTCACGCCCTCCAGGATGGCGTCCTGGTCGGCGTTGTCCGGGCAGTTGAACAGCCACGGGTCGGTGTAGTAGCTGTTGTTGGTCACCTCGAAGCCGCGGTCACCGGAGAAGACCATGGCGCAGATGGTGTTCTCGGGGAAGAAGTACCCGGACGGCTTCTCCGCGATGCGCACCGAGGCGATCTTCACGCCCGGCGCCACGCCGACCACGCCGCGCCCGTTCTTGGCCGCCGCGATCGTGCCCGCGACGTGCGTGCCGTGGGTGTCGGTGTCCCGCCACGAACCCGCGCGGGTGTCGAGCTTGCCGTAGGCGCAGGACGCGGAGTTGGCCGCGTCGAAGTTCGCCTTGAGGTCGTCGTGCAGGTCGTCGACCCCGGTGTCGAGCACGCCGACCGTCACGGTCGCCGACCCCTGGTTGACCGCCCACGCCTTGTCGGCGCCGATCTGCGTCATGTCCGAGCGCAGGGGCTCGGACGTGGCCGGGCCGACCCGCGTCGGCTCGACCGGGAACGGCAGGCTGGCCGCCTCGGCCGGGATGTCCGACGTGCGGGTGGCGCCCACCTTCTGCACACCGGTGACGGCACGCATCCGGCTCGCGAAGTCAGCCGCACCCGAGTGCGCGACGATGACGCCGATCGCGTCGTACGTGGCCCAGACCGTGCCGCTGTTGCTCGTGATCGCCGACGTGGCACCGCTCGTGGCGCCCGGCGCCGTGATGACCAGGTACGAGCGCGTGCCCGCGAGCGGCGCCGCGGCGGCGGGGGTGGCCGCCACCAGGACACCGGCGCCCACGGCCGCGGCGATGACCGCGGTGCGCAGGCGTGATCGTGAACGCAAGAACACTGTTCCTCCAACACTCCCTAGCGGGCGATGCCCGCGCACGTTCGCGCGGGTGCAGGGGCCCGTTAAACGCGTTAGAGGAGGTCAGGACGGATTCGGGACGCGCGGTTCCAGAAATGCTCCGTTCGGTTCACGCCGAACGTCGCACGTCAGGGCCCATCAACGCCCCGTGATCAACCCGACGAAGTGGTTCAGGCCGGCCTGCACGCACGGCTCCTCGGCGTGCTTGCCGGTGCAGCTCGTCACCACAAGGCCGAAGCCGTCGGCGAACTGAGGGGGCGTGGCTTCGGCGGCGCTCGCGGCGGGGCTGGACAACGCTACGACGGTGATCATCGCGGCTGAGAGACGGATCATGGGTTTGATCATGGCGTTCGGTCCGCTCATGGAACAGGCCACCGACCGGCCACTGGTGGCCTGATCAGCGCGGCAGGTGCCGGAACAGCTCGCGCAACGCGGCCGTGGCGTTCTCGAGCAGCTCGGCGGGGACCGCGGACAGCACCTCGTCGTGCGCCTTGCTGTTCGCGATCACGACCTCCTCGGCTACCGACCGGCCGCGCGGGGTGAGGCGCACGAAGGTGCTGCGGCCGTCGGTCTGGTCCGGCTCCCGCTCCACCAGGCCGCGGCTCACGAGGCGGTTCACCACGTTGCTCGTGCCGCCGGTCGAGAGCAGCAGTGAGCGGCTGAGCTCGTTCGCCTTGAGCCGGTAGGGCTTCCCACTGCGGCGCAGGGCTGCCAGCACGTCGAAGTCGGCGCCGGTCAGGTCGAACCCGGTCACGGTGGCGCGGGTGGCCTCTCCGAGCAGTCCCGACAGCACCATCACGCGCTTGCCGAGCTCCGAGCTCGCCACGAGGGCCTCCGGGAGCTCCGCCCGCCACCGGTCCATCAGCTCATCCACACGATCCGTCACAGGTCAAAGCCTATTGCACACCGTGATAGCTTTTAGGAAAGCTTTCGAGTGAGGGGGATTCATGGAATTCGTGCTGCGCAACGCGCTGGTGATCGACACCGATCCGGTCGTGGTCATGCCCGGCACCGACGTGCTGGTGTCGGACGGCCGGATCGCCGCGGTCGGCAAGGGGTTGCCAGCGGCGACGGTGATCGACTGCACGGACCGGATCGTGCTGCCCGGTTTCGTCGACACGCATCGGCACCTGTGGCAGGTGCTGATGCGGTCGTTCTGCGCTGACATGACGCTCGGCGAGTACCTGGAGCGGATGCTGATGCCGGTCCAGGCGGTCCTCTCACCGGACGAGCTGAGGATCGGGACGCTCGCGGGTGCGCTCGAGTGCCTGGCGTCCGGGATCACGACGGTGCAGGACTTCTCGTTCGCGCCGACCTTCGGCCACGCCGAGGCCGCCGTGCGAGGGCTGCGGGAGTCCGGCGTCCGCGCGATGTACGGCTACGGTCAGCCCGTCTTCGGCCCTGCCTGCGCGGAAGAGGACGTGCGGCGTGGCGCCGCGCTGGGCGGAGGACTGGTCGACATCGCACTGGCGCCGCTCGGACCGTCCTTTTCGGACATCGGCGTCGTGGAGCGGGACTGGCTGCTCGCCCGGTCGCTGGGAATGCGCGTGGTCACGCACGTCGCCGGGAAGGAGAACCCGATCTCGGCACTGCGCGACAGGGGCCTGCTCGACGCGAACACCACGTTCGTGCACGGCAACGAGCTCGGCGACGACGAGCTGAAGCTGGTCGCCGAGGCCGGTGCGGGCGTGTCGATCGCGCCCGCCGTCGAAGCGGTGATGGGGCACGGCGTGCCGATGGTGCGCCGCACTCGCGCGTTCGGCGTGCCGACCGGCCTCGGTGTCGACACGGTGACGGCCGTCGCGGGGGACATGTTCTCCCTCATGCGCGCCGCGTTGCTCTCCGCGCATCTGAGCGAGGGAGTGCACGTCACGCCCGCGGACGTGTTGCGGATGGCGACCATCGAAGGTGCGGCGGCGATCGGCATGGCCGATCGGGTCGGGTCGCTCGGCGTGGGCAAGCACGCGGATCTGGTGGTGCTGCGGGCTGACGACCTCAACCTCCTCGGTACCCACGACCCGGTCGCCGCCCTCGTCACCGCCGCACACCCCGGCAACCTCGAGAAGGTGTTCGTCGGTGGTGTGGAGGCGGAGACGCAGGACGTGGCCGGTGCCGTCAGGGATGTCGTGGCACGCCTGAAGCGGTAGTGCGTCTCGACGGGCCCAGCTCCGCGGCGAAGAGGCGCATCAGTCCGGGCAACCGGTAGGTGTCGCCGTCGCTCCACTCGGCGAGACCGAGGTCGACCAGGTGGTCCAGCGCGGCCTCGGTCTCCAGCGGGTCCGCGCCCAGCTCGCCGGCGGCGGTGGCGGCGTCGCACAGCTCGTACCGGCCGAGGAGCCGGAACGCGTTGGCCGCCAGCGGGTCGTCGACGGCGCTGAACGCCGCGGCGCAGGCGGCGCGGACCGACTCGCCGCCGAAGCTGAGCTCGGCGAGCCTCCGCCAGTCGGGGGCCAGCCGGCGGGCCAGCCAGGCCAGCGGACGGGCGGGGCGGTGCGCGAGGATGGCGCCCGCGATCTGCAGCGCCAGCGGGATTCCGTGACAGCACTGGACGATCCGGGCGGCGGCACCGGGTTCTGCCGATGCCCTCGGCACCAGTCGCGTGAGCAGTTCCAGTCCGTCCACATCGGACAGAGGGGTGAGCCGGACGTGTTCCGCGCCGTCCAGCAGGAGCGGCGACCGGCTGGTGATCAGCACCGCGCACGGGCCGGTCGCGGGCATCAGCTCACGCAGCGGTGCGGGGCCGGTCGCGCCGTCGAGCACCACGAGCACCGCCTGGTCGGCCAGCCGGGACCGCAGCAGGGCGGCGGCCTCGTCCACCGCGTGCGGTACGTCGGAGACCCCGAGGTGCCGCAGCAGCCGATGGGGGACGCGCGTCGCCTGCCCGAGGTCGATGTAGAGCTGGCCGTCGGGGAACATCGGCGCTATGCGGTGCGCGACCTCCAGTGCCAGCGCGCTCTTGCCGACGCCGCACTGACCGTGCACCACGGCCGCGGTGGGCGTGGTGCCACAGAGCAAGGCCTGCAGCCGCGCCACCTCCCGCTCGCGGCCGCTGAACGACCGGCAGGGCGCCGGAAGCTCTTTCGGCGCGCGGAAGGAAGAGGCACGCACGGTGCTAACCGCGGTCAGTCCCGGATCGCGGTCGAGCACCGCCTGGTGCAGCTTGACGAGCTCCGGTGAGGGCTCCAGGCCGAGGCGGTCGGCGATCACCCTGCGGTAGTCGGTGAAGACGGCGAGAGCTCCCGCCAGGTCGCCCGCCCGGTACAGCGCGGTCACCAGGTGCGCCCGCGGCCGTTCCCGCAACGGGTGCTCCGCCGCGAACTCGCGCAGCGGCGTGATCAGCTCGCGGTGCTCGCCGAGGCCCAGCCGCGCGTCGAAGTGGTCCTCGGTCACCGCCAGCCGCAGCTCCTCGACCGGTGCGACCAACGCGGCGAGCGCCTCGTTGTCCGCCAGGTCCTCCAGCACCGCCCCCCGGCACGCGGAAAGCGCTTCACCGAGATGACGCGCGGCCGCCGCGTGATCACCGCGGGACAACGCGGTCCTGCCCGCGTCGGCCCGTTCGGTGAACAGGTGCAGGTCCAGCTCGCCCGGCCGCAGCGTGAGCTCGTACCCCGCCTGCCGTCCGGCGATGCGCTGTGCGCCATCGGGAAGCACCTGGCGCAGCCGATTGGCGTACGTGCGGAGGTTGGCCACCGCGGACATCGGCGGCTCGTCCGCCCACAGCGCGCGGACCAGCCTGCGGATCGGCACCGGCCGACCTGGGTTGAGCAGCAGCGTGGCGAGCAGGAGGCGTTGCTTGAGCGAGCCGAGCGCGACGTTCGTGCCGCGGGCGCGCACCTCGATTCTCCCCAGAATCCTGAACTCGACTGACACGCCGGTGATCCTGACCGCGGCCGCTGACACAACGCCGACACGACATACACGCGGACGTGTATCCGCGCTGGGCGCCGCCGTGTACCCGCTTTTCCTACGTTGACGCCACCGACGCCACCCGGCGCGGAGGAAGTGAGGGAGCGCGACACATGCGCAAGACGTTGGAGTCGCTCAGCGACAAGCTGCTCGGCATGTTCGTGGCAAAGGTGGACGTGGGCGCGGCCTGCCCGCCCGACCCGTTCTACAAGCACTGCTACTGCCGTGAACGCAGTGACTTCCGCCAGCGCTGCTCGTACAACGGCGCGTGCAGGGTCACCTGTGGCCCGTGCACGGTCTTCCGGATCTGCGGCGCGTGACCAGATGCCGTGAGTGGTGACGCGTCTCGCCACTCACGGCTTCCCGTTCCCCTCTAACTTCGGAGACTTCTCATGTCAGTGCTGACCGCCGCGGTCGTGGTCGTCGGAATCCTGTGCGTGCTGGACCTGTTGCTGAGCTTCGGCATCATCCGGCGGTTGCGCGAGCAGAACGAGGCGCTGCGCGACCTGCGGGAGAAGCAGGCGGCGGCCGAACCGGACATCATGCTGCCCGCCGGCTCCCGCATCGAACTGTCCGATGTGGACGTCTCCGGTGCGCTGGTCGGCTTCTTCTCCCCGAACTGCGAGCCGTGCAAGGAACGCATGCCCCAGTTCATCGAGTACGCCACCGGCCACCGCGGCAAGGTGCTCGCGGTCGCCGCGGGAGGTGCCGAGGAGGTGGCCGACATGGTGGTGCGCCTCGGCGAGGTGGCCGAGGTCGTCGTCGAGGAGATGGGCGGCCCGCTGCACAACGCGTTCGGCACGACCGGCTACCCGGCGGTGTGCCTGATCGACAGCGACGCGACCGTCGTGGCGAGCGGCTGGGAGATGTCAGCGCTGCCGGTTCACGCGACCCGGTGAACACCGAGCTCGGCGCCCGCCGGGTGCTGTCGCTCCTGGTCAGCGCTTTCGGCCTGACGAGGACGGCATCGCCGGCGGGCACACCGGTGTACGTGGTGCTCTGCCTGCTCGGCGGCGTCGTGCCGCTCGCGGCGGCGTGGTGCACCAAGATCCTGCTGGACGGCCTCGCCGCGGACGGCGGCTGGGCGACGCTGGTGCCGTGGGCCGTCGCGCTGGCGGTGACCGGCCTGGTCAGCGGCCTGCTGCCGGTCGCGACGGAGTACCTCAAGCAACGGCTGGACCGCGCCGTCGCGGTGCTGACGATGGACCGCCTGTACCAGGCGATGGGCAGGCTCACCGGCCTGGCGCGCATGGAGGATCCCCGTTTCCGCGACAAGCTCCAGCTGGCGCAGCAGACCGGCCGCAGCGGTCCCGGTCAGCTCGTCGACGACGGTCTGGGCGCGGTGCAGGCTGCCGTGACGGCGGGCGGGTTCCTCGGCACGCTGGTTGTGCTGAACGCCGGCATGGCCGTGATCGTGCTGCTCGCCGCCGTGCCCGCGCTGATCGCCCACCTGCGGCTCAGCCGGGCCAGGGCCGAGGTGCTGTGGTCGATCACCCCAGCCGAGCGGCGTGAGGTGTTCTACGCGGAGCTGTTGTCGAGCCTCGACGCGGCGAAGGAACTGCGGCTGCTCGGGCTCGGCGACCTCTTCCGGCGCCGCATGCTCGTGGAGCTGACCGCGGCGCACGCCGTCGTGGAAGGACAGGACCGGCGTGACGCGCGGGTTCGCGGGCTGCTCGCCGGCCTGACCGCGCTGGTGTCGGCCGCCGGGCTGGTCTGGTCGGTGTGGCTCGCCGCCGCGGGATCGCTGTCGATCGGTGACGTCGCGATGTTCGTGGCCGCCGTCGCCGGGGTGCAGAGCGCGTCGCAGAGCCTGGTGCACAACCTCGCCTCCGCACACCACTCGGTGCTGCTGTTCCACCACTACCGGGAGATCGAGTCAGAGCCGGCGGACCTGCCCGTGGCCGCTGTGCCGCAACCGGTTCCGCCGCTGCGGCACGGCATCGAGCTGCGCAACGTGTGGTTCCGCTACGCCGACGACCAGCCGTGGGTGCTGTGCGGGGTGAACCTGACGATCCCGCACGGCAGCGCGTTCGCGCTGGTCGGCCTGAACGGCGCGGGGAAGTCGACGATCGTCAAGCTGCTGTGCCGGTTCTACGACCCCTGCCGCGGTGCGATCCTGTGGGACGGCGTCGACCTGCGCTCCTTCTCACCGGAGGACCTGCGCGCGCACATCGGCGCGGTCTTCCAGGATTACATGCGCTACGACCTCAGCGCCGCCGAGAACATCGGCGTGGGCGATGTGTGCTCAATGGACGACCGGGGACGCATCGTCGCGGCGGCACGGCGGGCGGGCGCGCACGACGCGGTGACGGCATTGCCCCGCGGCTACGACACGTTGCTGTCGCGCATGTTCTTCGACGAGGCCGACCGTGAGGACCCGGAGACCGGCGTGCTGCTCTCCGGCGGCCAGTGGCAACGGCTCGCGCTCGCACGGGCGTTCCTGCGCGACCGCAGGGACCTGATGATCCTGGACGAACCCAGCTCCGGCCTGGACGCGCAGGCCGAGCACGAGGTGCACAGCAGCCTGCGCCGGCACCGCGAGGGTGCGACGAGCGTGCTGATCTCGCACCGGCTCGGCACGATCCGCGACGCCGGCGTGATCGCGGTCCTCACCGGCGGGCAGATCTCGGAGCTCGGCACGCACGACGAACTGCTGGCGCTGGGCGGCGACTACGCGCGGCTCTTCCGCTTGCAGGCTTCGGGATACGACGAGGTGGTGACCGGATGATCTGGGTGGGCTCCGTGTCGTTCGGCGGCTGTTGGCGGTCCTTCCGCTTGCAGGCTCCAAAATGTGACTGGGTGGTGACCGGATGATCTGGGTGGCGTCTTTCGCTGTTCTCGCCCTTGTGGCCTGGCTGCTCGTGTTGCGCAGCCGCTTGCTCGTGGTCACGGTGCGCGGCGTGAGCATGGAACCGACCTACCGCTCGGGCGATCGGTTGCTGGTCCGCCGGGCCGGGCTCGACCGCGTCCGCGCCGGCCAGGTCGTGGTCGTGCAGGTCGACAGCGCCACACCGGACGACCCGACGGGAGGCCGCATGGTGAAACGCGCGGCGGCGGTGCCGGGTGATCCCGTGCCGCCGGAGATCCCGGTGCCGGGGCCGCGGGTCCCGGCGGATCGCCTGCTGGTGCTCGGTGACAACCTCGCGCGCAGCAACGACTCCCGGCGACTGGGCTATCTCCCGGCGGACGCGTTGATCGGTGTGGTGCTCAGGCCGATCGGGCAGGGGTGAGCGCGGGTGTGATGGACCTTGTGTGGGCTCGTTCTGCGCGGTGTCGTGTTGAGGCCGATCGGACAGGGGCGAAGTGATGTCAGAGGTGAAATCTTGCTGAGCACGGGTGCTGTGGTCCTCTGCGGAATCGTCCTGCTGGTCTCCGCGGTGAGCAAGGTGCGCAGCAGGTCCGACTACGCCGAGTTCGTCGCGTCGGTGCCGGCGTTCGGGATTCCCGCGCGGTGGACGCGTCTCTTCGCGGTGCTGACGGTCGTGGCGGAGTTCGCGACCGCCGCGCTGCTGCTCGCGTCCGTCTTCACCGGGTACTGGCCCGCCGTCGCCGGTCTGGCGCTGGCGGTGGGCGTGTTCGGTGTGCTGACCGCCGTGGTGTGGCGCGCGGTGTCACGGCGGTCCGGCGCGGTGTGCCGGTGTTTCGGGCGCGCTCGCACCACGCTCGCGCACCGGCACATCGTGCGCAACGCCTTCCTCCTGGCGGTGGCCGCGGCCGGCCTGGTGTCATTGTCCTTTGTGGACTCGACGGTCGACCCCGCCGCGCTGTGGCTGGCCGCGGCCGTCGGCGCGGTGGGCGCGGTGCTGGTGGTGCGGTTCGACGACCTGGCCGACCTCGTCGCCGGTCCGGTCTAGCCGAGGCTCGCCGGCAGGCGTTCGAAGCCGCGCAGGATGCGGGTCGGACGGCGGCGCGCACCGGTCAGCAGCCGCAGGCCGGGGAACCGCTCGAACACGGTGCGCAGCCCGATCTCGCCCTCCATCCGCGCGAGCTGGGCCCCGAGGCAGTAGTGGCGACCGGCGCCGAACGACACGCGGTCGCGGGCGTTCGGGCGGGTGATGTCGAACGCCGACGGTTGCTCGAAGACCTCCGGGTCGCGGTTGGCCCCGGCGAGCACGGTGGTGACGAGCTGGCCGCGCCGCACGGGGTTGCCGGCGATCGTCGTGTCGCGCGAGCACATGCGGCCGGTCAGCAGGACCGGCGGGTCGAAGCGGAGGATCTCGTCGACGGCGTTGCTCCACAGCTCTGGCCGGGCGCGGAGGGTGGCGAGCTGGTCCGGGTGCTGCGTCAGCAACGCGATGCCGTTGCCCAGGAGGTTGACCGTGGTTTCGAAACCTGCGGCCAGGACGAGGCCCGCCGTGGCTTTGAGCTCGCGCTCGGTGAGACCGGCGCCGTCCTCGCGCGCGGCGATGAGGCGGCTGAGGAGGTTGTCGCCGGGGTTGGCGCGCAGGGCGTCGAGGTGGCGCGTGAGCCAGGCGTCGAACGTGTTCAGCGTGGACTCGACGTTGCGGAAGACGCGCCACGACAGGCCCAGGTCGAGGCTCGGGGCGGCCGCCGCGCCGAGGGTGAGGACCGTCGCGCGCTCCTGTGGTGGCACACCGAGGATCTCGCTGATGACGGTGACCGGCAGCAGGCCGCAGTACGTTTCGATGAGGTCGACCGGGTTCGCCGGATCTAGGCCGTCCAGCAGCTCGTCGGCGATCGCCTGGGTGCGCTCGCGAAGCTGTTCCACGGCGCGGGCGGTGAAGACGCGGGTCACGAGCTTGCGGTAGCGGGTGTGCGCCGGTGGTTCGACGACCAGCCGCGACGGCGGCTGCACGGGATGGGTGACCTCGGAGGCGGACCAGGCGGCGAGCTTGCCGAGGATGCCCGCGCCGAAGCGGGGGCGGGTCGTCACGAAGGCGTCGTCGGCGAGGACGTCCCTGACGATCGCGTGCCGGGTCGTGGTGTGGCCGACCTTGGTGGCGGCGAGCGGGCCGCGCGCGCGGATCTCGTCGAACAGTCCGGTGAGGTCGGCGCCCGTGGACGCCTCGACGGTGATGCGGCCCTGCAGGTCGCCGCGGCGGGCTGCCAGGCGCAGTACCGCCCGTGGCAGCGCGTGGCCGATGCCCCAGCGCACCACCGGTTTGACGTGCTCCTCCGCGAGAGTTGAGGTACTCATCAGTTCCGCAGCGTTCCTGCTGCGGGGCGACGAGTCAAGGGTGGTCCGTCCGGCGGAATCGGAAGTCCACTTCGGACCAACGAGTACCCTGTCGCGCCATGGAGATCCGGGCGTTGCTCGACCGCATGACGCACGAGGACCACCGGCGCGAGACCGAGGACTTCGTGACAGAGCACGGCATCACGTCGTTCGACGAAATAGCGGAACTGATCGCCACGTCCGGTGACGGCCAGGCCGTGCAGTCGGCGTGCCGGGTGTTCTCCCTGCTCGACGCCGCCGACGAGGTCTACCTGGCCGCGGCCCGCCACCCGCACGCGGCGGTGCGCCGGGTGGCCGCGAGCATGTTCCGCGGCGAGAAGGCACTGCGGTACGCGCGTGAACTGCTGCCGTTGCTGGCCGACGAGGACCACTACGTGCGGCAGGAAGCGTTGTGGGCGTTCGGAACCATGGGCCCGGACGTGTTGCCGCTGCTGCACGAGACGCGCCGCACTGCCAAGGGTGCGACGCGCCGGGGAGCGCTCGCCGGAATCGTCGAGGTCGCCGGCCCGGACGCGATGTCGGCGGCGGACCGCCGGATGATCGAGCGGTACATCCGCGTCAAGATCGAAGAAGAGATGTACGGCTCCGAGGAGATGCATCTCTGCGGTGGCTGGTACGCGATCAAAACCGACAACCAGGCCGCCGTGCTCGAGGTCTGCGGACTGCAGGACCCGACACCGGTGACGAAGGTGCTGGGCGGGGCGGCGTGGAACAACGACCACCACGCGTGGTCCAAGGCCGACGAGCACGTGGAGTGCGCGCGGGTCTACGTCACGGGCGCGTGGGACGGCTGGACGCTGGTGTTCGGCGAACCGTTCGCGCACGCGGAAAGGCCGGTGCACGAGATCTGCGCGGTGCTGAGCGCGGTGTTCGGCGAGGCGCACCACTACGGCATGAGCTGTGGGGACGGCTGGACGGCGTGGTGCATCGCGGAAAGCGGCGAGGTCGTCCGCTACTACGACGCGTTCAAGCCGGAGGAGCAGATCGGCGAGCTCGATGTCGAGGAGGGCAGGGGACTGCCGCACGACTGGAGCGACGAGAACGACGACCTCGACGACATCTGGGCGACCGAGGTGGCCGAGGAGTTGTCGGTCGACCCCACGTACTTCGACGGCGACGTGGAGGGGCACGGTGTCCTCGCCCTGACCCAGTGCGGCCGCACCTATGGCTCTCCCAAGGGTTTTCTGGAAATCACGCGCGGATGACCGGCACTTCCAGCGCCCGCACGACCGCGTTGACCGCGTCCGTGACCACTCCGGCGACCTCGCTGAACGGCAGCACGCCGAACCGGGACGCGGTGCCGATCTTCTCCGAACTGGCCAGCACGTACGTGTCGGCCGCCTGGTGGGCGAGCGCGCGCTTCATCGCGGCCTCGTCCGCGTCGCCGGTGGTCAGCCCCGCCTCCGGGTGCACGCCCGTGACGCCGAGCAGGAACAGGTCGGCGTGCACACCCCGCGCGGCCTCCACGGCGGCGGCACCGCAGGCGACCATCGAGTGTTTGAACAACCGGCCACCGATCACGTAGACGTCCACGTCGCGGTGTTCTTCCAGCGCGCTCGCGATCGTCGGGCTGTGCGTGACGACCGTGGCCTGCAGGTCGAGCGGTAGCGCGCGCACCACGGCGAGGGTGGTCGTGCCGCCGTCGAGGATCACGGTGGCGCCGGGCTCGATCAACGCCGCCGCTGCTCGTGCGACTCGTTGCTTGCCGTCGACCGACACCTCTTGGCGCGTCGCGTAGTCGGCGATCGCGGGGGAGACGGGCAGCGCGCCGCCGTACACGCGTTGGCAGAGGCCCGCTGCCGCGAGATCGCGCAGGTCGCGGCGGATCGTGTCCTCGGAGATGCCGACCTCGGCGGCGAGGTCCTTGGCGACGATCCGGCCTTCGGTGCGCAGGCGTTCGAGCAGCAGGTCACGGCGTTGGGCGGCGAGCATGCACGTTTCTCCTTGTTTTTGCCGAGTGTTGCACACTATGGTTGATCGCATGCTGATTCTGATCGCAGGGCCCTACCGCTCGGGCACCGGGGACGACCCCGAACTGATGGCGCGCAACCTCGCCCGGCTGGAGGAGGCCGCGTGGCCGGTCTTCCGCAGCGGGCACGTGCCGATGATCGGCGAATGGGTGGCGTTGCCGGTGCTGCGCGGTGCGGGCGGGAGCTCGCCGATGGACCCGATCGCGGCGGAGATCATGTACCCGACCGCGGAACGGCTGCTGGAGCACTGCGACGCGGTGCTGCGGCTGCCCGGTGAGTCGACCGGCGCGGACCAGGACGTGCGGATCGCCAGGGAGCGCGGTCTGCCGGTCTACGAGAAGGTGGAGGACATCCCGGGCTACCGCGCGGCCTAGCTCGCGGGGAGCGCACGATCCGGTTCTGGGACGCGGACTCCGAGGCCGCCCACGACGCCGATCTGCTCGCAGTGGCGGGGAACCCGCGGAGAACCTCGCCGCGCTGCTGGACGTGCGCGGTCTTCCGCGCCGGGGAACGAGTCGCCGGCTGACGTTTCTCAGCCGCGGGCTGCGGCGACGAACTCACGCATCCGGCCGTGGTCCTTGACGCCACGGCTCGATTCGATGCCGCTGGACACGTCGACGCCCCACGGCGCAGCCACGCCGATCGCCCCGGCGACCGTCTCCGGTGCCAGCCCGCCCGCCAGCACCCACCTGCCGGTGGGCCGGTTGTCCCGGAGCTTCGTGATGTCCCACTGCTCACCGGAGCCCGCGACGAGGGAGTCGATCAGCAGCAGCTCCTCGCCGAACGCGCCGGTGCGCACGTCGGTGCCCGGCCCGAGCGCGGTCGCCCTGATCAGCTGGAACGGCTGCGGGGCCAGCTCGTCGAACGCTTCCTTCGGGTAGTCGCCGTGCAGCTGCAGCGCCTGAACGCCGGTACGCAGCGCCAGCTCGCCGGCTTCCGCGGCCGTGATCCCGCGCACCACGGCGACGGTGAGGACGTGCGCCGGCACCGCCGCGACGAGCCCGCGCGCCAGGCCGGCGTCGATCTGACGAGGGCTGGTGGTCAGGACGAAACCGACGGCGTCGGCCCCGGCCTCGACGGCCACGGCGACGTCGGACTCGGTGCGCAGACCACAGAGCTTCACGAACACACCATGAATCCTAATGACTCCATCAGAGCGCGAATGCCGTGTGGCCGTGTTCACCTGTCGCGCAGCTAACAGTCACACATCGTCGCGCCGCCTGGTCCTACTTGTAGAGACACGGGCAATGGAGGCCGCGATGACGCACCCTGAACATCAGACAGCCACGTCAGTGCTGGTGATCGGCACCGGCGGCGCGGGACTGCGCGCCGCGATCGAGCTGGCCGAGCGCGGTGTCGACGTGCTCGTCGTCGGCAAGCGCCCCAAGGCCGACGCGCACACCGCGCTCGCGGCGGGTGGCATCAACGCGGCGCTGGCGACGATGGACCCCACCGACACGTGGCAGCAGCACGCCGCCGACACCATCAAGGAAAGCTATCTCCTCGCGAACCCGGACATCGTGCGGATCGTCGCGGAACAGGCCCCGCGGGGCATCGAGGACCTGGAACGCTGGGGCATGCCGTTCGCGCGCGAGGCCGACGGCCGGATCTCCCAGCGGTTCTTCGGCGCGCACACCTTCCGCCGCACCTCGTTCGCCGGCGACTACACCGGTCTGGAGATCCAGCGCACCCTCGTGAACCGGGCCGCACAGCTGAACATCCCCATCCACGACTCCTGCTACATCACGCAGATCCTGGTGCGGGACAACGTGGTCTTCGGCGCGTACGGGTTCGACCTGAACACCGGCACGCGCCACGTGTTCCACGCCGACGCGGTGATCCTCGCCGCCGGTGGCCACACGCGGATCTGGCGGCGCACCTCCTCGCGCCGCGACGAGAACACCGGCGACTCGTTCCGCCTGGCAGTGCTGGCCGGCGGACGTATCCGTGATCCCGAGCTGGTGCAGTTCCACCCGTCCGGCCTGCTCGAACCGGAGAACGCGGCCGGCACCCTGGTGTCGGAGGCGGCCCGCGGTGAAGGTGGCGTGCTGACCAACGCGCTGGGCGAGCGGTTCATGAGCCGCTACGACCCGCAACGCATGGAACTGTCCACACGCGACAGAGTGGCGCTCGCGGCGTACACCGAGATCAAGGAGGGACGTGGCACTCCGAACGGTGGCGTGTGGCTGGACGTCTCGCACCTGCCGCGCGAGCAGATCATGCGCCGGCTGCCGCGGGTCTACCAGACGCTGCTCGAACTGCAGATGAAGGACATCACCCGCGAGCCGATGGAAATCGCCCCGACCGCGCACTACTCGATGGGCGGCGTGTGGGTGTCGCCGGACGACCACTCGACGGGCGTGGAGGGCCTGTACGCGATCGGCGAGGCGTCCAGCGGCCTGCACGGCGCGAACCGGCTCGGCGGCAACTCGCTCATCGAGTTGCTGGTGTACGGCCGGATCGTGGGCGAGGCGGCCGCCGAGTACTCCGCTTCCCTCGGGGCACAACGCCGTTCGCGCATCGTGCTGGCCGAGGCGCGGGCCGAGGTGGACACGTTGCTGTCCGCGGACGGCCACGAGAACGTCCGTGCCCTGCAACGGTCCTTGCGCAACACGATGACCGAGCACGCGGGCGTCGTGCGCGACGAAGCCGGTCTGCGCAAGGGACTCGCGGAGCTGGACGAGCTCGAAGACCGCATCCGCGACATCGGCGTGCACCCGGACCTCGCCGGCTACCAGGACCTCGCCCACGCCTTCGACCTGAAGGCCTCGGCGATGGCGGCGCGCGCGACCCTGGAGTGCGCGCTGGAACGCCGCGAGACCCGCGGCTGCCACAACCGGTCCGACCACCCGGACCTCGATCCCGCGCAGCAGGTGAACCTCGTCTGGTCGGGTCCCGGCTGGGTCGACCGGGAGGAGATCCCTCCGGTGCCTGCCGAGATCGCGGCGCTCATGAGGGACGTGGACACGGTCGGCAAGCTGGTTGAGTGAGGTGCGTGGAGGTGGCCGCGGGTTGGTCGGGTCGCTGGTGGGGGGCATCGTCACGGTTGGCGAGTTGGTTGAGTGAGGTGCGTGGAGGTGGCCGCGGGTTGGTCGGGTCGCTGGTGGG
>NZ_BAABBE010000009.1:283671-283747 GCF_039537795.1 Lentzea roselyniae
TGCGTGGAGGTGGCCGCGGGTTGGTCGGGTCGCTGGTGGGGGGCATCGTCACGGTTGGCGAGTTGGTTGAGTGAGG
>NZ_BAABBE010000009.1:283841-303721 GCF_039537795.1 Lentzea roselyniae
GTGAGGTGCGTGGAGGTGGCCGCGGGTTGGTCGGGTCGCTGGTGGGGGGCATCGTCATGGTTGGCGAGTTGGTTGAGTGAGGTGCGTGGAGGTGGCCGCGGGTTGGTCGGGTCGCTGGTGGGGGGCATCGTCATGGTTGGCGAGTTGGTTGAGTGAGGTGCGTGGAGGTGGCCGCGGGTTGGTCGGGTCGCTGGTGGGGGGCATCGTCACGGTCGGCGAGCTGGTCGAGTGAGACGAGGGGCGGGAGCACCGGGGATGGGCTGCCGCCCCTCGTTCGTCACCGCGGTTGCCCGCAAGTGCTTCAGTGCCGCCAACTCCTCGTCCCCGACGAGGGTCAGCACCGGCGCACCAGGCTCGCAGATCATGGTGGCGATCAACGCGGACTCCTCGTCGTCGAGGTGGTTCGCGCCCTTGTAGTGGATGACGTCACCGCCGGGCTCGAAGAACGCCTCACCGGCCCGGATCACCCGTTCCGGCGCCCCTTCGAGTTCGAACGTGATGGCGCCCTTCACCACGCGGGCGTAGACGGGCCCGGGGTGCCGGTGGGGAGGCGCGCCAGGACTGCCCGGTGGGAGGGTGACGAGGATCGACCGCGCCACGAGACTCTCGGGAACCGGTGCGACGCCCGGTGACTCGGCGAGGATCTCGACCTTCGGCGGCGGGCCGCCCGCGGCGGGTGGGTGATGAAGAAGTTCGCTCATACCGATGAGACCGGCTGGAGCAGCGTTTCGGCGTCACCGAGGACCACCTGATGTCGCACATCGACTGGTCGGCGGTGATCGCCGTCGGTGAGCCCGCGGTCAGCACCCTGCTGGACCGCGCGGACGAACTGGCCGAAGCGATCGCGCCGCGCTGGTATCCCCGCGCGGTGGAACGGCCCGGCGAGATCTGGGTGGTGCTGCACCGGACGTTCACGAACTGATGCAGGTCACACGCCCGTGAGGTCGCGCTGCACGACGTCACGGGTGCGCGACCTGCCTCGCTCGATCATCGGCAGCTCCACGAAGCGGTGGCACAGATCGGCGATCCCGATCGCGACCAGCGACGTCAGCACGGCCATGAGCAGGCCGGATGCCCCCGACAGCAGCACCGCGGAGTGCGCGATCGACTGCACGAGGTAGATCGAGTACGACCGCTCGCCGAGCCACACCATCGGGCGAGCCGACAGCAGCCGCTGGGGCAGGCCGGGAGCGAGCAGCGCGGGCAGCGTCAGCCCGGCCGCGACCGCGTAGATCGGCACCACCGACACGAAACCGGGGATGGCTCCGTCCAGCGCGCTCGAGACCAGCGGAACGGCCAGGTGCACGCCGATGAACAGCACGATCACCCACGGCACCATGAACGGCCGGAGCAACGCGAACCCGCGGCGGTTGTTCATCAGCAGCGCCACCGCGCACCCGACCAGCACGGTGAAGTAGTGCACTGGCCACCCCTTGGGGTCCGACGAAACGGTGAACGGCACGACGGCCAGCGCGAGCGTCATCAGCCCGACCGTCACCCACGGACGCCAGCGCGGAAGCAACACGAACGCCAGCAACGGCCACACGAGGTAGAACTTCTGCTCCACGCCGAGCGACCACGACTGCCCGTACGCGCCGCCGTGCCCGAACTCGTTGAAGAAGACCAGGTACAGCGGGAAGTCCCGGCCGAGCGGGTTCTGCCAGAGCTGCCCGGCGATCAGCAACCCGGCCGCCGTCACGAACAGGACCACGAAGTACATCGGCAGGATCCGGAACGCGCGCCGCCGGTAGAACCGCGCGAGCGAGATCCGCCCGTTCCGCGCGTGCTCCCGCAGCAGCAGCGTGGTGATCAGGAATCCCGACAGCACGAAGAAGATCTGGACCCCTAGCCAGCCTTGCAGAAACCCGGGTCCGCCGTAGTGGAAGAACACCACCAGCAGGGCGGCGACGGCACGTACGCCGTCCAACGCGGGAAAGCGTTTCAGCCCAAGGAAGTCGTCATGGGTCATGCTCTCTAGTGGTCGAAGACGCCCTGAGCGTTCCCATGAGGACGGTCACATTCCCCTGATGGGAACGCGAAAGACCGCTGCGGCCAAGAAGCAGACGTGAACGAGACAGTGCTGATCAGACAGCTCGTCGACGACGTACCGCCGATGTCCGCCGACGCGTTCGCGTCCGGGCGAAGGCGAATCCTCACGCTGCACCGGTGGGTGAAGGCGCGCAAGGCGACCCGTGTGCTGTGGTTCGTGGCACTGGCCGCGCTGCCGATCGTCCTGGCCGCGGCAGGCTGCTACTACCTCGATCTGCAGGTGTACCGCACCGGCGGGCTCGCCTGGCTGAAAGGGCTTCCGCTCTACATCGACTTCCCGGGAACGCTGGACGGGCCGGCCCTGCCGTTCACCTATCCGCCGATAGCCGCTGTCCTCTTCAGCGGCCTCACGTTCCTGCCGGTGTGGGCGTCGAACGCGCTCGTGGTGGTCGTCAGCTTCCTGTGCCTGTCCGTGGTCTGCTTCCTGGTCACCGGACGGCTCACGCAGCGGGCGAACGTCGTGTGGACGGTCACCGCCGCCGTTTCCGTCGCCACTCTGGCACTGGAACCGGTGATCTCGACGTTCCTCTTCGGACAGATCAACCTGGTGCTGATGGCGCTCGTGGTCGTGGACTGCCTGGCCGTCACCGATCGCCGGTGGAGAGGTGCGCTGGTCGGCCTGGCCGCGGCGATCAAGCTGACGCCGTTGATCTTCCTGCTGTACTTCCTGGTGCGCAGGGACTGGCGGGCGGCGCTCACGTCGGTCGCGACGTTCGCGGGCCTCGCCGGCGCCGGGTTCGTGCTCGCGCCGAAGGACTCCGCCGAGTACTGGTTCCACGCGCTGCTCGACCCCGGCCGCGTCGGCGGTCTCGCGTACATGGCCAACCAGTCGTTGCGCGGTGTGCTGCACCGGGTCAACCCCGGCCAGCCCACCGAAACGCTGCTGTGGGTGCTGTTGTCGGTGATCGTCGTGGTGCTCGCGGTCGTGGCCGCGCGCAAGGCGGGCAACGACGTCGTTGCGCTGACCGCGATCGCGACGGCGGGACTGCTCGTGTCGCCGGTCTCCTGGTCCCACCACTGGGTGTGGTGCGTGCCCGCGCTCCTCGCGTTGGGCTTCGTGCGCCGGAAGTGGGCGTGGGTGACTCTCGGGGCACTGGTCGTGGTGTGCCTTCTCGGTCCCTTCACCTGGTTGCCCCACACCGGCGACAAGGAGATGTTGTGGACCTGGTGGCAGCACATCTACGGCGACGCGTACACGTGGGTCGCGATCGGCGCGCTCGTGGCGCTGGCCGCCACCAGGCCCAGGCTCAGCAGCGCTTCACGCGCACCACGCCGCGGCTCGTCTCCACGATCGCGAAGTTGAGCCGGTCCGGATCCGCGGACCCGAGCGTCACGCGCACCTCGGCGTTGATGTTGATGTTGCGCGGCGAACCGCACGGCGACCACTGGATCTCAGCCGAGTTCGGGCGGTAGTAGGTCTGCCAGTCGTCGCTGAACGGGCCGGTGAACGGGTGGGTCACCGTGGCGTTGGCCGACGAGCCCTGCAGGTAGGTGTTGACGCGGTTCAGCGCGGTCGCGCCTGCCTGCAGGTGCGTGTAGCCCTCGTACGTGGTACGCGCCAGGCCGTAGGTGTAGCCCTCCGGCACGGTCACGCGGAGGCTGATCTGGCAGTTCTTGCGCATGTCGAGGGGTGACGAGCCGCCTCCCGCCCGTGCCAGGAACGTGTGGTAGCCGATCGTGAATGTTCTGCCGTCCGTCTTGACGTCGGCGTCACCGGCCGGGCAACCCGATCCGTTGACGGTCACGACGTCGATGGCGGCCGTGGGTTCTTCCGCCACGTCCGCCGGTGCGAGGGCGGATAGAGCTACGAATGCTGCCGCTGCCGTGTTGAGCATGTGAACCTCTCCAGGGAGTCCGTGACGGCGGCAGCATTCGACGGTAGCCCCGATCCACCTGACGTTTCCCTGACAATTCACGGCTTGAACGGCAGCAGCTCCTCCTCGACGCCGGGCCGCACGACGACGCACGTGGACTCCGGCACCTCCTGCCAGGCTCCGACCAGGTCACCCAGCGGTTCGGACACGACGAGCCGGGAGTCGTCGGCGACGTTCTGCAGCGCCGGGTTGTCCGGGTACTGGCGCCGCAGCGTCGACACGTCGGTGCTGTGGAACAGCGTCCGCGACCTGCCCCGGCTGGAGTAGCGGAACGCCCAGGTCGTCGAGCCGTCGGTGACCGCGACGGTCATCTGGATCGGGTACTCGACGCCCGCTCGCCTGCCCACGTCCTCGACGAACTCGACCATGCGCGCGACGGCGCCGGGCGGGTCCTGCTCCAGCCCGAAGCTGACCGCGAGGTAGAACATGATCTCGGAGTCCGTCGACCCCTCGATCAGCGGGAACAGCGCGGGATCGATCGCCAGCGCCAGTTCGCGGCGCACCAGCGGGAACTTCGCGATGAGACCGTTGTGCATCCACAACCAGTTCTTGTGGCGGAACGGGTGGCAGTTCGACCGCTGCACCGCGCCGCCGGTCGACGCCCGCACGTGCGCGAAGACCCGGTCGACGGTGATCTGCGCGGACAGTTCGCGGAGGTTGCGGTCGTTCCACGCCGGTTCGGTGCTCAGGAACAGTCCCGGCGTGCTCGTGCTGCCGTACCAGCCGATGCCGAACCCGTCCCCGTTCACGGCCGTCGTGCCCAGCCGGGCGTGCTTCGACTGCATGACCAGCGAGTTCTCGGGCGCGTAGAGCAGTTCCTCCAAGAGCACCGGCGAACCGGAATACGCGAGCCACCGGCACATCACGAACCTCCCTTTGCCCAGCGCTACATGGGAACACGTACCCCACCGGAAATGCGAGGTTTGCGGCGGCGCGCCCTCCTCGGGCAGCATGCTGGGGTGACGGTTCCTCCCGGCCTGCGACCTCCGGCCTACCAGCAGCACTTCGAGACGATCGAAACGCGCGTGCCGGTCGAGCGGGTCGAGCCGGCCGAGCCGCGCCAGGAACGCCAGGACATCGCCGTCATCGGCTCGATCGCGGCGCTCGTGCTCGCGCTGACGGTCTGCACCCTGGTCCTGGACCACCCGGCCGCCCGCACCGTGGCCGCCGGTCTCGCGACCCTGGGCCTGATCGTCGCCGTGATCCTGATGCTGCTGGGCAAGCGGCCGGAGCCGGGCAGGCACGTGGCCCGGCACGCCATCGAACGACGGCCGGACTGACCACGCGCTACCTGATCGTCGCGAGGCCCGCTCGCGCGTACTTCTCGTCCAGGTCACCGCTCGGCGCGCCGCCGACCCCGATGCCCGCGATCGACGTGCCGTCCACCGCGACCGGCACCCCGCCGCCCAGGAACAGCGTGCCGGGGATGTCCCGCAGCGTCGCGCCCTGACCGGTGACCCGCCCCGCGAGCTCCGAGGTCGGGGCGTTGAACGACACCGCCGTGAACGCCTTGCGCCGCGCCGACTCCTCGGTCTGCGGGCCGGCGCCGTCCCCCGCGAGCAGCACGACGAGGTCGCCGCCGCGGTCGACCACGGCCACGGTGACGCGCTGGTTCTCCTTCTCCGCGGCGTCCAGAGTGGCCTGGGCGGCTCTGACGGCCGCGTCGATGGTCAGCACCTTCTCGGTGCGGGTGGTGGTGTGCTGGTCGGCTGCCGCATAGCCACCGCCGACGGCCAGGACGGCGAGGGTGGCGACTGCGATCTTCTTCATCGTCATGGGCACCACGGTGTCGCAGGCAGCGCGCGTTTCCATGGTGGTGACGGTTGAACCTCGGTTCAACCCATCGGTTGACCCGCTCGGCGTACCGGCTCGCCTACAGTCGCCGGCGTGTGGCTGCACCGGGCGATGCACGCGGGCTTCTACGTGCTGCTGACGGCGTCGGCGGCGCGGTACGTCGCGTACCACGGCGCCGACCTGCTGGTGCTCGGCCTGGCGGTCGCGCTGGGCTGGTCTATCCCGCCGGGGTGCGGTGGACACAGGCGCTGCCTGCCGTGCTCGCCGTGTGGCTGGTGCTGGTGTGGCTGGCGCCGAGCTTCGGGTGGTGCGCGATCCCGCTGTTCTTCCAGTGCCTGCGCCAGCTGCGGCCGCGGGTGGCGCTGCCGATCGCGGCGGTGCTGACGTTCGCCGTGGTGCTGGCCCAGATCCGGCTGGCCGCGACGTTCGACCTGTCGCTGGTGCTCGGCCCGGTGGGAGTCGCGGTGCTGACGGCGGCGGTGTTCTTCGACCGCGCCCGCCTGCTGCACGAGGCCGGTGTCCTGGAGGAACGCCAGCGGCTCGCCCGCGAGATCCACGACACCCTCGCCCAGGGCTTCTCGAGCATCAACCTGCTGCTTTCCCTCGGCGAGCCGGACAGGGCCGCCGAGGTCGCACGGGAGAACCTGGCCGAGGCGCGCCGGTTCGTCCGCGACCTGTCCCCGATCCGCGGCACGCTGGTCGACGCGTTGCACCGGCTCTGCCCGCACGTGGAGGTCGACGGCGAGCCCTATCCGTTGAGCGTGCAGACCGAGGTGGCGCTGCTGCGCGTGGCCCAGGGCGCCGTGGCCAACGCGTCCGAGCACGCGGCGGCCTCACGGGTGGCGATCACGTTGTCCTACCTGGGCGACGCGGTGACGCTGGACGTCGTCGACGACGGCCGCGGCTTCGACCCGCAGGCCATCGAGCCCGCAGACGGTCGCGGCTACGGGCTGGCGTCGATCCGCGGGCGCATCGCCGAGCTCGGTGGCACGGTGTCCGTGGAGAGCGCGCCGGGGGAGGGAACCGCCGTGGCCGTGACGGTGCCTACGCCATGAGGGTGCTGGTGGTCGACGACCACCCGGTGGTCCGGTTCGGACTCGCCGGGCTGTTGTCGCGCGACTTCGAGGTGGTGGAGGCCGCCACCGGCGAGGAAGCGGTGCGGATGGCGTCCACCGTGGACGTCGTGCTGATGGATCTTCAGCTGGGCAGGGGCATCGACGGCGTGGAGGCCACCAGGCAGATCCGCGCTCTGGAAAGCCCGCCGCAGGTCGTGGTGCTCACGACGTACGACTCGGACGCCGACATCGTGCGCGCGGTCGAGGCGGGCGCGATCGGCTACCTGCTCAAGGACTGTGCACCGGAAGAGCTCGCTAAGGCCGTGCGGACCGCGTCGACCGGGCAGACCGTGCTGTCCCCGGACATCGCGCAACGCCTGCTGCGCCAGGTCCGCGGCCCCGCGCCGAAGCTCAGCGGGCGCGAGGTGCAGATCCTGGAGAACCTGGCGAAGGGCCTGTCGAACCGGGAGATCGCCAAGGTGTTGTTCATCAGCGAGGCCACCGTGAAGACGCACCTCGTGCGGATCTTCGCGAAGCTCGGCGTGGAGACCCGCACGGGGGCCGTCAGGACCGCCGTCGAACGCAAGCTGATCAGGATCTAGAGCGCTGGCGGAGTGGTGTTGGTCAGACGCGGATCCGGCTGACCACCTGACATCGCGAGCATCCCGCGCAAGACCTGCAGCAACCTGAGCAGCCCGCTCGGCTTCCGCCGGTCGATCCCGCCGATCACCTGCTTCAGCACGGACAGCTGGTCGAAGTAGATCCGCTCGGTCACGAGGTTCTCGTCCTCGTCGAAGATGAAGTACGCCGTCATCCGCGTGCGGTGCCCGCCACCGGTCGGCGGGATCTTGCCCAGCGGCCCGGTGTGCGTGCCGAGCAGCCAGAACTCGACGATCACCGCGTCGTGGCTGTGCCGGAACGAGATCAGCTCGTGGTGCTGGTCGGGAAACGCCGCACGCGTGTCGGTGTAGTACTGCCGCACCGCGCTGTCGCCGTCGTGGACGACCATCTGGGCGATGATCTCGTAGTGGGGGTGCGGGAACGTCGAGAGCGTCGCGTCCCAGTCGTGCGCCACCTCGTCGCGGAAGTGGTCGAGCACGAGCTTCTCGCGGGCACGCAGGACGTCCTCGGCGGGCAGGACGAAACGGGATGTCATCGACGCGCCTCCATTACCCACAGTGTGGGTTAAACGCTAAACCCACACCGTGGGCATTCGCAAGGCACAATGGCCGGGTGACTGAGACCCGCCGTGGCCGCCCGCGCACGCCGCTGCTGTCCCGCGAGTCGATCGTCGAGGCAACGCTGCAGGTCATCGACTCCGAGGGTGTCGCAGCGGTGGGCATGCGGTCGGTCGCCAGGGCGCTCGGCGTGGACGCGAAGAGCCTCTACAACCACGTCGACGGCAAGGACGACCTGCTCGACGCCGTCACCGAGCACCTGCTGGCCGGGCTCGTCCTGCCCGAGCGGACCGGTGACGCGCGGCGCGACCTGCACGCCATCGCGGCCAGCTTCCGCGACCAGGCGCTGCGGCACCCGCAGGCGGCCCCGCTCGTGCTCACCCGCCAGCTCGCCTCGTCCCAGGCCCTCGCGCCGATCAATGCGGTGCTGGAGGTGCTCAAGGACGCGGGCGCGGAGACCGGGGACGCCGTGCACATGCTGCGGATGCTGCTCGCGACGTTGATCGGCACGCTGCTGCGCGAGGTGTCGGCGGCCCCGACGTTCGGCAGCAACGATCGCGAAGGCACGCTGGCGGCCAGTGGGCTGCCCGCTCTCATCGAGGCCGCGCCGCACCTCGCGCGGTTCGACCGCGAGGCCGAGTTCGAGTACGCGGTGGACCTCGCGATCACCGCCGTGCTGCACCGCATTGATCTTCGAAGGGCGCGCTAGGCCGAACGGCGGCACACCCGCCGTCGTGAACCTCCGACGGTGGCCCGTGGTCGCGGCAGCAGGCTTCGTCTTCGCCGCTGTCGTGTACGTGCTGGCGGTGCTGACGCGGGCGGGTCAGACCATCGAGAACGCGGCGTTGCGCGGTGCCGACCGGGACGACGTGTCCGAAACGGACGCCGCCTGGCACGCGCTCGGCCAGATCACCGTGTACTCGCTGGCGGCGGCAGTGGTCGCGGTGGCCCTCGTCGGCGTGCTCAGGAAGCGCTGGGACCTGACCGTCGCGGCGGTCGGCGTGATCGTCGCCGGCCAGCTCGTCGTGCAGGTGCTCAAACGGTGGGTGCTGCCGCGGCCGGGCCTGGTCGAGGTCACCGGCGGCTACGCGCACAACAGCCTGCCCAGCGGCCACACCACGATCGCGATGACGGTGCTGTTCGCCGCGATCATCGTCGTGCCGTGGAAGTGGCGCGGCGTGATGCTGTTCTTCGTGCTGCCGTGGGCCACCGCGATCGGCCAGTACACGCTGACCGCGAAGTGGCACCGGCTCAGCGACACCCTCGCCGCCGACGGCATCGCGCTCGCCATCGCCGCCCTCGCCTCGTGGTGGCTGCAGCGCAAGGGATCGCTGACGGTCTACACAGGACCGCGCCGGGCCGGCCGGGTCGTGCTGGTCGTGTTCTGGTCGCTGATCGCCGCGGCGACGCTGGCGCTCGGCCTGATCCTGTGGGGATTTCCGCTGGCCGGAGAGGGTCTTGACGCGGACGAGTGGGTGGTCTACCTGGGTGCGGGGACGTTCGCGTCCGCCGGGTCGCTCATTGCGGCGCTCACCTTCCTCGCGTGCTGGCGGAGAATTCACTGACAACCAGTTGATCTCCCGCGCGTCCTGACAGGTGGAGAGTTCCACAAGAAGGGGGACAGGACGTTGGTTGTTGACCGTCGCTCGGTTCTGGCACTGGGCGCGGGTGCCGCGCTGGCCGTCGCCGTGCCCGCCCAGGCACAGGCGTCGTCGATCAGCGGCAAGCTGCGTGACCTCGAACAGCAGCACGGCGCACGCCTCGGCGTGTTCGCCACCGACACGGGCAGCGGCCGCACGGTGCTGCACCGCGCGGACGAGCTGTTCCCGATGTGCTCGACGTTCAAGACCATCGCGGCCGCGGCGATCCTGCGCCGCGACCACAACGGCGCCTTGTTGGGCAAGGTGATCCGCTACACGCAGGAGGACGTCACCAAGTCCGGCTACGGCCCGATCACCGGCAAGGCGGAGAACCTCGCGAACGGCATGACCGTCTCCGCCCTGTGCGAGGCGACCATCACCTACAGCGACAACTGCGCGGCCAACCTCCTGCTCAAGGAGCTCGGCGGCCCCACGGCGATCACCCGCTTCAGCCGCTCGATCGGCGACCCGGTGACGCGCCTGGACCGCTGGGAGCCCGACCTGAACTCGGCGGAGCCGGGCCGGGTCACCGACACGACGTCGCCGCGCGCGATCGGTCAGAGCTACGCGAGGCTCACCCTCGGTCACGCCCTGAACCGCACCGACGCCGACCAGCTGACGAAGTGGCTGCTGGCCAACACGACGGGCGGCAACCGCATCCGTGCCGGACTGCCCACGGCCTGGCGCTGGGGTGACAAGACGGGCACCGGCAAGTACGGCACGACCAACGACGTCGGCATCGCGTTCCCACCGGGACGGTCGCCGATCGTGATCGCCGTGCTGTCGACGAAGTCCGTCCAGGACGCGCCCGCAGACGAGCCGCTGCTGGCCAAGACGGCCGAGCTGGTGGCGGGGACGTTCAGCTGAACGTGGCAGGCGATCGCGCGGGCCGGCACCGGCCGGCCCGCGCGCTCTGCGACAACCTCTGAAACACCCCGCGCGCAGGCCCTTCATCTGGTCAGATGGAGTGCATGAGCACCTGGGGGAAAGCAATCGTGCTCGCTTTCGCGCTGCTGGCCACGCTCGTGGCACCGGCGCACGCGAGCAACCAGATCAGCGTGTCCGCGGCGGAGGTCACCTTGCCGCCTGGCCAGAACACGGCGTCCGTCGGCGTCAGCTGGCACACCGACGGAAACCAGACGGTCCAGATCTGGATCCGCGAGACCGGCAAGGCCGCCAAGCTGTGGCGGCACGAAGTCAACGGCAGCGCCACCTGGCCGTACCTCCACGCCGGCACCACGACGACGTTCGAGCTGCGCGGCGGCCCGAACTTCGCCACCGTGCTGGGCACGACGAGCAGCACGGGACGCCTGCCAGGACGGTTGAGCGCCGACCGCACGCACCTCGCGCTCGCACCCGGCACCACCGGCACGATCGACCTGTCCTGGGCCACGGAGCTCAGCGACGCCCAGGTGTGGGTGTCGCACAACGGAAATCCGCAGAAGCTGTACGCGCAGGGCCCGTCCGGCACCGGCCGGATCACCTGGATCAGCCGCGGCACCACGGTGTTCACGCTCTGGTCCGGCACCGGCCAGGAGCACCTCCTCGACACCCTCGTCGTCACCGCGGACTCCGGCGCGACGGCGTCCTTCGACCGGCCCGTGGTCGTCGACCCGGACGGCAACGGCATCGCGACCGTGCGGTGGACGGGAGGCGAGGCACGGCTCGTCAACGACGACGGCACCGAGACCGTGCTCAGCGGCGGGTCGGCCGCGATCAGCACGCGCGGCGCGGACCGCAAGGTCGTGCGGGTCTACGAAAGCGGCCAGGTCGTGACGCACGCGAGCGTCACGATCCTGCGCGACGGTCGCGGCTGGGCGGGCTTCAACTACCTGCCGGAGCACGAGAAGCGGTACCAGGAGTACCTCGACGACGCGGTCTGGCCGCAGGTGCGTGACCAGGTCGCGCACGACTTCGACATGATGGCCTCCACCGGCGGCACCGTCGCCAGGATCGTGCTGTGGCCGGAGAAGAGCACGAACGCGGCGGCGCAGGCCCGCAACCTCGCCGACCTGGCCGGGATCGCGAAGCAGCGCGGCATCCGGCTCGTGGTGGCGTTCGCCAACAGCTGGCTGACCAACCCGAACTGGGACGACACCGCGGACAGCCGCAAGAAGTGGGCCGAGTTCGCGATCACCAGCGCGAACTGGATGAACACCTACATCACCGCGCTCGAACCCGGTGGCGCGGTGCTGTACTACGACCTGCAGAACGAGACGTCCGGTGTGCGCGGCAACCAGTCGAACCTGCAAAGTGCTTACTTGGCAATGGTTTACGACCGCACAGCGGCGCCGAGGGGCAAGCGCGGAGTGTCCGTGATGCACGCGTCGACCGACGGCGCGGACCTCGCGGCCGCGCTCGTCGGCAAGCCGATGGACTTCGTCGACGTGCACGGCTACGGCAACCTGGATCTTCTCGACGGGGCGGTGCGCGGGCTTCGGGAGAAGTTCCCGGCCAGCGCGGTGATCGTCGGTGAGATCGGGAAGAGCGCGCCGGGCGAGCAGCAGGAGCGCGAACAAGCCGACTACACCGGGCAAACGCTGCAGACGACGGACCGTCTCCAGGTGCCGATCACGATGGTCTGGGAGCTCTACGACGACCCTCGCACGCCACCGCACCCGAACAGCATCGCCTTCGGCTACCTCGCCCGAGACCGCGCCAAGCCGGGATTCGGCGTGCTGTGCTCCCGCTGGAGCCTCGTGCCCGACTGCGGCGCACCGCGCGAGGCCACGTCAGCACAGCCGACGACCCTGGAGCTGAGCGCGACCGTCCCGGTGCGGCCCGGAACCCTCGCGCCCAACGCGATCCTGCGCGGCAACGGCACGGCCAGGCTCGTGATCACCGAGCTCGACCCGGCCGGCCGCGAGGTGGCCAGCACGCTGACCGAGCCGGTCGCCATCGGCACCGCGGGCCTGAACTACCTGCGGCACCAGCAGTCCGACGTGCGGCTGCGCGACGAGACCAGGTCCGTGCGCATCGCCGTGCGGGCCGAGGGTTCGACGCGGCTGCAGGTGGATGCGCTGACCGCGAGCGTCAGGTGACCGGCACCCAGAGCTCGATCACGGTGTGCCGGCGGTAGAACTCGACGAGCGGCCGGGAGGAGTCCCAGGGCCCCGACGCCTTGAGCTCCTCCACGGCCGGTCCGATCCGCCCGTACAGCTCGGGCAGCTCACCCTCCAGCACCGTGCGCGCCTCAGGTCCATCGCGACGAACCGCAGCCCGAGCACCTGAGCCGCGAACTTCCCCGTGCCGCGTCAGGGTGTGCGCGAACCGGTTGATCTCTGCGAGCGCCTTTCCCGGTACGTGAATTCGACGCCACTGTCGAACAGGGCGGGCCGATCGTCGAATGATTCGAACGCGCTCAACGTGTTGTGCACCGGTTTTGCCATGCGATCCCCCTTCGCGTTCGCAACCCTAGTCGAATGCGCAGGTCGTCGACTACCGTGCAACGCGAATCTCGTTCACGTTCGGCAAAGGCGGCGGCGATGCGGCGAGCGGTGCTCCTGGCAGTCCTGTTCCTCCTCTCACTGGTGATCACACCTGTGCGAGCGGAGTCCTTCGACGGCTCCGAGTTGCGCGTGTCCGGCGGGGTGTTCCGCGACGAGCACGGCCGTGAGGTCGTGTTGCGCGGCTTCAACGTCTCCGGCACCGCGAAGCTCGCCGAGTACCGCGGCCTCCCGTTCGCCTCGGTCGCCGACGCGCGCAAGTCCGCGAGCGCGATGAAGCAGCTGACCGGCGCGAACGCCGTCCGGTTCCTGCTGACGTGGGCGTGGATCGAACCGCAGCGCGGCCAGATCGACCGCGCGTACCTCGACGGGGTGACGCAACAGCTGCGGGCGTTCACCGATCAGGGGCTCCGCGTCTACCTCGACTTCCACCAGGACCTGTACTCGCGCCACCTGTTCAACAAGGACAGCTGGTACACCGGTGACGGCGCGCCCGCGTGGGCGGCAAGCGGTTACCCCAAGGAGTCGTGCGGCCTCTGCTTCCACTGGGGCCAGAACATGAAGAACAACAACGCCGTCACCGCGGCCACCTACGACTTCTGGCACAACCGCAACGGCGTGCAGGACTCGTTCGTCAACGCGGCCGGCGAGGCGCTCAAGCACGTCAAGCAAGCCTTGCCCGCCAACGAGTTCAAGCTCGTCGTCGGCGTCGACCCGCTCAACGAGCCCTACGCGGGCAAGTACGACAACGGCCAGACCTCCCAGCAGTGGGAGCGCGACCTCCTGATGCCGTTCTACCAGCGTTTCCGCGCTGAGATGGACGAGGCGGGCTGGGCCGCGAAGCCCGCGTTCGTCGAGCCGCTGGTGTTCTGGAACCAGAACGTGGACTTCTTCGCCGAACCCGGCGGCCTCGCACTGGTGCCGACGCTGGGCGAGCGGTTCGTGTTCAACGCGCACTTCTACGACGGCAAGGCGCAGTCGGGCCTGCTGATGCCGGGCAAGGCGGGCGACGGCCAGTACACCCAGGCGTTCCGCACGATCCGCGACCGCGCCACCGCGCTCGGCACCACCTCGATCGTCTCCGAGTTCGGCCACCCGGTCTCCGGCAACACCTCCGACAAGCTCTCCTCGGTGCTCAAGGGGATCTACCAGGGCCTCGACTCGACCGCTCCGGGCGCCCGCTGGTGGTCGTCTCCGCGCGGCAGCGTGATCTCGGGCAGCCAGTGGCACTGGGACATCAACTACGGCCGTCACCGCGAGCTGATGAACGACAACCCGAACAAGGTCATGACCGACGGCGACGCCATGAACGACGAGCACTTCTCGGCGGTGAAGCTCGACGCGTCCGGCAACCCGGTGCTCACCGTCGAACGCGCCCTCGTCGACCGCGTCTACCCGCAGGCCGTCGCGGGCACCACGCTCGCGTTCGCCTACGAGGACCGCGCCTACCAGACGTGGCAGCAGATCCCGCTGGCCAACGTCAGGTCGCTGGTCGGCTCGGCGCCGTTCGCGGTGATCGTGTGGGACTCCAACGGCGGCTCGGCGCCGACCGAGCTCCACCTGCCCGAGTCGCTGCGCTCGCCGCTGGTCATCAGCTCGGCGTCGTCGAGCGTGCAGGGCGACAAGCTCCTGCTCCGCGGTGGCTCGGGACGACAGTTCGCGCTGGTCACGGCTGCCTCAGGCGGCAACACGGCGGCAGCGGAGGCAGAGCTGCGGCAGTGGTACCAGGGCTGGTGACGGTCGAACGTCAGCGGCAAGGGGTACCTGAGCTTGTTCCGTAAACTGGCACAGTGCGCACGAAACCTACTCTGACCTGGTCATCCTCAGGCCCGTCGCTGCCGCGCACCTCCACCCTCGCCGACGTCGTCCCGATCGTCGACGAGGGTGGTGTGCTGGTGCTGAGCGGCGCGGGCCTTTCCACGGAGTCCGGCATCCCGGACTACCGCGGTGAGGGCGGGACCCTGCGCAAGCACACCCCGATGACCTACGAGGAGTTCACGACGAGTCCTGCGGGCCGCCGTCGCTACTGGGCCCGCAGCCACGTCGGCTGGCGCACGATCGCCCGCGCCCACCCCAACGCGGGCCACCACGCGGTCACCCGGCTGAGCCCGAAGCTGTCCGGTGTGATCACCCAGAACGTGGACGGCCTGCACCAGGCCGCGGGTTCCAGGGACGTCGTGGAACTGCACGGCGGCCTGGACCGCGTGATCTGCCTGGACTGCAGGGCGCTCTCACCGCGCATCGACCTGGACCGCCGCCTGCGCGAGGCGAACCCGGACTTCGCCGCCACCACGGACGAGATCAACCCGGACGGCGACGTCTTCCTCCCCGAGGAAGCGGTCCGCGGCTTCGAGGTCGTCGGCTGTCTGGACTGCGGCGGCGTCCTCAAGCCGGACGTCGTCTTCTTCGGCGAGAACGTCCCGCGTCCGCGCGTCGAACAGTGCTACTCGCTCGTCGACAACGCGCGCTCGTTGCTCGTCCTCGGCTCCTCCCTGACGGTCATGTCCGGACTCAGGTTCGTGCGGCGCGCGTTCGAGGCCGGCCTCCCGGTCGTGATCATCAATCGCGGCGAGACCCGTGGCGACGCGTTCGCGACGCTGCGCGTCGACCTGCCGTTGGGCAAATCGCTCACCGAACTCGCGGACGTCGTTCTACAGTCCGGGAATGGTGACCTTCCCGGTCGATGACGTCACGCCCGTCACCGACGCCCTGCCCACGAGCCCGTTCGCCGCGCAGTTCCCGGACGCGCTCGTGGCCGGCGGTGATGCGGAGGTCCTGAAACCCGACGGCGTGCACCCGCTGATGAGCGCCGTGGCGAAGGCGTTCGCCGAGCACCGTCCACTCGTGCTGACCCCGGACGCCATCTGGCTGACCATCGCCCGCGGTGTCGCGCAGCACGTGAAGCTGCACGCCGAGGAACTCCGCCAGCTGCTCGTGAGCCACGACGGCAAGAAGCGGCTCGAGGTTTTCGTCGACGGCCCGATGCCAGCCGGCGCGCAGTCATGGGCCCACGTCGTGGAACTGTTCGCGAAGCAGATCGGCGACACGACGTTCGAGTGCGACTTCAGCACCAGCACCGATGTCGAACGGGTAGCGGGCCGCGTCGCGCTGATGGACGCCTACTCGCCGTACTACGCGTTCTGGATGATGTGCGTCTGCGGCATCCCGTCGATCACCCTGACCGGCACGGTGGACGACTGGCGCAAGATCCGCGCCCGCGTCGACGACCTCGGCGTTCTCGGCCTGGGCAAGTGGGTCCGGTCGCTCGCGCCGATCATGGACGAGTTCGTGCGAGCCTCCCAGGGGCGCCACGACACCGCGTTCTGGCAGCGCATCTACAACCCGGCCGACGCGTACGGCGGCGAGATCGTGACGGGCTGGATCACCCGGTTCTACCCGTACCTGGCGATCGGCGGCACGACCGGTGAGCCGAATCCCATGCTCGACCTGCGCCTCAGCGAGCCCCGCGACCGGACCGACACCGGCATCAGCACGAGCAACGTGCCCAACACGCTGTGCCGCGCCACGATCAACGTCAACGACCTCCACGACAACCGCGTGGTGGCCGTGGACGCGGGACTGGTCGGCGTGGCACAGGACCCGGACGGCGCGCTCCGCCCGGTGGCCGGCTGGGTGCTCGTCGAAGCGCCCGCGGACATCGAGACCGTGCTCGATCGGCTGGTGGCGGAACACGAGACCACCCCGCCGGTGCAGAGCGGGTTCGGACCGTCCGGTGGCGGCGACGCGATCGCCCTGCACACCCGGATCGGCGCGGCCTCCCTGTTCGGCGGCGCCTGGCGACTGCGCCCGCACACCGAGACGGCCTACGTGCGGTCCGGCCGGCACGACGCCCAGGTGTTGTTCGACCTCGCGGACGGCAGGAGGATCGCCGAGACCCTCGACTCGTACTGGATCGTGCTGCGTGACGGCCAGGACCCGGCGACCGTGCCGGTGCTCGGCACGTCCCTGGCCCACCTGCTCGACGCGGCCATGGACTCCGGCGGCGACATCTCCCACCTCGAGGTGAAGAAGCTGGCCGACCTCTAGTTCTGGGTCCGGAAGCGGTCCAGCACCCGCCGTTCGCGCTTGGTGGGCCGTCCGGCACCCCGGTCCCGCCGCGCGATCGGGATGTCCGGCGGTGGCGGGGGAGTGCGGTCGATGAAGCACGTGGCCGCGTCCGCCGCACCCACCCGCTTCTGGATCACCCGGACGACCTCGACGATCCGGACCTTGTCCCCGACACGGGCACGGACCTGGTCTCCCGGAACCACGACCGTGGAGGGCTTCGCGGGCTTGTCGTTGATGCGCACGTGGCCGCCACGGCACGCCGCCGCGGCGTCCGGGCGGGTCTTCGTCAGCCGGACCGCCCACAGCCAACGGTCGATGCGCGTGGACTCCACCCCGACATCATGGCACTCTCGGAGATGATGAAGATCCTGGCGGTCGCACTCACCCTCGCCGCGTCGCTCACCCCCGTCGGCCCGCTCGGTGAGCTCACCGAGCGGGCCGTGAAGCGCGTCCAGGTCGCCGATCTGGTGGCAGCGGCCAAGTTCGGCACACCCCAGCCGATCGACGACCCGGCGCGCGAACAGCAGGTGCTCGACACCGTCCGCACCAAGGCCGCGCAGCTCAGCCTCGACCCGGAGAACGCGGCGAGGTTCTTCCGCGCCCAGATCGAGGCGAACAAGCTGGTGCAACGCGGCCTTTACGCGCGCTGGACCGAGCACCCGGAGGAGGTCCCGTCGAGGCGCCCCGACCTCGGTACCGAGGTGCGGCCGATCCTCGACCGTCTCACCACCGACATCCTGAACGAGCTCAAGGACACCGAGCAGCTGCGCAAGCCCACGCTGAGGTGCGAGATCCACGCGACGATCGCGGAACGGTCGGCGGTGGTGCTGCACCACCTCGACCCGTTGCACGAGAACGCGCTGGCCGAGGCGATGCGGCCGGTCTGTTCGAAGTAGACGGTCAGGCGGGAGGCGGCTGGGGGAGCGGGTGGGCGCCCTCCGGCCGCAGACCGTCGAACAGGATCGCCAGATAGCGCTCCCACAGGTCGGGCGGTGCGCCGGGCAGGTGTTTGACCACGTCGCCGGGCACGCACATCAGCAGCATCACGTCGGTGCCGGTGACGTCGGGCCGTAGCGCGCCCTGTGCGCGGGCGTGGCCGACCAGTTCGGTGATGGCCAGTGCCATGGCCTTCTGCGCCTTGTCGACGTCCGCACCGAGATCCCCGGACAGGAACGACAGGTCGAGCTGCTGCCGTTGCCGGGCGGCGAACCTCAGGAACTCCAGCAGCGCGGCACCCGCGTCCGGTGCGGTGCACAGCTCCGCGGCCAGCGCGGTGAGCCGGGTGACGCGGTCCAGGACGATCGCGGCGACCAGGTCGTCCTTGGTGGGGAAGTGGCGGAAGACCGTGCCCTTGCAGAGCCCCGGCAACGACGTCGCGGGCACGGTCACCGAGATCGGCCCCGGCGTCACGGCGTTCGCGGAAGGCGACGAGATCTTCGGCCAGGCCGTGCCGCGCGTGCTGCGGGCGATGGCCGGGGCGACCAGGCCGTCGCTGAGCACCGGCTCGCTGGCCGAGTACGCGGTGTTCGAGGCGGACACGCCGTTGCTGACGCGTCGCCCGCCCGGTCTGGACGTGGCGGACGCCGCAGCGCTGGCCACGACCGGGCTGACCGCACGGGCGCTGGTCACGACGGCGCGACCGAAACGTGGCGAGACCACGCTGGTCGTGGGTGCCACGAGAGGTGTCGGCACCGCGCTGGTCCCGTTGCTCGTCGCCGCGGGTGTGCGGGTCGTCGCCACGGCCACCGCCGCGGACGCCGACCTGCTGCGCGCCCTCGGTGCCGAGGACACCATCGGCTACACCGACGCCTGTCCGCGCCAGGTCGACGTGGCGTTCAACCTGGCGCTGCCTGGAGATCGGCTGGCCGGGATCGCCGGAGCGGTCCGCACGGGCGGCAGGTTGTTCACCATCACCCACCCGCTGCCCGTGCGGGACCGGGACGACATCGACGTGGAGTTCGTGCTCGACCTCGACGGCCGGCTCGGTGGCATGCGCGAGGTGGCCGAACTGGCCGCGAGTGGTGCGCTGCCCGTGACGATCGGACGCCGTTACGTCCTCGACGAAGGACCGAAGGCGTGCGCGGACTTCGTCCGGGAACACACCACGGGCAAGCTCGTCGTCACGGTGTGACGGCGTCCATACTGTCCACTGTGGACTTGAGGCCGAGCATCCTGGCGAGGCCCGAGATCTCGAGCACCTGTGTCACCTGTGCGGACGCGGCGGACAACCGCAGCCCGCCCGCCGCGGCCGAGGCACGGGCGTGTCCGCGCACAAGTGCGCTGATTCCGCTGGAGTCGCAGAAGGTGACGGCGGAGAGGTCCAGGACGACGTAGCGGTGGCCCTGGTCGAGGAGGCGGTCGAGCCGGGCGAGCAGCCGTTCCGCGCCAGAGGTGTCGAGCTCCCCGGAAACCACGAGGGTGGTGGAGGCAGGCGTCGACTCGGTGACCGTGACAACGAGCATCCCGCTGAGTTACCCGGGCGGCGTGGAACGAAACCGGTCCACTGACCGGTTTTCAAGTTGTTCGGTCAAGCACGCCAGGGGTCTCTCGCAGAAGATCGCGAAGGAGGCCCACGTGCGAGTGCCGGCCGCTCCGGCCGAAAAGATCAAAGATTTCGACGCGAAGGTGTACCACACGGCCGCTGAGATATTGAGGTGATCTCAACAGCGGAGATTCCAGCACTGAAGGCCTGAGGATGTTCGGGGGAACGCTCGTGCAGGCGCTCTGACGTGCCGCGGGGCCTGGGAGTAGAAGGACGGGGAGCTCCTGATAGGAC